>NZ_JBHVRT010000005.1:0-239275 GCF_042885555.1 Kitasatospora sp. NPDC058048 | reverse complement strand
CCCCCGGGCGGGGGGGGGGGGGTGGGGGGGTGGGGGGGGGGGGGGGGGGGGGGGGGGGGGGGGGGGGGGGGGGGGCGCGGGGGGGGCCCCCCCCCCCCCCGCGACCGGGGGCGGTCACCGGGTGAGGTCGGCCGGTGCGTCGATCCGGGTCAGTTTCCGCGGGTTGCGCACGATGTAGACCCGGGTGATCCGGCCGTCCTCCACCGCGAGGCTCACCACCGAGGGCTCGCCGCCGATGTCGATCCGCCCGGCCGGCGCGCCGTTGAGGCACACCGTGGTGGTCTCGAGGGCGACCGGCAGCCGCCCGGTGCGCGCGAGCAGTGCCGCCACCGCCTCGGCCCCGTGCACCGGGGCCGTCACGGCCGCCGCGATCCCGCCGCCGTCGGCGATCAGGACGACGTCCGGCGCCAGCACCTCCATCAGGTCCTGCAGCCGCCCGGTGCGCAGGGTCGCCAGGAACCGTTCCACCACCCGCTGCTGCTCGTCGCGGCTCACCCGCACCCGGGGCCGGCGGGCGGCCACGTGCCCGCGGGCCCGCCGGGCGACCTGCCGTACGGCGGCCGAGGTCTTGCCGAGGGCCTCGGCGATCTCCTCGTACGGCAGCTCGAAGACCTCGCGGAGCACGAACACCGCCCGTTCCGTCGGCCCGAGGGTCTCCAGGACGGTCAGCATCGCGAACGAGACGCTCTCCGCGAGTTCCACGTCCTCGGCGACGTCGGGGCTGGTGAGCAGCGGCTCCGGCAGCCACTCGCCGACGTACTGCTCGCGTCGGCGGGACAGCGTCCGCAGCCGGTTGAGGCCCTGGCGGGTGACGATCCGGATGAGGTACGACCGCGGGTCGTGCACCTGCCCGCGGTCGACCCCGGCCCACCGCAGCCAGGACTCCTGCAGCACGTCCTCGGCGTCGGCGGCGGAGCCGAGCAGCTCGTAGGCGACGGTGAAGAGCAGGCCGCGGTGGGTGACGAAGGGGTCCTCGGTCATGCCGGCGACGCCCCGGCCGCGTCGTCGACGGCGGCGGTGCGCCGGGCCAGCGGGATCCCGCAGGCGTCGGAGAAGCCCTGGGAGCGGACGCCGTTCGCGGTGTTGTTCCTGGTGGCCATGTTGACGAAGGCGACGTAGGCGGTGAGTTCGACCATGGCCGCCGCGCCGAGCCGGTCCAGCAGGCGGTCGTACAGTTCGTCGGTGACGGCCGGCGGGGTCACGGTCATGGCCTCGGCGTACTCCATCACCTCGCGCTCCAGCGCCGTGAACACCTCTGCCGCCCGCCAGTTCGGCACCTGGCTCGCCTTGGCGAGGTCCAGGCCCCGGTTCTGCGCCTGGAAGTAGCCGACGTCCAGGCACCAGCCGCAGCCGACCTGCGCGGCCACCGCCATGTGGGCGAAGGACTTGAGGCTCTCGTCGAGCGCGTCCCACTCGGCGATCCGGCGGGAGAAGTCCAGGTTCGCGGTGGCGACGCCGGGGTTGTGCCAGATCGCCTCGACGGGTTCGAGGGCGGCCCCGAAACCCTTGATCATGTTCTCGCTCAGCTCGGCGGGCAGCTGGGCCTTCGGCAGTCGCAGTGCCATGGTGTCCTCCCGGGTCGGTGGTTCGGCGGGTTGCCGTGTTGTGGTGGTGCCGTGGTGCCGTGTTGCCGGGCATGAGGACACCGCAGGGCGCACGGATGTGACAGCCGGGTGCGGGGCGCGGAAAAAAATAGCTTCGGACGGGCCGGACGGTTCGCTACAGTCCGCGAGGATTTCCGACCACCGCGAGGAGAACGACACCGTGAACGTCCCCGACGACCGCCCCGCCCCGCCGCTGACCGGCGGCGAGCGCGAGATGCTGCGCGGCTTCCTCGACTTCCACCGGGCGACCCTCGCCCTGAAGTGCGAGGGCCTGACCGACGAGCAGCTGCGCCTGCGCTCCAGCCCGCCCTCCACGCTCAGCCTGCTCGGACTGGTCCGGCACATGGCGGAGGTCGAGCGCGCCTGGTTCCGCCGGGTGATCGACGGCGAGGACCTGCCGCTGGTCTGGTCCGGGGACGGCGACTACCAGGCCGCGTACGACCCCGCCGGCGCCACCCGCGCCGAGGCCTTCGCCGCCTGGCAGGCCGAGGTCGAGCACTCCCGCCGCATCGAGCTCGCCGCCGACTCCCTCGACGTCACCGGCTACCAGGCGCGCTGGGACGCCGAGGTGTCGCTGCGGCTGGTGATGCTCCACCTGATCCACGAGTACGCCCGGCACAACGGGCACGCCGACTTCCTGCGCGAGGCGATCGACGGCACGGTGGGGGCGTAGGGGCGGCCGCCGACGGCGCCGCGGAGGCCCGCGGAGTCCGAGGGGCGGGCCGGCCTACCAGCCGAGGAGGTGGGTGCGGCGGGTGAGGGCGGTGAGGACGGAGTCGGCGGTGGCCTCGGGGGTGAGGGCGGTGGTGTCGAGGCTGTGGGTGCTGTCCTCGGACGCCGGGCCGGGCTGGAGGACGACGTAGTGGAGGGCGGCGCCGGTGGCGCGGCTCTCGCGGCGGAAGGTGTCGAGGGTGGCCGGGACGGCGGCGGCCTCCACCACGACCTGGTAGCCGCGGGTGGCGTAGGCGAAGGCGGCCTGGGCGGCCGCGGCCAGGGCGGTGGCGTTCTGGCGCCCGGCCTCGGGCAGGTGGGGCGGGAGCTGGCCGCTGCGGATGACCCGCAGGAAGTCGTCCGTCCGCAGGTGGACGCTCGGGTTCAGCTCCCGGGCGAGCAGCTCCGCGACCGGGCTGTCCCCGGCCCCGGCCGGGTCGACGAGGACGAGGACGCCCCCGGCGCCCAGGCCGCCCCCGAGCTCCGGCCCACCTACGGTCGTACGGTTCACAGCTGCTGATCCCTTCGCGGGCCGGGGAGGGGCGGGTAGCCGGGGCGGGGCGGTCGGAGTGCGAAGGAGCTGGTCGGCCCAGATCCGGACAACCGACCGCCTCGTCCCTACGACTGATGCGTTTCGGGGATCAACCTAGTCCAAACGGGTGGCCCGAGTCGTCCCCCATCCGGTTCCTGGGCGGGTCGGAGGGGTGCTCGCCGATCGATCGGGGACCGGTGGGCGAGCGCTCGGAGACCGGTGGGCGAGCGGGCGGTGGCGGGGCGGTGGTCGGTCGGTGACGGTCCGGCGGGCGGTCGGGGCGCCCGCCGCGGGCCCCTACCGGTCCCCGGTGCGCAGCACGACCGGGTTGGTGAGCGCCGCCATCGGGCCCCAGGGCAGGTCCGGGCCCATCGCGTTGCCCCTGCCCGGGGTGCCGTCCGCCTTCGGGTGGCGGACCTCGGCCCGGACGTAGGCGGCGAGCGAGGCGGTGGTGCGCCAGACCACGGTGCCGGCGCCGTCGGCGGGCAGCGACTCCTGGTGCATCTGCCCCTCGTCGGTGAGGAGGCGGACCGTCCCGCCGGGCACGCCGGAGACGGTGAGCCGGACGTCCAGCGGGGCGTCGGCCGGGACGGTCAGCTCCTCGCCGATGCCCACCCGGCGGCCGTGCCCGGTCACGGTGAGGTCCACCTCGACGGCCGAGGATTCGGCCAGCCAGCTGCGCCCGGCGCGCAGCCCGTCGAGGATCGCGTCCCGGGTGAGGTCCTCGGCCAGCACCACGGTGTGGGGGGAGCCGATGACCTGCGGTTCGCTGTGCGCGTCGCTGTTGCCCAGGGCGGGCAGCCAGGAGCGGCCCTCGCGCAGGGCGACGGCGAGCCGGCCGTCCCAGGTGTCCACCGCCGACTCGTCGTCGTACGTCCACGGGCCGTTCCACACCTCGACGGCGTCGGCCTCCTCGTAGCCGAACTTCCACTGGCAGGCGACGTACGGGCAGTACGGGTGCGCGGGCACGACCAGGCCGCCGGCCCGGTGGACCTGGCGGACGAAGCGGGGGTACTCCTCGTCGCGCGAGCGGTAGCGCCAGTCGACGAACTGGCCGGGCTCCAGGCCGAGGGCCAGCCAGTGGCCGTTGCGGGTGGTGATCTCCTCGCCCGGCAGGATCAGCAGGTCGGGGCCGGCCAGCGGGCCCCAGACGGCGTGCGAGGCGCTGGTGTTGTGGTCGGTCGAGACGATGAAGTCCAGGCCGGCCGCGCGCGCCCCGGCCGCCACCTCCTCGGGCTTGCGCCGCCCGTCGGAGTGGACGGTGTGCAGGTGGCAGTCGCCCCGGTACCAGGCCCGGCCGCGGCCGCGGGCCCGCTCCGCCGGGTAGTGCGGGGTGAACCGCGGCCCGGGCGGGCCGAACCGGAGGGTGACCTCGACGTGGTACTCCAGGCCCTGCGGGGCGACCTGGTAGGGGCCGAGGACCACGTGCCAGGTGCCGGGGTTGATCGGGCCGGGGAGGTAGCCGGGGGTCGCGGCGCCGCGGGAGAGGCTGAACCCGGTGCGGAAGCCGCCGGACCAGCCGCGGAAGCCCGGGCCGCCGAGGTCGGTGCCGCGCTCGTCGAAGAGGCCGATGTCGCAGGAGTTGCCGGGGGTGCCGGCCGGGACCGGGGGCTTGTCGTAGCCGTAGGACACGGCCAGCTCGCGGACGCCCTCGGGGACCTCGACCGGGAGGTACACGAAGTCGGGGGAGCCGGTGGGCAGGTGGCCGGTGAGGGTGAGGGTGCGGTCGGGGGGAGTGGCGCCGGGGCCGTCGGCGGGGGCGGCGTCCGCCCGGCCGGTGGCGGCGGCGAGGCCGAGGGCGGTGGCGGCGCCGGTGGCCAGTCCGGTGCGGAGCAGGTCACGGCGGGCGGGCCCGGCGGCCGGTTGCGGGGCCGGCTGGTCGGTGCACGGGGCGGTCGGTTGCGGGGTCGGTTGCGGGGCCGGCGGGTCGATGGGCCGGGAGGTCGGCTGGTCGGGGCGCGGGGTGCTGGGGTCGGTCGGCATCGAGGCCTCCGGGTCGGGGCGGGCGGGTCGCTCGCGTGCCTACCCCGGCGGGTGAACCGGGGGTGAGTCGGGGCCCACCGGGGCGGGGCGGCTCGGTGAAGAGGCGCCGGGCGGGGGCGGGGGCGAGTTGCGGGGAGTGACGATTGGTCGGTTCATAGTCATGTCATCGGTTTATATGAGAAATCGCGCGGATGGGAGACGGGCATGGCGGTGAGCCGGCGGGTGCTGCTCATGGTGGTGGCCGGAGGCGCGTTGGCGGGGTGCGGTGGCCGGACGTCGGGCACCGGCTCGCCCTCGGCGATACCGCCCGCCGGGCCCGCCGAGGCCGCCGCCGCGTCGACGCCTGGGCCGGACCCGACGCCGGCGCCGACACCCGCGCCGACACCCGCGCCGACCTCGGCATCGGAACCCGCGAAGCAGCCCCCGCACGAGCCGACCCGGGCCGAGACGGTCGAGCGGTACGGCGCGCTGGCCCCGAGCGAGTGGGGCCTGGAGGTGTCCGGGGTGATCACCGAGCTGCCGGAGGGCGAGAGCGCCATGGCGCTCACCTTCGACGCCTGCGGCGGCCCCCGCGGCAACGGCTACGACGCCGACCTGATCGACGCCCTGCGGGCGCACGGCGTGCCGGCCACGCTCTTCCTGAACGCCCGCTGGATCGACGCCAACCCGGACGAGTTCGAGCAGCTCGCCGCCGACCCGCTGTTCGAGATCGGCAACCACGGCACCGTCCACCGCCCGCTCTCGGTCACCGGCCGCTCCGCCTACGGCATCGCCGGCACGGGCGACGTCGGCGAGGTGTACGACGAGGTGGCGGGCAATGCCCGGAAGCTCACGGAGCTGCTCGGGCACCCGCCCCGGTTCTTCCGCTCCGGCACCGCGCACTACGACGACGTCGCCACCCGGGTGGTCGCCGACCTGGGCCAGCGCGTGGCGGGCTTCACCGTGAACGGGGACGGCGGGGCGACGCTGCCGGCCGCCGAGGTGCGGCAGGAGGTCGCCTCCGCCCCGCCCGGCGCGATCGTGATCGGCCACCTGAACCACCCGGGCGGCGGCACGGCCCCCGGGGTGGCGGCGGCGCTGCCGGGACTGCTGGCGGCGGGGCGGCGCTTCGTCCGGCTCTCGGACGTGCTGTAGCCGGGCGGGCCGGGGAACGCACCGCGCACCGCGCACCGCGGGCCGCGCGCCTCGGGGCGGGCGGCTCGGGGCGGGCGGCTCAGACCAGGCGCAGGCCGCCCGGGTGCTCCTCCTCGATGATCCGGACCAGCCAGTCGAAGACCGTCGGCCCCCGGCCCGCCCGGGCGGCTTCCAGCTCGGCGGTGATGCGCGCCCGGTTGGTGGGGTGGGCGTGGGCCAGCCGCAGTTCCAGCCGGCGGACCGTCTCCGGGTAGCCGAGGTTGCGGCGGGCGACCTCGTGACGGCGCCACTCGATGACCCAGTCGCCGTCCTCGGGCGTGCCGTAACCGCCGCGCAGGCAGTCGGCGAAGGCGTCGAGGTTGCGGCCGAAGTAGCCGTCCTCGCCGATGGTCCGCCCGACCACGTCCCAGAAGTCGTCCAGGGTCTTGATCTCGTTGCCGTCGATCACATAGGTCACCGTCACGGGGTCGAGGATATGCCGCGCCGACGGTGGTTCAGGAGGACGTCCGGGAGACGCCCGGGGCGACCCCGGCGCGACGTCAGGGGGAGACGGCGATCGCGGTGGCGAGCAGCCCGTCCCGGACCGCCCAGCGCCCGTCGAAGCCGTCGATCCGGCGGCCGCCGACCACCGGTCCCGGGACCAGCAGCCGGGCGGTGAAGGTGCCGTCGGGGGAGAGGTCCAGCTCGGCCTCGTTGAAGTCCAGGAACAGCAGGGTCAGCGGGAACCAGGCCTTGTAGACGGACTCCTTGGCGCTGAACAGGATGCGGTCCCACGGGACGCCCGGGTGCTCGGCCGCCAGCTTGGCGAGCCGCTCCCGCTCGACCGGCAGCGCGACGGTCTCCTCGACGCCCTCCGGCAGCGGCAGCGCGGGCTCGGCGTCGATGCCGACGGAGGCGAGGGTGCCGGCCCGGGCGACGGCCGCCGCGCGGAACCCGTCGCAGTGGGTGAGGCTGCCGATCACGCCGTCCGGCCAGCTCGGTGCGCCGCGCAGGCCCGGGACCAGCGGCCGGTACGGGACGCCGAGCCGGGCGAGGGCGGTCCGGGCGCAGTGCCGGACGGTGGTGAACTCGCGGCGCCGCTTGTCGACGGCCCGGGCGACGGCCGGCTCCTCCTCGGGCTCCAGCCGGGCCTCCGGCGGGTCGTCGTAGGCCACCTCGGTCACCACGACGTCCGGCAGCAGGTCCCCGATCATCCGTTCCCCCCTCGGTCGGCTGCGCGGCCGGGCAGCCGCGCGGGACGAGGGTAACCCGGGCGGGGGGATCTTGGTGGGGGATCGGGGACCATCGCCGGGCGGCCCGGCCGCTCGAAGGCGGCGGCAGCCTCGCGGGCTGCTACTGCCCGAGCAGGCGGGCGAAGTCCAGCCCGAGGCTGCCGAGGACGGGCAGCGCGCCGAGGTCGGTCACGCCGGCGACGGGGATGCTGTAGCCCTGGTTCACCTCGCGGGGCGCCGCGCCGGCGGCGACGGGTGCGGTGGCCGGGAGCAGGACGGTGCCGAGGAGCAGGGCGACGAGCGAGGTGCGCATCTGAGGGGCCTCCGAAGGACGCGGGTGACGTTCTGTCAACACCTTCCGTGGCGGGGCCGTCACGCATCTTCGCCCCTTCGGCCGCATTGGTAAAGATGCTTGCCTTGTGTTCATGCCAACATCGTGGAGGTCTGGACCACCTTGCGGACGGGTGCATACGTTTCCTCCACAAGGGCGGGCATTCGGTCGGCGAACTGTCGTGCGAATGTGTCGAGTTCCGCATGTCATGCCCATGCCTGCCCGTGCCTGCCCATGCCCTGCACCGCAACCGGAGGGAACGAACCATGCGCGCCATCGGCAAGAACCTCAGGATCCTCGCGGGCGCCCCGCTCGCCGCAGCAGCCCTGATCGCCCTCACCGCGGGCTCCGCCAGCGCCGCGATACCGATCAACAAGCCCATGACCGGCAAGGCCACCTACTACAACGACGCCGGCTACGGCGCCTGCGGCACCCAGATCAACGCCGCCACCCAGATGCTGGTCGCCGTCTCGCACACCTGGTGGACCACCGCCAACCCCAACAACGACCCGGTCTGCAAGGGCATTTCGGTCAAGGTCAGCTACCAGGGCAAGACCATCACCGTCCCGGTGAAGGACCAGTGCCCCTCCTGCGACTCCACCCACATCGACCTCAGCCAGCCCGCCTTCGCCAAGCTGGCCCCGCTGGACAAGGGCGTCATCACCGGCCTGAGCTGGCAGTTCGTCAAGACCGGCCTGAACGGCAAGACCGTCGAGCTCTCCGCCCCGATCACCGGCTCCACCATCGGCTGAACCGGCCCTCCGAAGACGGTGCCCGCCCCCGCCCGGTTCGCGGGGGCGGGCACCGGGGCAGCCAAGAGCTGACGATCAATCAGATATTGTGCCACCACTACTGGTTGGCCCTGCCCCCGCAGTCCCGGAGTTCAGGATCACGGCCGTTCGGGTCTCCCTCCCGGCGCCGGACGGGAAGGGGCCATCGCGAGCAGCAGCTGGACGGCCGGCGGCGCCGTCCGGGGATCGTGGGCCAGCCCCAGGGTGACCGTCGGCACCGGGGCGGTGAGCCGGCGCAGGCAGACGCCGGGAATCCGGAACACCCGGGCCCGGCCCTCCGGGATCGGCGCGATGCCGTACCCCGCCGCGACCGCCAGCAGCAACTGCTCGTCGTCCGGCTCCTCCCGCACGATCCGGGGCGAGCGGCCCGGCCACAGCTGCTCGGTGATCAACGCGTGCATCCCGGGCCCGTTCTCCCTCGGCCACAGCACCACCGGCTCGTCCGCGATCCGGTGCCGGCCGATCCGGGCCCGGGTGCGGGCGAGCGGATGGCCCGCCGGCACGGCGAGCAGCAGCTCCTCCTCGGCGATGATCCGGCAGTCGAGCCCGGGGACGTCCAAGGGCGGCCGGACGAACGCCGCGTCCAGCCGCCCGGCCAGCAGCTCGGCCACGTTGTGCGAGGTCCAGCCGGTCTGCAGGGCGACGTCCAGCCGGGGGTAGCGGTTGCGGAACTCCGTCACCAGGGCGTCGCAGACCCCGCCCCGGGCGGAGCGGGTGTACGCCACCCGCAGCCGCCCCTCCCGCCCCTGGACCACCGCCGCCAGCCGCTCCTCGGCCGCCGCCACCTCCCGCAGTATCCGCCGGGCCTCCTCCGCGACGGCCCGCCCGACCGGGGTCAGCGCGCAGCCCCTGCCGGTGCGTTCCACCAGCTCCACGCCCAGCTGCCGCTCCAGCGCCTTGACCTGCTGACTCAGCGCCGGCTGTGCGATCCGCAGCCGGCCGGCGGCCCGGGTGAAGTTCAACTCCTCGGCCAGTACGGAGAAGTAGCGCATCCGGCGCAGATCCATCCGGAGATCCGTCCGCAGATCCGTCCGCAGATCCGTCCGCCTGTCCATCCGGCGATGATAAGCGCGCCTTATCGCCCGGGGGCAGAACTGGTCTTGGACGGGACCGGGCGCGACCGGCTTACCTGGACACGGCCGCCGACATCGGGTCGGCGGCCCTCGGACGGAGGGGTTCGCGATGGACGTCGTCGTGGTCGGAAGCGGAATCATCGGGCTCACCACAGCGATCCGCCTGCAGGAGAAGGGACTTCGGGTGGTCGTGGTGACGGCCGACGGCCTGCTGTCGACGACCTCGGCGGTGGCCGCGGCCGTCTGGTTCCCCGTCGCCACGGGCACCGACAGCCGGGTGGCGGACTGGTCCGCGACCGCCTTCGCCGAGTTCGCCCGCCAGGCCGCGGACGGCGTACCCGGCGTCTCGATGCGCAGCACCCGGATGCTGGAGCACGAGCGGCAGTCGGAAGGCCTGCCCTGGTGGGGCGACGCCGTCCCCGACCTGCGCCGGCTGACGGCCGCCGAACGCGGACCGGAGTGCGCGGACGGCTGGTCGTTCACCGCCCCCGCCGTCGAGATGCCGCGCTACCTGCCCTGGCTGTTCGGCCGGTTCACCGACAACGGCGGCGAGCTCGTCCACCGCCGCCTCGACGCCCTCGACCAGGCCCTGGACCGGGCCCCCGTGGTGGTCAACGCCACCGGACTCGGCGCCCGGAAGCTCTGCGACGACCCGGCCGTGCACCCGGTGCGCGGCCAGCTCGTCCTGGTCCACAACCCCGGACTGCCCAGCTCGACCCGCATCCAGGACGACCCGGCCGGCTACACCTACATCCACCCCCGCAGCACCGACGTCGTCCTCGGCGGCACCTTCGAGCCGGACGACTGGAACACCGCACCCGACCCGGCCACCGCCGAGGCCATCCTCGCCCGCTGCACGGCCCGCATCCCGCAACTCCGCGACGCCCGCGTCCTCGCCCACGCCGTCGGCCTGCGCCCCGCCCGCCACGGCGGCCCCCGCCTCGAAGCCGACCCCGGCGGCCGGGTCGTCCACAACTACGGCCACGGCGGCGCCGGCGTCACTCTCAGCTGGGGCTGCGCCGACGCCGCGGCGGCCCTGGTGGAGCCGCACTGAGGCGAGTCGGGCCCTGGGGGCGAAGCAAGATCTGATGGTTCGTCAACGACTATGGGCTCGAAAGTATTTGCGGACTTCCGCCGCCCTGTTCGGTCCTGACCGACGGGTAGGTCCCGGACCGGTCACAGATCCATCACACGGTCCGCACCGAACAGTGCGGGCTCGCTACGGTCGCTCCCATTGCCCGCACCACGCCCCAGAGGAACCAATGCGTCGCACCACCCTCACCCTGCTCGCCGCCGGCGCCACCGTTCTCGGCCTGGCGGCCTGCGACCCCAGCCTCAGCACCAGCAGCAGCAGGAGCACCGCTCCCGCCGTCGCCCCGACCACGGGGAGTGTCCCCGCCCCGGCGGCACCCGCCGCAAGCGACACCGCCCCCGCGGCCGCACCGCCGGCCGCGGCCCCGGTCGGCGGTGGTGACGCCGCCAAGGACGCCGAGATCACCAAGTGCGCGATCAACGACGTGCTGAAGATGCCCGAGGCCGAGGTCAGGATCACCAACCACAGCGGCAGGAGCAGCAACTACATCGTGCAGCTGGAGTTCGCCGACACCTCCGGCACGCGCGTCGCCGAGGGCGCCGCCGCGACCAGCAACCTCGCCCCGAACCAGGCCGCCGTGCAGAAGGCCTCGGGAACGGCGCAGGTGTCGGGCAAGGTCAGCTGCCGGATCACCAACGTCACCCGCTACGCCGCGCCCTGAGTCGTAGGCGCGGCCTCCCCGCCCGCCGGGAGAAGGACGGGGGCGCGCCACCTCACCCCGTTCCCGAGGGCGTGAGGTCCGGCCAGGGGCGGCCCGCCCGGTCGGAGGCGGCGGACCGCAGGAGGTCGAGGACCGTGGAGCCCGGATAGGCCCGGAAGTCGCGGTGGGTACTGCGGTGGTAGCAGCTCCAGTAGCTCACCACCCGCCGTTGCGTGCGGGCGAAGAAGGCGGGGTTGTCGACGAGGAACCGCCCGTAGGCGAGCCGTCCGGGGGACCCCGGCGCGGCGAGCGAGCGCAGCTCGTCCCGGATGTCGACCAGGATCTCCAGGACGTACTCGCCGACCAGCTGCACGACGAACGGGACGACCCACGGGTCGGTCGAGCCGACGATCTCCGCCAGGTGCCGCTGCCGGACCGTCCCGTCATGGTGCCGCGAGTACAGGCAGTGCAGGAGCCGGCGTTGCCGGGGCGGGAGCAGCGCCACCGCCCCGGCGGGCGGCTCGTCGTGGTAGAGACGCCCGGGGACGGTCACCCGCTCGCCCTCGACGACGACCGGGAACGGGCCGGCCGGCCGGAGCCGCGAAGCGGGCATGAGGGCGAGAACCGCCTCGGCGTCGTCGGCGAGCGCGACCGGGAACGCCGCGGTCAAGGGGGCGGTACGGGTGTCGGGAGACGGCTGCACCGGGCCGAGCATACGGGCAGGTCCGGCCGGGTGTCCGGTCAATACGTGCACATAGCGGGGGACTCCGGCGCGGCGTTTTCGCTACGGTTGCGCGCCGGGATCGCTCCGCTCCCGCCTCCGCTCACCAATTCCCTTCCTCCGGAGGAACCTTGGCCTCGATCACGCTCGACGCCGAACGCCGTGTCCACGCCGACACCGGGCGCGTCCGGGTCGCCGCCGTGGACGCGCTGCGCTCGCTCGGCTTCCAGATCACCTCGGAGATGGCCACCGTGGTGGAGGCCCGGCGCGGCTCCGCCGTCCGCTCGGCGATGCTCCTGCCCGACCAGGTGCCGGTGACGGCCCGTCTCCACCTCGCGCCCGCCGACGGCGACCGCACCGCGGTGTCCCTGCACCTCTCGGACCGGGCGGTCTCGGTGATCGCCCTGGGTGTCCAGGACCCGTACGTGGCTGCCTTCCAGGCCGCGCTGGGCGCCCTCGACCAGGCCCTCACCGGCCTGGATCCGGCGGCGGCCGGGGCGGGCTTCCCACAGCCCCGGTGGTGGGCCAGCGGGCCCCGGGCCGACACGCTGGCCCGGCACCACGAGACCGGGCAGCGCCTCGTCGGCGGAGTCGCCGCCCTCGTCACCGAGCGGCTCTCCGGCGGGCGCCGCTCCACCGGCCCGGCGCTGTGGGAGGGCATCGAGCGGATCGTGTTCCGCTCCCCGGCCGGCTACCTCACGATGGACATGGCCACCGCCCGAACCCTGCTGGCGATCCCGGTGATGATCGGCAGCCGGCCGGAGGGCGTGCCGGACCAGCTGGCGGCCGACGTCGCACGGTTGGCGGCCGTGGTGGAAGGCCGGCTCAGTGCGGGCGGGTTCGGCTCGGTGGAGGTG
Organism: Kitasatospora sp. NPDC058048; assembly: GCF_042885555.1. Classification (NCBI taxonomy): domain Bacteria; kingdom Bacillati; phylum Actinomycetota; class Actinomycetes; order Kitasatosporales; family Streptomycetaceae; genus Kitasatospora; species Kitasatospora sp. NPDC058048. Next base: position 226,594 of record NZ_JBHVRT010000005.1, on the reverse strand, counting down.
GCCGTCGCCGAGGCGGACCGCCCGGCCTTCGACTTCCTGCACCGCCAGTTCGGCATCCGCTCGCGGCTGCCCGTCCGCACGCTCTGCACCTGCCGCGCCTGCCGGCAGACCAAGGTGGTGAACCTGGACCTCAAGCGGCTGCGGCAGCGCAAGAACCGCCTCAAGCTGATCGCCTCCGTCGTGCAGACGACGTACGAGAAGGACGGCGAGCCCAATCCCTTCCTGATCTTCGGGTCGATCTTCCAACGGTCCAGGATCGACCCCGACTTCGTCTGCGTGCGCTGCGAGAGCACTGACGCCGACGAGCAGCCGGTCACCTTCTGCCCGAGCTGCGGCGACATGCGCACCGAGTCCGTCCTCGACACCTGCTCCGAGTGCGGCCACGACTTCCAGGCTCTCGCCCCGGACCTCCCCGGGTGGGCCGGCACCCCGCCGCCCCCGCTCGTGCCGCCGACCCCACCGCTCGCCCCGTCGACCCCACCGCTCGCCCCGCCGACCCCACCGCCGCCCGGCGCGCCTCCGATGCCGGCGGCCCCGCCCCGCCCGAACTGCGGTATCTGCGGCGGAAGTTACCCCGTGCTCTGGTCCGTCCGGATCCTCGACGGCCCCCACCCGAGACCGCTCACCGTCTGCGCCACCACGCCCCGGTGCTCCCCGCCCTCCATCGCCCCGCCCGTTCGGATCCTGGCCTGAGGCCCATGGGGACGGGCCCGCCTCCGCCGTCGCGCGGGGGCGGGCCCGGTGCGGACGGGTTCGGACGCGGCGTGCGACGGCCGCGGGAGGCCGGTGGACGCTACCGCCCCGTGAGGAGGTCGGCGAGGGCGGTCAGCGAGTCGACCGTCCAGTCCGCCTCGGGGGCCCGGGTCGTGAGGCCGATGTGGCCCCGGCGGAGGTGGGCGGTTCGCAGGCCCGCCGCCCGGGCCGGGGTGATGTCGTTGGCGGGGTGGTCGCCGACGTAGAGGATCTCGTGCGGGTCGCCGGGGGCCCAGGCGCGCAGGCGGTCGAAGAACTCCGGGGAGGGCTTGGCGGTGCCCCAGTCCGCCGATGTCGAACACCACGGAGCGGACCATGCGGGCAGCTTACTGTTCTGGGGTCCGCAGGTGGGTCGAGCGTGGGGATTCCGAGGGTGTCCGAGGGCAGGAAGCCGGTGCTGTACGTCGTGGTGTGCGCGGCGGGGGTCGCGGGCGGGGTGGGGGAGCTGATCTCCGCCGCGCAGGAGCGGAACTGGGACGTCGGGGTGGTGGCGACCCCCAACGCCATGGCGCTCGTCGACGCCGACGCGATCGTCGCGCGGACGGGGCATCCGATCCGTTCGGCCTGGCGCAGGCCGGGGGATCCGCGGCCGCTGCCGGACCCGGACGCGATCGTCGTCGCCCCGGCCACCTTCAACTCGATCAACAAGTGGGCCCTCGGCATCTCGGACACCCTCGCCCTCGGCATCCTCTGCGAGTCGTACGGCTGGGGCGTCCCGGTCGCCGTGCAGCCCTGCCTGAGCGCGGCGCAGGCGGCGCACCCGGCCTACCGGGAGAGCCTGGCGAAGCTGCGGCGGATGGGGGTGCGGATCGCGGACTTCACGCCGGGCTCGTACAGCTGGACGCGGGCCCTGGACCTGCTCCGGGACTGACAGGGTGGCTGATCGGCGGCGGCGATCCTTGCACTGTGGGGGGTGGCCCGCGGCGGACCCGCGGAGGTAGCGTCCGGGCAGGTCGGCGAGGGTGTGGGAGGTTTCCGGTGGCGGCGGTCAACGGTGAGGTGTCGTTCTGGTACGCGGCGGACGGAGTGCCCGGGGCGGGCCCCGGACTGCCGGGGGACCGGGACGTCGACGTGTGCGTCGTCGGCGGCGGGTACACCGGGCTGTGGACGGCCTACTACCTGAAGAAGGCCGACCCCGGCCTGCGGATCGCCGTCCTCGAACGGCGCTTCTGCGGCTACGGCGCCTCCGGGCGCAACGGCGGCTGGCTGTACAACGGCTTCGCGGGCCGCGGCGCGTTCGCCAGGAAGTACGGGCAGCAGCGCGCGGCGGCGATGCAGCGGGTGATGGACGAGGCGGTCGGTGAGGTCGTCGGCGTGGCGGAGGCCGAGGGGATCGAGGCGGACATCGTCCGCGGAGGGGTCCTCGAAGTCGCCCGCAGCAAGCCGCAGTTGGATCGCCTCCGCGCCCATGTCGAGGCCGAGCGGGCCTACGGCGAGGGGCGCGTCGAGCTGCTCGGCGAGAAGGAGGCGAGGGAGCGGATCGACGTTGCCGGCACCCTCGGCGGCTGCTGGACCCGGTACGGCGCCCGCATCCAGCCCGCCCGCCTCGCCCGCGGACTCGCCCGCACCGTACGGGAGTTGGGCGTCGAGGTGTACGAGGGTACGGCGGTCACCGCGATCCTGCCCGGCTCCGGCCACCGCAAGCCCCACGCCGTCACCCCGCGCGGGACCGTCACCGCCGACCATGTGCTGCGCGCCACCGAGGGGTTCACCGCCGGGCTGCGCGGCGAGAAGCGCACCTGGCTGCCGATGAACTCCGCGATGGTCGCCACCGAGCCGCTGCCGGCCGGGTTCTGGGCGGAGGCCGGCTGGCAGGGCCGGGAGCTGCTGGGCGACTTCGCGCACGCGTACATGTACGCCCAGCGCACCGCCGACGACCGGATCGCGCTCGGCGGGCGCGGAGTGCCGTACCGGTTCGGCTCGCGGACGGACTCGGACGGCGGCACCCAGGTGGAGACGGTGCGCCAGCTCCGCCGGATCCTCGACCGGTTCTTCCCGGCCGCCGCGCAGGCCCGGATCGACCACGCCTGGGCGGGCGTGCTCGGCGTGCCCCGGGACTGGTGTGCCACCGTCGAACTGGACCGGGTGAGCGGGCTCGGCTGGGCGGGCGGGTACGTCGGCAGCGGGGTGACCACCACCAACCTGGCCGGCCGCACCCTGCGGGACCTGGTGCTCGGCCGGGACACCGAGCTGACCCGGCTGCCGTGGGTCGGCCACACCGTGCGGCGTTGGGAGCCGGAGCCGCTGCGCTGGCTGGGCGTGCACGCGATGTACGCCGCGTACCACGCCGCCGACCGGCAGGAGTCGGCCGGGCGGGCCACCACCTCGCCGATCGCCCGGGTCGCGGACGTGGTCGCCGGGCGCTGAGTCGCCGGACGACGAGCCGTCGGACGTCGGGACCCCGGGCGCCGGGCCGCCGAACACCGGGTCGCCGCCGCACGGGCCGTCCAACACCGGCCCGTCGACCGGGCGCTGGAGGAGTGCGGTCAGCGCCCGGTTGACGGCCCGGCGTGCCGGACCGTGTGGCGGCGGCCGCCGGTGCCGTCGCCCGGCCAGGATGGGCGGATGACAGTGAACGAGCCGCATCCGCCGACGGCGTCGCCCGGTCCGCGGCCGCCGCGTCGATGGTCCGTTCGGACGTGCCGCCGAGCGGACTCGGCCCGCAGCACCGACGGTGAAGGCGTGCTGAGGAGAACCCTGCCGGCCCTTGCGGTCGCCCTGCTGCTCTGCGTGCCCGGGAGCGGCGCGTGGGCCAGGTCGCCGGGCCGACAGGTGGCGGTCGTGGACCAGGCCTCGCGGAGCGTGCTGGTGCTGCAGAGCGCCGAGGAGCTGATGGCCTACCGCGGGCCGGGCCGGCTGCCGGTGGTCTGGGGCTGGAGTGCCGACCGGGCACCGGAGTTGGCGGATCTGACGCCCGCGCGCAGCTGGACGAACCCGGACGAGGCGAAGTCCCGTGTGCGGCAGGGGCGCCGCTACCTGCTGACGACGGCCTCCGGCGGGTTGGCCGCCGTCGTGGAGACCACCGTGGGCCGCGTCCACTGGGCGGCGGACCTGGGGACGTCCGTCAACCCGCACAGCATCGAGCTGCTGCCGGACGGCAACGTGGCCGTGGCGGCGAGCACGGGCGGCTGGGTGCGGCTGTACGCGGCCTCGCAGGGCCCGCGGGCCGCCGCGTACGCGGAGTTCCCGCTGCCCGGCGCGCACGGGGTGCACTGGGACGGGCGGAGCGGCCTGCTCTGGGTGCTCGGCGACACGTCGCTGACCGGGCTGAGGGTGGGCGGTACCGCGGCCGCGCCCACTCTCACCGCGGTGCGCAGCAGCCCGTTGCCGGGGCACGGCGGGCACGACCTGGCGGGTGTCCTGGCGGCTCCGGGGCAGTTCTGGGTGACCACGCTGACCGGCCTGTGGCGCTTCGACCCGGCCACCGACCGTTTCACCGCCGTGCACCTGGCCGATCCGGCCGCCGAGCGGGACGTCAAGAGCGTCGGTGACGAGCCCAACACCGGCCGGCTGCTCACGGTGGCGCCCGAGCACGCCGCTCCGTGCGACTGGTGCACCTCGGTGATCACCCTGCACCGTCCCGACGGGGCGCGGTCGCTGCGCGGCACGCACCTGTACAAGGCGAGGTGGTGGAGTGGCTGGTAGCAGACTTTGGACTCCGGGGTGCCGATCTCGGTGCGCGCGTCGGAGATACCACCCGAAATGCGGACGGCATTCGGCTGATGGGGCATATTGTGTACACCGACAAACTACTCCGATGGGGGTCAGTTTCCCGTCGCGGTCCGCAAACCATCCGTCGCCCCCGGTCGGCTGGGATAGCGTCTTGGGGTCGGGGGGTCGACACCGATCCGGTGCAATCGAACGCTAGCTACTGGGCCGTAACGGCCGAATGAGTCATGGAGAAAAACATGCGGAATTTCCCTGCGGAAAACCGGCCGGACGGAGTGGACGATCTCCAGCTCGCGATGGAATCACTGGCCGCCTTCCCGTCCCGGAACGCCGGAAGCGGGGCCGATGTGACCGAGCGGCTCGCCGCCGTTCACGATCTGTGCCGCGCCGTCGACGCGGTACTGGACAGCCTCGTCGTCCAGGCCGCCGCCGAGGCCGCCGAAGAAGGGTGGACCGCGGCCCGGATGGCGGCCGAACACTCCGGCTACTACGCCAGGTTGCAGCGCGCGCTGCTCCCCGCCGGTGCCGGGCTGACCCGGCCGTGAACACGGTGCAGCCGGGCGTGCACGTGCTGTCCTGCCCGACCCGGTGGAGCGACGTCGACGAGAACGGGCACATCAACAACGCCCGTCTGGTCGGCTACGTCCAGGAGGGGATTTACGACCTGTTCCGTCACCACGAAACCGCGGTGAGGGAATCGCTGTTCTCCTCCGGATTCATTATCGCGAGGCACGAGATCGACTACCTGGAGCAGTTGCACCACCGGCCCGAGCCGCTGTCGGTGCGACTCACCGTGGAACGGCTGGGGCGCAGTTCGGTGCAGGTCGAGGTGAATGTCTGCCGGGATCGGCTCACCTTTATGCGGGCGCGGACCGTGGTGGTCGCGCGGGACCGCGAATCCGGCCGCTCGCGGGCGCTGAGCCCGGCCGAGCGGATCTTTCTCTCGGCGTTTATGGCGGACGCGGCCCGCGCCCAGGCGGTCCTGGCGGCCACGACGGTGACCGCGGCGACCACGGTGACGGCCCCGGCGACGGTGACGGCCCCGGCGGTGGTGGGTGCCGCCACGACGGTGGCCGCGGCGGCGGTGACCCCGACGACCCCGGCGCAGCGCGTACCGGGCGGCGCGGCCGCCGGTGCGATGGTGCCGTCCCGGCGGCCGCGCAGGCGGTGCCACGCCTCGGCGGGGTGAGCCCCCGCCGCGGGCCGGCGGCGTGATCGACGACGGCGCCGATCCGCCGGGGCCGGCGTTCCCCGCCGCACGGCCTCCCCGGCCCTCCCCGCGCCGCCCCCGGCCCTCCCCGCGCCCCGAGCATTCCGGAGCCCCGGCGGCCGGGTGTCCCGGCCGTCCGCAGGCACGGTTCCGCGGGCCCACGGCGGCAGGCCGGTTCCGAAGGCGCCGGGGCGAGTTACGCTGAGCAGCACGGGCACCGGTACGTCCCACGGTGGTCACGGGCTGCGATCCCCCTCCTGGCCCGGGGCGAGCAGGCCGCCGGTCCGGCCGGAGCCCGCCGACCGGAAGGAGGACGCGATGACCATCTCCTCGGAGGACTTCCTCGCCCGCGTCGTGGAGCGCGGAGAGTACCGGGGCGACGCCGAGGCGGATCACGCCGCCCGGGTCGTACTGGCCCTGCTCGGTGAGCACCTGGTGGGGTCCGCTCGGGTCGAACTCGCCGATGCGCTGCCCGTCGGCTACGCCTCGCTGCTGCGCGACGCCGTGCCCGCGGCCGAGCCGCTGACCGCCGAACGCTTCGTGCAGGCCGTGGTGGGGTGGATCGACGGGGCGACCCCGGCGACGGTGCAGTGGGACATCGGGGCCGTGCTCAGCACGGTCGCCGACCTGGTCCCCGGGGAGTTGCTGGACCAGGTGATCGAGCAACTCCCGGACGGCTACGACCTGCTGTTCGGCCACCCGGCGCCGGCCTGAGCCCGTCCGGGTGGCCGTCGGGTGCCGCTACCCCGTGGTGGCCCGGAACAGCTCGGCGCCCGGGCCGGTCAGTTCGACCGGCCCGGCGCCCGGGCGCAGGTAGGCCGACGCGCCCGCCGGAAGGGGGAGTTCGGCACCGCCGGGCGCCCGCAGCCGGGCCTGCCCGGAGACGCAGAGCAGGATCTGCGGGGTGGGGAGGTCGACCCGGGCGGCGGCCGGGCCGGGGCGCAGGCGGGAGAGCCTGAACTCCTCGGCGGGGGAGGGGAAGACCTCCTCGACGCCGGTTCCGGTGCCTGTTCCACCACCCGCGCCGGAGCCGGAGCCCGGGGCGTCCCCGATCCGGCGCGGCGCCAGCACCTCCGGCTCCCCGGGCCGGAAGGACGTGACCGCCAGCAGACCGTCCACGTCGACGTGCTTGGGGGTGAGCCCGCAGCGCAGCACGTTGTCCGAGTTGGCCATCAACTCCACGCCCACGCCCCGCAGGTAGGCGTGCGGAACCCCGGAGTCCAGGAACAGCGCCTGCCCGGCCGCGAGCCGGACGTGGTTGAGCAGCAGCGCGGCGAGCAGTCCCCGGTCACCGGGGTACTCCTCGGCGAGGCGGGCGTACGCGGCGCAGCTCGCGCCGTACGGTCCACCGGCGGCCGCCGTGCGGCGCAGGGACTCGGTGACGGCGGCGAGTTCGCCGCCGGAGGCGTCCGGCCCGGAGCGCAGCAGCTCGGGCAGCACGGCCTCGGCGGGCCGGGCGCGCAGGGCGGCGGCCCAGGGGGACAGCACACCGAGCGCGTCCAGCAGCCGGGCGGTGGCGGCGGCCGGCCGGAAGCCGCAGAGGGCCTCGAAGTCGCCGAGTGCGCAGATGAGTTCGGGCTTGTGCCCGCGATCCTTGAACACCCGCTCCGGCGCGTCCGCCGGGATGCCCCGGGCCTGCTCCGCCGCGTACCCGGCCTCGGCCTGGGCGCGGGTGGGGTGGACCTGGAGGGAGAGCGCCCGGTCGGCGGCCAGCACCTTGAACAGGAACGGCAGTGCCGGGCCGAACCGCCGTACGGTGTCCGCGCCGAGCAGGCCTTCCGGGTCGGCCTCGATCAGCCGGTCCAGCGGCTGCGGGCCGACGCCGACACCGGTGCTGTCGCCGCCGAGGCCGGACAGCAGGGAGGGCGCCGACGGGTGGGCGCCCAGCCAGAGTTCGGCCTGCGGGCCGCCGTCGGGCGCGACGCCGGTGAGCGCGGGGATCGCGGTGGGCGAGCCCCAGGCGTAGCGGCGGACGGGGTTGCGCAGGAGGGCGAACGGCGGGAGAGCGGGCCGCGGCGAAGCGGGTGGCGGAAGGGTGGTCGGCGGCATGCGGGCGGCTCCGGGGAGGCTCAGCGGCAGAGTGCGGCCGCGCCGATCAGCCCGGCGTCGGTGCCGAGTTCGGCGCGGCGCACGTCCAGGCCGCGGATGTACGAGAGGGCGGCGTAGCGGTCCAGGTGGCGGGCGAGCGGGGTGAACAGCACGTCCCCGGCGCCGGCCACGCCGCCGCCGACGACGACCCGGGAGAGGTCCACCAGGGCGGCCGTGGCGGCGATCCCGGCGGCCAGCGCCTGGGCGGCGCGGTCGAAGGAGGCGATCGCGAGCGGGTCGCCCGCGGCGGCGGAGGCGGCGACGGCGCGGGCCGTCCGGTCGCCGTCCGCCGGCTGCCAGCCCTGGGCGAGCGCCCGGCGGGCGATGGCGGTGCCGCTGGCGAGGCCCTCCAGACAGCCGCGCGAGCCGCACGGGCAGGGTTCGCCGTCCAGGTCGACGGTGATGTGCCCGAGGTGGCCGGCGTTGCCGCTGGGGCCGGGGCGGACCGCGCCGTCGAGGACCAGTCCGGCGCCGACCCCGGTCGACACCACCAGGCAGAGCGCGTTGCCGGCGCCCCGGGCCGCGCCCTGCCAGTGCTCGGCGGCGGCCATCGCGACGCCGTCCCCGGCGAGGCGGACGGGCAGCGTGCGCGCTGCCACCGCCGGATGCGCGGCGACCTCGGCGACCAGCGGGAAACCGCGCCAGCCGGGGATGTTGACCGGGCTGACGGTGCCGTCGGCGAGGTCGACCGGGCCGGCGCTGCCGATCCCGACGGCCGTCACGGCGGCCCAGTCGGCCGTGCCGGAGAGTTCGTCCAGCACCCGGTGCACCACGGCGAGCACGGCCGTGCCCGGCTCGGCGGCCGGGGTGGGCAGCTGGAGCCGGTGCCGCAGCCGTCCGTCGGCGTCGACCAGTGCCCCGGCGATCTTGGTGCCGCCGATGTCGAGGGCGGCGAACAGCGGGGTGAGCGGCACGGTGGGCTCCAGGAAGTAGGGGGCGGCGCCCCGGCTGCGGGGCCGGGGCGCCGAACAGCGTAGACGTCAGGCCGTCGCCCGCAGGCGCAGGGTGACCAGCTCGAACGGGCGCAGCGCGAGGCGCACCGCGCCGTCCTCGACGGACACCTCGCCGCGGGTGCCGTCCCAGGGCCGCTCCAGCAGGTCGCAGGGGACGGCGCCGGCCAGCGGGAAGGAGGTGGTCAGCCGGCCCCGGGCGCGGCCGCCGCCGGCCTCGTAGACCCGCACGATCAGGTCCCCGCTGCGGTCGTCGGCGAGCTTGACGGCGCTCACCACCAGGGCGTCGTTGTCCAGCTCCACCAGCGGCGCGACCTGCTCGGCGCTGCCGGTGACGCGCCGCTCGGGCAGGCCGATCCGGTAGCCCTCGCGGACGGCGTCGCCGATCGCCGCGCCGGGCACCAGGGCGTGCCGGAAGCGGTGCAGGCCCTGGTCGGTCCTCGGGTCGGGGAAGCGCGGGGCGCGCAGCAGCGAGAAGCGGACCGTGGTGGTGGTCCCGCCGTCGTCGGGGCGTACCGTGCGGGTGACGTCGTGGCCGTAGGTGGAGGCGGTGACCAGGGCGACGCCCCAGCCGGGCTCGTCGAAGTGGACGAAGCGGTGGTTGCAGGCCTCGAACTTGGCGGCGTCCCAGCTGGTGTTGGTGTGGGTGGGCCGGTAGAGGTGGCCGAACTGGGTCTCGGCGGCGTAGCGCTCGGTGTGGACGTCGAGCGGGAAGGCGGCCTTGAGGAACTTCTCGGTCTCGTGCCAGTCGACCTCGGTGTCGATGTCCACGCGCTGTTCGCCGGCCGGCAGGGTGAGGGTCTGGACGACGGTGGAGGAGCCGAAGGAGCGGGTGATCCGCGCCGAGGCCGCGGTGGGGGACGCGGCGGCGGTGAGCGAGTCCACGCCGGTCAGGTCGGTGACGGTGTTGCGGTAGAACTGGTCCACGTCCCAGGCGTCCCACATGTTGGGGAAGTCGGGGTGCAGCTGGAGCAGGTTGGCCCGGCTGCCGGGGGCGACGCTCTCCCGGCCGGTCGCGAGCTCGACCACCGAGGCGATCAGCCCGTCCGCGTCCACGACGACCTCCAGCAGGCCGTTGCGCAGCGTGACGCCGCCCTCGGCGCGCTCGACGGCCTCGCAGGTTCCGCTCGGCGGGGCGGTGGCGCCGGCCCCGCCGCCCGGCACCGCCGAGCGGGTGTGCGGCGCCGCGTTGAACACCAGCTCGCGCCCGCCCGAGGGCGCCCCGGCCAGTGCCTGCTGGGCCGCGCCGATCAGCCCCTCCAGCTCGCCGGCCAGCGCCGCGTACGTCGCCTCGGCCTCGCGGTGCACCCAGGCGATGGACGAGCCGGGCAGGATGTCGTGGAACTGGTGCAGCAGTACGGTCTTCCAGATCCGGTCCAGCTGCTCGTACGGGTACTCCGCACCGGTGCGCGAGGTGGCGGTGGCGCACCAGAGTTCGGCCTCGCGCAACAGGTTCTCGCTGCGCCGGTTGCCCTGCTTGGTCTTCGCCTGGCTGGTCAGGGTGGCCCGGTGCAGCTCCAGGTAGAGCTCGCCGACCCAGACCGGCGGGTTCGGGTACTCGGCCTCGGCCTTGGCGAAGAACTCGGCGGGGTTCTCCCAGCGGACGGTGGCCGAGCCCTCCAGGTCGTTCATCCGGGCCGCCTTGGCGACCATCTCGCGCGTCGTGCCGCCGCCGCCGTCGCCCCAGCCGGTCGGGGCGAGCGAGTGCCGGGCCACGCCCTTGTCCTTGAAGTTCTTCGCCGCGTGGGCGATCTCGCTGCCCTTCATCGAGCAGTTGTAGGTGTCCACGGGCGGGAAGTGGGTGAAGATCCTGGTCCCGTCGATGCCCTCCCAGAGGAAGGTGTGGTGCGGGAACTTGTTGATCTGGCTCCACGAGATCTTCTGCGTCAGCAGCCACTTGGAGCCGGCGTTGCGGATGATCTGCGGCAGGCCGCCGGTGAAGCCGAAGGTGTCCGGCAGCCAGGCCTCGTGGTTCTCCACCCCGAACTCGTCCAGGAAGAACCGCTTGCCGTGCACGAACTGCCGGGCCATCGCCTCCGAGCTAGGCATGTTGGTGTCGGACTCCACCCACATGCCGCCCGCCGGGACGAACCGGCCCTCGGCGACGGCCTTCCGCACCCGCGCGTACACCTCGGGGCGGTGCGCCTTGATCCAGGCGAACTGCTGCGCCTGGGACATGGTGTAGCGGAAGTCCGGCTCGTCCTCCAGCAGCGCCGTCATGTTGGCGGTGGTGCGGGCCACCTTGCGGACGGTCTCGCGCAGCGGCCAGAGCCAGGCCGAGTCGATGTGCGCGTGCCCGATCGCGCTGATCCGGTGCGCGGAGGGCACGGCGGGCGCGGCCAGCACCCCTTCGAGCTGCGAACGGGCGGCCGCGGCCGTGCCGTTGACGTCCTGGAGGTCGACGGCGTCGAGCGCCCGCTCGACCGCGCGCAGGATGTCCCAGCGGCGGGCGCCCTCCACCGGCAGCTCGGCCATCAGCTCGCCGAGCACCTCCAGGTCCAGCACCAGCTGCCAGACCGTCTCGTCGAAGACGGCCAGGTCCATCCGGGCCAGCTTGTACTGCGGCTGGTCGCCGGACGTCTCCTTGTCGCCCAACTCGGTGGGCAGGAAGGGGTGGTAGTCCAGGATGACCGGGTTGGAGGCGGCCTCGACGTGCAGCAGCACCTGCTCGCCGCCGGCCGCCGGGGCGGCGATCCGCACCCACTGGTTCTGCGGGTTGAGGCCCTTCATCGGGGAGCCGTCCGGGCGGTAGACCAGGCCCTCGCACTGGAAACCGGGCATGTTGGCGTCGAAACCGAGGTCGATCAGCGCCTCGACGGTGCGTCCGGCCCAGGCCTCGGGGACGGTACCGGTCACGGTGATCCAGCTGGTGCCCCAGGGCGCGCCCCAGGCGTCGCCCACCGCGATCGGGGTGCGCGGGGCGGCCAGGCCCTCGGCGACCGGGACGGGCTCGCCGGGGGCCGTCCAGATGCCGACCTCCAGCGGGACGGACTCGGGGTACACGGCCGGGCGAATGCGCTCGTCCAGGACGCGCTTGAGGCGGGACTCGACCAGGGTGCGGTCATCGTGCATGTCAGCGGGCTCCGTTGCGGGCTGGGTTGCGGGCTGGGTCGCGGTCAGAGAGAACGTACGTCGCCGGGGTGGACCACCTCGGTGATGCCGCGCGCGGCGAGGTGGGCGCGGTCCTCGGCGCGCTCGGCGAGGACCGCGGTCGGGCGGGCGCCCGCCTCGGCGAGGCGCATGAACGCCTCGTACGCCGAACCGCCGGGGCCGCAGACCGAGCGGCCGGGCGAGGTGACCTCGTCGCCGGTGGCGATCACCACGGCGGTGCTGCGCGGCTTCGGCGGCTGCCAGGACCGGCGGGCCTCGGCGGCGGCCTCGGCGAGCCGGGCACCGGCCGGCTTGACCTTCCGGTCGGTGGTCAACAGGCCGAGGCTGTACTCCAGTTCGGGGAAGTCGGCGAGCGAGCGGTCCACGTCGTGCGAGCACCACCAGGTGACGCCCCACAGGTCCGGGCAGTCCAGGACGGCCTCCACGGTGGCGCCGGTGAAGCGCGCGGCGTCCTCGGCCGTGATGTGCGGGGCGGGTGCGCCGACCTCCTGCAGCCAGACCGGGCGGGCCGGGTCGTCCGCCCAGGCCTTGGACAGCTCGACCAGGTACGCGGCGTGCTGCGCGGTGGCGGTGGAGTGCGCGCCGTAGCGCTGGGCGGTGCCGTTGAACACCCAGGAGTGCACGGCGGTCGCGGCGCCGATCCGGGCCGAGTGCCAGGGCGTGAACGGGTGCTCGTCCAGGTACCAGGCCGCGTCGTACGAGGCGTGCAGGTGCAGCCGGCCGGGGGCGCCCTGCTCGCAGGCGTCGAGCATCCGGCGCAGCCAGGCCTCCGCCTCGGCGGGGGTGGCCGGGTCCGGGTCGGGGTGCGGGGCGCCGGAGAACTGGTTGATCTCGTTGCCGAGCGTCATTCCGAGGAAGTTGGGCCGCTCGCGCAGCGCCCCGGCGAGGGTGCGCAGGTAGGCGGCCTGGCCGTCGAGCACCTCGGGGTCGGTGAAGATGTTGCGCCGGTGCCAGGTCCGCGTCCAGGACGGGAGGAAGTCGAAGCTGGACAGGTGGCCCTGCAGGCCGTCCACGGCGACGTCCAGTCCGCGCTCGCCGGCCGCGTCCACCAGGGCCGTCAGCTGCTCGACGGCGCGCGGGCGGATCAGGGTGCGGTTGGGCTGGAAGACCGGCCAGAGCGGGAAGACCCGGACGTGGTCCAGGCCGAGGGCGGCGATGGAGTCGAAGTCGGCGCGCACGGCGTCGAGGTCGAAGTCGAGCCAGTGGTGGAACCAGCCGGCGCTGGGGGTGTAGTTGACGCCGAAACGGGGGGCGGTGGCCATCGGAGAGCTTCCTCAACGGGTGTGGGGCGTACGGACGGTGGGCCATCCCTGGGGCGGGCTATCCCTTGACGGCTCCCTCCTCGACGCCCTTGAAGAAGAAGCGCTGGCAGACGCCGAACACCACGACGATCGGCAGGAAGGCGATCATGGTGCCGGCCGCGATCAGCCGCGGGTTGGCGGAGAAGGTGCCGTTGAGGTACTGGAGCCCGACGGTGAGGGTGTACTTCTGCGGGTCGTTGAGCACGATCAGCGGCCACAGGAAGTCGTCCCACGCGCCGATGAAGGTGAAGATCACGATCACGCTGAGCATCCCGCGCACGTTCGGCAGGCCGATGTGCCACAGCCGCTGCCAGACGTTGGCGCCGTCCACCAGAGCGGCCTGGTCGAGTTCGGCCGGCACGGCGGCGAAGGCGGTGCGCATCAGCAGTACGTTGAGCATCGCGATCGAGCCGGGCAGCGCGACCCCGGCCAGGCTGTCGGCCAGGCCGAGACCGCGCACCAGCACGTACTGGGAGACGATGGTGACCTCGCCGGGCAGGATCAGGGTGGCGAGGAAGAGGCCGAGGACGAGCTTCGCCCCGCGGAAGCGCAGCCGGGCGAGCGCGTAGCCGGCCAGAGTGCAGCCGACCACGTTGCCGGTGATGCAGACCACGGCGACGATCACCGAGTTGAGCGCGTAGGTCCACACCGGGATGACGTCGGCGACCTTGCCGTAGTTGCCCAGGGTGGGCTGGTCGGGCAGGAAGCTCGGGGTGCGGGTGTAGACGTCCTCGGCGGGGCCCTTGAGGGAGGTGGACAGCTGCCACAGGAAGGGGCCGATGACCAGCAGCAGGACCAGCACCAGGAGCAGGTAGCGGGCGGCGGTCTGCGCGGTGGAGGGGGAGTTGAAGCCCCGGGAGCGCCTGGCGGGCCCGACGGGGCCGGCGGGCTCGGCGGTCGTGTCGTGGGACCGGGACGTACGGACGGTGGTCATGGGAGGTCAGGCCGCCTTCCGGTTCAGCCGCATCAGGAACAGCATCGGGCCGAGGGTGACGACGAACAGCAGCAGGCTGAGCGCCGAGGCGTAGCCCAGGTGCCCGTTGAAGCCGCGGCTGTACATCTGGATCAGCATCACCACCGACATGTCCCGGCCGCCGGGGCCGCCCAGGCCGTTGGAGAGCACGTACAGCTCGGAGAAGACGCGCAGCGAGCTCACCGAGATCAGCGCCGAGATCAGGATCATGGTCGGGCGCACCCCGGGCAGGGTGACGTGCCAGAACCGGTGCAGCGGGCCGGCGCCGTCCACGGCCGCGGCCTCGTGCAGCTCGCGCGGGACGTTGGCGAGCGCGGACAGGTAGATGACCATGTAGTAGCCGAGGCCCTTCCAGACGGTCAGGGCGATCGCGCTGAACAGCAGCAGCCAGCGGTCGGTCAGGAAGGCGACCGGGGAGCCGGCCAGCCCGGCCTGGTGCAGCAGACCGTTGGCCAGGCCCCGTTCGTCCAGCACCCAGCCCCAGATCAGTGCCACCACGACGGCGGAGGCGATCACCGGGGTGTAGAAGGCGGTGCGGAAGAACGTGATGCCGGGGATCCTGCGCTGCACCAGCAGGGCGAGCAGCAGCGGTAGGACGGTCAGCAGGGGCAGGCAGACCAGCATGAACACGATGCTGTTGAGCAGGGCGTCGGCGAGCTGCTCGTCGTCCAGCAGCCGGCCGAAGTTCTCCAGTCCGGTGAACCGCCCGCCGCCCAGGGGCTTGGCGTTGGTGAAGGACAGGATCACCGTGTTGACGGCCGGCCAGAGGTTGAAGACGGCCAGCCAGACTATCGCGGGCCCGGCGAGCAGCCAGGGGGTGAACCAACGCCGGTGGGTCATGCCGTGCCTTCCTGGGGCCTGGGGGTGGTGCGGGCGGTTCCCGGGAGCGGCGGGCGCGGGGGAGCCCGCCGCCGGTCGCCGGTACGAGGGGGTGGGGCGCCGCAGGGAGGGTGCGCCGGTGCGGGAGGTCGCGCCGGTGCGGTGAGGTGGTGCCGGTGCGGCGCCGCGGGCCCGGCGGGGTTCGGGCGAGGCCCGGTGGGGACCGGTGGGGCTCGGTGGGGTCAGCCCTTGAGCAGCTTGTTGCACTGCTCGACGGCGGTGTCCAGCGCCTGCTTGGAGCTGGTGTCACCGCTGATGGCCAGCGCGAACTGCTGCTTGATGACGGTGCCCATCGCGTCGTCCACCTCGACGGGCTGGATCAGCTTGGCCTTGGCGAGCGAGGTGAAGGCGATCACCTTGGCGTCGCCCGCGTTGGTGCCGTCGCTCTTGCTGAAGAACGGGTCGTTCGCGGAGGCCTTGGTGGATGGGAACACGCTGGTCAGGTGGGCGAAGGCGGCCTGGTTCTCGGGGCTGGTCACCCAGCGGGCGAGGGCCACGGCGGCGGCCGGGTTCTTGGTGTTCTTCGGGATGGACAGGCCCTGGACGTACAGCGGCGGGGTGGCCATCGCGGGGGAGGGGACGACCTTCGGGGCGAGGGTCGGGTTGTCGGTGGCGAGGCTGGTGATGTAGTTGCCGCCGCCGGTGGTCCAGGCCACCGTGCCGGAGCTGAAGAGCTTGGAGTTGCCGGCGTAGGTGTCGGTCAGCACTCCGTTCGGCATCAGGCCCTCCTTGAAGGCGTCGCGGTACTTGTCGAGCAGCGCGGCGGCCTCGGGGGTGTTGAAGGTGAAGGACTTGCCGTCGTCGGACATGATCTTCACGCCGATGTTGTACAGGTCCCCGATGCCCGGCTTGCGGCTCATCAGATAGGTCTGGCCGCCGGACTTCTCCTTCATCGTCCGGGCCTGGGCGATCAGCTCGTCCAGGCCGGCCGGGGGCTTCTGCGGGTCCAGGCCGTTCTTCGTCAGGAGTTCCGAACTCCAGTAGTTCACATCGGTGTTGAGGTACCAGGGGTAGCCGAAGGTGCCCTGGTGGCCGTTGAACCGGTAGGCGTCGACGCCGCCGGGGACGTACTCCTCGGCGAGCTTCGGGTCGGCCTTGGCGACGTCCAGCAGGACGTCCTTCTTGGCCAGCGGGAAGGCGAAGTCCGGCGGGAGGTTGACCACGTCGGGCAGGCTGCTGGAGGCGGCCTGGCTGAGCACCTTGTCGGAGTAGCCCTCGCCGGGCTGGTCCAGCCAGTCGACCTCGACGCCGGGGTACTTCTTCTTGAAGCCGTCGATCACGCCCTGCATGTAGTCGGTGAACTTCGGCTTGAGCGCCCAGGTCTGGAGCGAGACCTTGCCCTTGACCTCGCCGGTGGCGGCCGCACTCGCCACCGCGTCGCTGTCCTTGGTGTCGCCGGAGCCGAGTCCGCAGCCGGTGAGCGCGGCGGTGGCGAGCGCGGTCGTGGTCAGTGCCGCCCAGATTCTTCGCATGAGGGTCTCCCGGTCCTGGGGGTGGGTGGGGGATCGTGCCGAGCTCGGGGGTTGTGCCGGATTCCGCAACCTGACTAACTAAACCGGTCTAGCTATGCCAGGGACTATGCTCCCGCCTAAACTTGGATGTCAAGAGAAGGAGTCGGGTTCAGTGGGCAGACCGACGATCGCCGACATCGCCCGCCGGGCCGGTGTCTCCAAGGGCGCGGTGTCCTTCGCGCTCAACGGCCGCCCCGGCGTCAGCGAGGCGACCAGGGCCCGGATCCTGGGTGTCGCCGAGGAGATGAACTGGCGCCCGCACAGCGCCGCGCGCGCCCTCGGCGGAGCCCGGGCCGACGCCGTCGGCCTGGTGATCGCCCGGCCGGCCCGCACCATCGGCGTCGAGCCGTTCTTCAGCCAACTGCTGTCCGGGCTCCAAGCGGTGCTCTCGGCCAGAGCGGTCGCGCTGCACCTGATGGTGGTCGAGGACACCGCCGCCGAGATCGAGGTCTACCGGGGCTGGGCCTCCGAGCACCGGGTGGACGGCTTCATCGTGGTCGACCTGCAGGTCAAGGACCCGCGGCTGCCGGTCCTCGACGAACTCGGGCTGCCCGCGGTGGTGCTGGGCGGGCCCGGCAAGGGCGGCAACCAGCTGCGGATCTGGGCCGACGACCGGGAGGCGATGCTCTCGATCGTCGACTACCTGGCCGCCATCGGGCACCGCCGGATCGCCCACCTCGCCGGGCTGCCGCACTTCCAGCACACCCAGCGGCGGATCCGCGCGCTGCGCGACGCCTCGCGCCGGCTCGGGCTGGAGGAGGCGGTGTCGGTGCCCACCGACTTCAGCGACGCCGAGGGCGCGGCCGCCACCCGGACCCTGCTGTCCCGGTCCAGGCGGCCCACCGCGATCGTCTACGACAGCGACGTGATGGCCGTCGCCGGGCTCGGTGTGGCGGGGGAGATGGGCGTCGCGGTGCCCGGCGAGCTGTCCATCGTCTCCTTCGACGACTCGGTGCTCGCCCGGATCGTCCACCCGCCGCTGACCGCGCTCAGCCGGGACACCTTCGCGCTCGGGGAGCAGGTCGCGCGCAGCCTGCTGGCGGCGCTGGACGAGGCCGGGCCGGGGCGGGACCTCCAGATGCCCACGCCGCGGCTGACCGTGCGGGAGTCCACCTCGCCGCCGGGGGCCGCGTCGGCCGGCTCCCCGGAGGCCTCCTCCGGCGCTTCGCCCGCCGGGCCCGTTGCCGCGTCGCCCGGCGGGCCGCCTTCCGGGTCCGCGGCCGGTTCGCCCGCCGGTTCCGTCGCCGGTTCCGTCGAGGGTTCCCCCGGCCGGGTGGATGCTGCGCGCATCGTTGACAGCGGTTCTGAACCGGTTTAGCCTCGCAGCGCCGAGCGGGCTCCGCTCGGCGCGCTCCGCCGCACTCCGTCCGGCTCCCGCCGCCCGTCCCGCTCCCCGCCGCGCCCGTACGTTCCCGTACATCCCCGTACGTCCCCGCACCTTCCCGTGCGCTCCCGTGCGCCGAGGAAGCCCGGCGGCGGCGCGACTCCCACTCGATCCAGCACCGGCACGCCCGCATGCAGTCGGGCCCGTCCGCGACGGCGGGCCCGCCCCCACCCTCCTCCGCTCGATCGGAGTCACCGCATGTCACGACGCCTCCCCCTGCTGCTCAGCGCCGCCCTCGCGACGGCCGCGCTGACCGCCGTCCCCGCGGCCCGGGCCGACCCGATACCCGCCGCGGCGCCCGCCGTCACCGCCGGCTCGGGCACCCAGCCCTTCGCCTCGTACTGGTACCCCAACAGCATCCTGACCTGGGACCCGGCCACCGACCCGGACGCCCGCTTCAACCGCTCCCGCGTCCCGCTCCAGCCGCGCACCGGCGACCCGGCGCTGCGGGCCAACCCCAACGCCCGTGCCGGTGAAGGGAAGATCGCCTCCCTGGTCTCCTTCGGTCCCACCTCCAACAACCCCTCGCAGGGTTCCGCCGATCCCAACTACTACGCCTTCGGCTACTGGCAGTACGTCGACAAGCTGGTGTTCTGGGGCGGTTCGGCCGGCGAGGGCCTGATCCTCGCCCCCAACCCGACCGTGATCGACGCCGCCCACCGCAACGGCGTCAAGGTGTACGGCACGGTCTTCTTCCCGCCCGGCGCGTACGGCGGCCAGCTCCAGTGGGTGCGCGACTTCGTCCAGAAGTCCGGCAGCCGCTACCCCGTCGCCGACAAGCTCGTCCAGGCCGCGCAGTACTACGGTTTCGACGGCTGGTTCATCAACCAGGAGACCGGCGGCGGCGATTCGGCGCTGGCGGGCGAAGTGCGCAACCTGATGCAGTACAGCAAGGCGCAGAGCGGCACCGAGTTCATGTGGTACGACGCGATGACCACCTCCGGCTCCGTCAACTGGCAGAACGCCCTCACCTCCGCCAACTCGCCCTTCCTGCAAGAGGGTTCCAAGCGGACCTCGGACTCGATGTTCCTGAACTTCGGCTGGTCGGCGAGCGGCCTGAACTCCTCCCGGGCGCTGGCCCGGCAGCTCGGCCGCAGCGAGTACGACCTCTACTCCGGCATCGACACCGAGGCCAACGGCTACAACACCGGCGTGGACTGGAGCACCCTCTTCCCGTCCGGGCAGCCGCACACCACCTCGCTCGGCCTCTACCGCCCGGAGTGGACCTGGAAGTCCGCCACCGACCGCGCCGACTTCTACGCCAAGGACGCCCGCTACTGGGTCGGCGCCAACAACGACCCGTCCCGGATCGACCTCTCGGCGGGCTGGCCCGGGCTGGCCGGTTACGTGGCCGAGTCCTCGCCGATCACCGCCAAGCCCTTCGTCACCAACTTCGACACGGGACAGGGCGACTTCTACAACGCGGCCGGTACTCGGGTCGCCACCGGCGGCTGGAACAACCTCTCGCTCCAGGACGTCCCGCCCACCTACCGCTGGATGGTGGAGTCGACCGGCAGCAGGCTCACCCCGTCCGTCGACTTCACCGACGCCTACCAGGGCGGCTCCTCACTGCGGTTGAGCGGAAAGCTCGACGCCGCCAACACCGTACGGCTGTACCAGACCAAGCTGCCGGTCGCCGCGACCACCAGGCTGGACCTGGTGGTCAAGACCCCGGCCGCCGGGCCCACGAAGCTCAAGGCCGCCGTGTCGTTCACGGACTCGCCGAGCAGCTTCAGCACGGTCGACGTCGGCGCCAACACCGGCAGCGGCTGGGAACGGCACACCCTCGACCTTTCTCCGTACGCGGGCCGCACCGTCGCCCAGATCGCCCTGCGGGTCGAGGGCAGCGACCCGGCGTACGACCTCCGGGTCGGACAGATCGCCCTCTACGACGGTGCGGTGGAGACCCCGGCGGCGCCGGCCGGCCTCACCGTGCTCGGCGCGAGCGACGTCACCGCCGGTACCAGCCAGTCCCTGCGGCTGTCCTGGACGGCGGCGCCCGGCGGCAACGTCCACCACTACGAGGTCTACCGGCGCAACGCGGACGGCAGCCGCAGCTTCCTCGGAGCCACGCCCAACGACGCGTACTTCGTCGGGCGGCTCGACCGGGCGGGCGGCGAGAACGCCACCACGCTCGACGTCGAAGCGGTGTCCACCACCTACGGCCGCTCGGCCGCCGCCTCCACCACGGTGAGCTGGAACGGCACCCCGCCGACCTCCGTCAACCTGGCGCTCAACCGCCCGGCCACCGCCTCCGGCCAGTGCAACGCCAACGAGGGCCCGGCCAAGGCCGTCAACGGCAGCGTCGGCGGCGGGACCGGCGACAAGTGGTGCGCGCTGACCTCCGCCAAGTGGCTGGAGGTGGACCTCGGTTCGGCGAAGCAGCTGTCGAAGTTCGTGGTCAAGCACGCGGCGGCGGGCGGCGAGAGCGCCTCGTACAACACCCGTGACTTCGCCATCCAGGTCCGCTCGGGTGCGAACGACCCCTGGACGACCGTCGCCGACGTCACCGGGAACACGGCCGGCACCACCACCCACCCGGTGAACACCACCGCCCGCTACGTCCGGCTGGTGGTCAACACGCCGACCCAGAACGGCGATCCGGCCGCCCGCGTCTACGAGTTCGAGGCCTGGGGCGCGTAGCTCCGCCGTCCCGCGCTGCCCAGCGCTGCCCTGTCCGAGGAAAGGAAGCACCCCCGTGCCGGTCACCATCACCGCCGTCGAGAGCACCGATCTGTTCGTCGGCCCCGAGGACGCCCCGCGCCAAGTGCTGCGGGTGACGTTGGAGGGCCCGGCCGCCCGGATCACGGTCAGCGGCCCGGGCGTCCGCGGCGAGGCGACCGGCACGGGGTCGGTCGAGGTCCCGCTGGAGATCGGCGGGGCCTCGCCCGGCGACCGGCTGCCCGTCACCGTGCGGGCCTCGGACGCCGTCGCGGAGGCGAGCGTGGACGTCGCTGAGCCCGGCTGGACGATGTTCCTGGTCTCGCACTTCCACTACGACCCGGTCTGGTGGAACACCCAGGCCGCCTACACCTCCCCGTGGGAACTGCTCTCCGCCGACGCCACCACCCGGCCGCTGTGGGAGCGCAACGGCTTCGCCCTCGTCGACGCGCATCTGGACCTCGCCCTGCGGGACCCGGTGTACAAGTTCGTGCTCGCCGAAGTCGACTACCTGAAGCCGTACTTCGACCAGCACCCGGAGCGCCGCGAGACCCTGCGGCTGCTGCTGGAACGCGGCCAGGTCGAACTCGTCGGCGGCACCTACAACGAGCCGAACACCAACCTCACCGGCGCGGAGACCACCATCCGCAACATCGTCCACGGCATCGGCTACCAGCGTGACATCCTCGGCGGCGACCCGCGGACCGCCTGGCAGCTCGACGTGTTCGGGCACGACCCGCAGTTCCCCGGCCACCTCGCCGCGGCCGGCCTCACCGGCAGCGCCTGGGCTCGCGGCCCCTTCCACCAGTGGGGCCCGATCCAGAAGAACTTCCGGGAGGCCAAGGACGACGCCCGGGTGATGCAGTTCCCGAGCGAGTTCGAGTGGATCGCCCCCGGCGGCGAGGGCGTGCTCACCCATTACATGCCGCACCACTACTCGGCCGGCTGGTGGATGGACTCCTCCCCGGACCTCGCCACCGCCGAACAGGCCGTCTACGAGCTGTACCGCAAGCTCAAGCCCGTCGGGGCGACGAAGAACCTGCTGCTGCCGGTGGGAACGGACTACACCCCGCCGAACAAGTGGGTCACCGAGATCCACCGCTCCTGGGCCGCCAAGTACCTCTGGCCCCGGTTCGTCTGCGCCGTCCCGCGCGACTTCCTCGACGCCGTCCGCGCCGAACTCGCCGCCACCGGAAGGCGGCCCAGCCCGCAGACCCGCGACATGAACCCGGTGTACACCGGCAAGGACGTCTCCTACATCGACACCAAGCAGGCCCAACGAGCCGGCGAGGTCGCGGCCGTGGACGCGGAGAAGCTCGCCACGCTCGCCTCCGTGCACGGCCTCGGCCGCTACCCGGCCGCCGCGCTCGACAAGGTCTGGCGCCAACTCGCCTACGGCGCCCACCACGACGCGATCACCGGCTCCGAGTCCGACCAGGTGTACCTGGACCTGCTCGGTGGCTGGCGGGAGGCGTACGACCTGGCGTCCGGCGTACGCGACGCGGCTCTGGACGCCCTCGCGGGGCGGATCTGCACGGCGGGGGCGGGACCCGCCACGAGCGCGGGACCCACGGCGAGTGCGGGACCGGCCGCGGGCGCGGGCTCGGCGATCGTGGTGACCAACACGCTCTCCTTCGACCGGACCGACCTCGTCACGGTCGAACTGCCGGACGGCATGCGGTCGGTGCGAGTGCTCGACGACCGGGGCGAGCCCGTGCCGAGCGCCGTCGACCGGGGGACGCTGCGCTTCCTGGCCGCCGAGGTGCCAGCGCTCGGCTGGCGCACCTGGCGACTGGTGGAGGGCGCGGCGGAGCAGCCGTGGACGGCGGCCGACGGCTTCGTGATCGAGGGCGACCGGTACCGCGTCACCGCCGACCCGGCGCGCGGTGGCGGGCTCACCTCGGTCCACGACCTGCCGAACCGAAGGGAGTTGATCCAGGAGGGCCGGATCGGCAACGAGCTGCGGGTGTACGAGGAGTACCCGCAGCACCCCGACTTCGGCGAGGGCCCCTGGCACCTGGTGCCCAGCGGTCCGGTCGTCGGTTCGGGCGACGGCGAGGCGTCCGTCCGCCGGGAGACCGGGCCGCTCGGCGAGCGCCTCGTGATCGAGGGCACGGTCGACTCCGTCCGGTACGAGCAGACCGTCACGCTCTGGCGCGGCCTCGACCGGGTGGACTGCCGCACCCGGGTGGTGGACCACTCCGGCGCCGACCGGCTGCTGCGGCTGCGCTTCCCGGTGGACGTCCCCGGCGGCCTGCCGGTCAGCGAGGTCGCGGGCGCGGTCGTCGGGCGCGGCTTCGCGATGCCGGACGTGGACTCGGCGGAGGCGCCGTGGACCCTGGACAACCCCGCCAACACCTGGTTCGGGCTCGGCGCCACCGCGCGCGTCGACCTCACCGACGCACTGGGTGCGGCGGCCGGCTCGCGCGCCCTCGGGGTGGCGGAGGTCGTCGTCCCCGCGCTGGACGACGCCGCCGACGCCCGTCCGCTGGTGGTCGCGCTCGCCCGGGTCGGGGTCACCGCCACCACCTCGGGGGCGGACTGGGCGCGGTACGGCTGGCTGGAGGTGGACTCCAATCTGCCGGACTTCCGGATCGTCGTCGGTGGGCCCGAAGTCAACAATGCGGCGCGGGAGTTGATCTCGCTGGCGGGGGAGGAGTACGCCGCCGCCCTGAAGGCGCACGGCGCGGTGTGGGTGCCCGCCGTGACCCCGCTCGCCGAGGCTTGGCGGCCGGACGCCGACCTGCGCGACCTGCGGGCGCTGCCGGCGCTCGTCGTCTCCGACGTGGCGGCGCTGGTCGACGACCTGGCCGACGCCCGGATCACCGCCGTCTGCCCGTCCCCGGTCCAGGAGCAACTGGCCGACCGCACCGTCGCGTTGCTGAGCTTCGGGCTGCCCGGCTTCGCCGTCGACACCACCGGCGCCCTGCACCTGTCACTGATGCGCTCCTGCACCGGCTGGCCCTCGGGAGTCTGGATCGACCCGCCCCGGCGCACCCTGCCCGACGGCACGTCCTTCCAACTCCAGCACTGGACCCATGAGTTCAGCTACGCACTGGTGGGAGGGGACGGCGACTGGCGGGACCGGACACTGCCCGCCCAGGGCCAGGAGTTCAACCACCCGCTGTACGCCCGGATCGCCCCGGCGCAGGACGGGCCGCTGCCCGCCACCCTGTCCTGGCTGCGGGTCGAGCCGCAGCGCGAGGTGCTGCTCGGGACGCTCAAACCGGCCGGCAACCCGATCGCGCACGGCTCGACGTCGCCACTCGGGCGCGAACTGACCGTCCGGCTCGTCGAATCCACCGGCCTCGGGCGCACGGCGCGGCTCGTCGGCGCGCTCGGCCTGGGCGAGATCCGGGCCGCGGACCTGCTGGAACGACCGCTTCCCTCCGGCGACTCCGCTCTCGACCTCGCCGGTTCGCAGATCGCCACCCTGCTCGCGACCCCGGCCGTCACCGCCCCGGCGTCCGCGACGGACCTCGGCCCGACCGCGGAGCCCGCCCAGCCCGTCCACGCCCGCTACTGGCTCCACAACCGGGGCCCGGCCCCGCTCGGCTACCTGCCGGTGTCCGTCGGCGCCTCGCCCGGGCTGCTGCGAACGGCGGGGGAGCCGGTGACGCTGTCGGTCGCGCTCTCCTCCCAGCTCCGCGATGCCGCCGTTGAGGGCACGGCCGTCGTGCTGCCGCCCGAGGGCTGGACGACCGGCCTCGGCAGCCGCCCGTACCGACTGGAGGCCGGCGGACACCTGCGCTTCCCGGTCACCGTCACCCCGCCGGCCGGGGCCGAGCCCGGGCTGTACTTCGCCGCCGTCCGCATCGAGCACGACGGCCAGCGGATCGAGGACGTGGTGACCATCGCCGTCGGCGAGCTGCCCGACCTGCTCCCCGTCCCCGGCGACACTCCCGAGGACTGGACGATCGCCCAGGGCACCAAGGCCACCACCGGCCGCGACACCGGGCTGGACGTCGAAGTCTCCACCGAGACCCTGCGTGTGGCCCCCGGCGGCCGGGCCACCCTGTCCCTCGTCCTCACCAACCGCACGCGCGGCGAGATCCGCGGCGAACTCCAGCTCGTCTCCCCGTGGGGCACCTGGGAGGCCATCGCCGACCCCGTCCGCGGCTTCACCGCCCCGGCCGGAACCGCCACGACCGTCGACTTCCCCGTCGCCGTCCCCGAATCCACCGACCCGGGCGCGTACTGGGCCCTCGCCAAGGTCATGTGGTTCGGCCGCTGCCAGTACGCCCCGACCGCCGCCCTGGTGGTGGAGGCATGACCACGCTCGGCCTGCTCGACGGACGCCCGCTCCCGCGGACGGCGCTCGACCACCGCCTCGCCGCCCTGCGGAACGGCCCGCGCGCCACCGCCCTGCCGCAGCCCGGCAGTTCGGAGGACCGCCAGCTCACCCGGTGGGTCGCCCAGGTCCTGCTGACCGAGGCGCTGTGCGAGGCGGTCGCCGCCGAACGCCGGCTGCCCGTGGCCCCCGACGGCCCCGCCCGCCTCGACCAGCAGGCCGCCGTCGAACTCGGCTCCATCACGGCGGCCGCCTTCGAGGGCAACCCGGCCGTCCGCGCCGTCTACGCGGCCGTCACCGCCGACGTCGAACCCGCACCCGCCGACATCGCCCACTACCGCACCATGACCACCCGCCCACCGGCGGAGCGCTGGCACCTCGCCCTCCCCGACGGCGAACTGGAGGCCGACCCGGACACCCTCCCGACCGCCCTCGCCGAAGCCCTCCGCACCGCCCCGCCCGGCACATGGGTCACCGCCGGCCCCTGGAAAGCCGCCCTGCTCACCGTGACCACGCCCCCGGAGCCCCCCGACCCCGCCCCCGCCCTCCGCGACGCCTCCCGCCGCGCCGCCTTCGTCCGCTGGCTCGACCACGCACGCGCCCGCCGCCTCACCCTGGTCGAAGGCCTGGAACACCCCGGCGACCCCGCCCAACCCGACAACCACCACCGGCACTGAGAACCGCGCACCTCGCCTGCCGCGCCTCGCCTGCCGCGCCTCGGAGAGAGGCGCGGCAGGCGTCCGGTGCCCGTGGCGTCGGACGGTGAACCTCTCGATGGTGGACTACTCGACGGTGAACTTGTCGTGGGGGACGCCCGCCGCCCAGACGGCCTCGAAGGCCGCGGAGCAGAGGTCCACCGCGGCCCGGTCCTCCGTGAAGGCGTGGCCCGCCCAGTCGCCGTCGCCCGTGAACCAGTGGAAGAGCACCAGTCGCCGGTCGATCAGCCAGAAGTCGTTGCCCGGGAGGGCGATGGTCGATGCCCGGCTCCGGGGCAGCCACCGGACCTGTTCGCCGGCCGCGAGGTTGACGGGGGTGACGGCGTGCTCGTACCTGATGTAGTCGGTCACCGGCTCCGAGACGATCCGGGCGCGGCGCAGGACGACACCCCGGGAGACCGCGTCCTCCACCAGGGGGATCCACGTCGGCCAGAACGAGGTGTTCGGGTCGTTGTCCACCTCGCCGGTCCTCCTGAAGCGGTCGAAGGGCTCGACCTCCTCGCCGACCGAGTAGGTGTCGCGCATCTCCAGGTGCGCGGCGGAGCGCGTGGCGCCCCTCAGCAGCTCGGCGAAGTCGGGTGCGCTCTGCGTCATCACAAGCCTTCCTCGGGGTCGGGACCGTTCCCAGCGGGACGCGGACCACATTCTCGCCGCCGGGGCACCGACGGTGCGGCCGTTCGCCCGATGACGCCCGCCGGGCCCGGGAGTCGGTGCGGCGGGCGTGCGCGGACAAACGGCGGCGGAGGGACGAAGCTGGTGGGAGCGCCGGGGCGCGGGTGACGCCCGCCGCCCGCCGCCCGCCGTTGGCCTCCGACTTCCGGCCTCCGACATCCGGCCTTCGGCCTTCGACTCCGTACGGAAGGGTTCTCCACCATGGCTGCCACCTCGTCCACCTCCTCCGACGGCCTGCAGCGCGCCGTGCTGGTCGCAGCCCCGGGGGCGGCGCCCGAACTGTCCGAGGTGCCGGTCCGCGAACCGGGGCGCGGGGCGGTGCGCGTCGCCGTCGAGGCGTGCGGCGTCTGCCACTCCGACCTCCTGATCGCCGGTGGCGCCCTGCCGGGCACGACGTTCCCGGTCACCCCCGGTCATGAGATCGCGGGCCGCATCGACGCCCTCGGCGAGGGGGTGGAGGGCTGGAAGGTCGGTGACCGGGTCGCCGTCGGCTGGTACGGCGGCAGCTGCGGCCGTTGTGACGCCTGCCGTTCGGGTGACGGCATCCACTGCCCCGAGCTGCAGGTCCCCGGGGCGGCCTACCCCGGGGGTTACGCCGACAGTGTCGTCGTCCCGGCCATGGCCCTGGCCGCGATCCCCGACGGGCTGACCGCCGCCGAGGCGGCCCCGCTGGCCTGCGCCGGGATCACCGTCTTCAACGCCCTGCGCCGCTCCGCCGCCGGGCCCGGCGACACGGTCGCGGTCCTGGGCCTGGGCGGGCTCGGCCATCTGGGGGTGCAGTTCGCCCGCGCGATGGGCTTCCGTACGGTGGCCGTCGCACGCGGTGCGGAGAAGGAGCCGCTGGCGCACGAGCTCGGCGCCGAGCACTACATCGACAGCACCGCCGGTGACGTCGCCGGGGCCCTGCGGTCGCTCGGCGGCGCGAAGGTGGTCCTGTCCACGGTCACCAACGCCGACGCCATGTCCGCCGTCGTCGACGGGCTCGGTCGGCGCGGCGAGCTCGTCGTCGTCGGCGTCTCCGCCGACGCCCTCCCGATCAGCCCGCTGCAGCTGATCACCGGGGACCGGAGGGTCTACGGCCACTCCTCGGGCACGGCCGTCGACACCGAGGACACCCTGCGTTTCGCCGCCCGAACCGGCGTGCGGGCGTGGATCGAGGAGGTGCCGCTGGAGGAGACCGCGGCTGCGGTGGCCAGGATGGCCGGCGGCCGGGCCCGCTTCCGCATGGTCGTCACCACCGGGCGCTGATCCCCGGCCGCCGCACCCTGGTTGCCGCGCCCCGGCCCGCTGTGCCCTGCGTTGCTGCCCCGATGATCACCGCCCGGGGGCGGTCCCGCAGGCCGCCGTGGTGAGGAAGGCCGTGACGGCGGTCTTGGCGGCGCGCGGGTCGGAGCGGTCGAACGGGTTGTGGGAGAGCGCGAGTTGGCGTCGGCCGTCGGCCGTGCCGGCGGCCATCGTCGAGTAGCCGGGGAGGTCTCCGCTGTGGCCCCAGAACACCCCGCACGGGGTGTCGAAGCGGGCCAGCCCCAGTCCGTAGCCGCGTCCCGGTCCGGCGTCCGCCGTCCTGGTCATCTCGGCGAGTTCGGCGGGGCGCAGCAGCCGGCCGTCCAGGAGGGCGGCGATGAACCGGTTGAGGTCGGCGGCGCTGGAGATGCCCTGCCCGGCGGCGCCCATGACGGACGGGTTGAGCTCGGTGACGTCCACCGGTCCGGTCGAGAGCTTCACGTAGCCGTGGGCGTGGGGGCCGGGCAGCCGCGGCGACAGGCCGGGCATGGTGGTGTCGCGCAGTCCCAGTGGCCGGATGATCCGCTGCTCGACCTCCCGCTGCCAGGAGCGACCGGTGACCTTCTCGATGAGCAGGCCGGCGAGCAGGTAGTTGGTGTTGGAGTAGTGCCAGCCCTGCCCCGGCGGGAAGTACGGGGCACGGCCGTTGGCGAGCGCGAGCAGGTCGGCAGGCCGGTAGGTGTGCCAGCGCGGTCCGGCCAGCCAGCTGCGGTACTGGTCCTCGTCCTGGGGATCCATGCCGGGAGCATCGGTGTAGTTGTACAACCCGCTGGTGTGGTTGAGCAGTTGGCGGACGGTGATGGCCGCGCCGTTCGGCACCGCGCCGGGAAGGCGGGCGTCGACCGGGTCGTCCAGGGCGATGCGCCGCTCGGCGGAGAGCTGGAGCACGACGGTGGCGACGAAGGTCTTGGTGACGCTGCCGATCCTGAACCGGGCTTGCGCGGGCACCGCCGCTCCGGTGACCGGGTCGGCCACCCCGGCGCGCCCGCGCCAGACGGTCCGCCCGTCCTGGCGGACCTCGCCGACGGAGGCCGAGGAGCCGCCGTCGACGATGCCCCGCAAGGTGGTGCTCAGCGCGGTGGACTCGGCACTGTCCGGAAGGAACTCCCACTCCTCGTCGGCGGGTTGGATCACGACCGGGGGTCCGGCGGAGGGTGCGGCAAAGCCCGTCGTGGCGCCGGCGCCGAGCAGCGCGGTGGCGGCCAGGAGTGCGGCGGCCGAGCGGATGCCGGCCCTCGATGTGCGCGGATGTGGCGTCATGTCTGCTTCCCTCCCCTGTCGGGGGCGCGTCGCCGCCCCTCTTGCCGAGTCTGCCGGTGGGCCTCCGGCCGCGGCATCCACCGGAGGTGCTGCCCGGCATCCTCCCCGGGGTCGGGGTGCGCTCGAAGTCCCCATCCCCCAGGCGTACTTCACCCCGCTTGGAGGTCCGGGGCGGGGTCGGAGCGGGAACGGAACGGGCAGGGCGGCGGGGCGGGGCGCGCTGTTTCCCTGTGCGGCCGAACTGTTATGACGGACCATCAGGAAATGACCGTTCGGAGATTCCGGTGTCCGAAGCGGACAGCACCCGTCGCAGGACGGTGAGCAGCCGCCCGTCCTCGGCGGGAGCTTGCCGTGCCCGCCAGGCGATGTGGCCGTCCGGGCGGACGAGGACGGCGCCGGTGGGCGGGAGGCCGGCGGCCCCGGACCGGTCGGGTGCCGGCAGTGCGTGCACGGTGACCGGCAGTCCTGCCGCCGCGGCGGTGGCCGCCTGTCGCCGCCAGGCGGTGTCCCCGGTGGCCGTGAGGAGGGTGAAGCCCGGCCCGACCAGGTCCAGGGTGGACGCGGCCCCGGGCGGGCCGGCGAGCCGCAGGTGGGGCAGGCGGGTGCCGGGTGTGCCGTCGGGGTGTTCGAGGCCGGAGAGGCCGGGGTCCAGGGGCGGGAGCGCGGGGTCGGCCGGGTCGGTGAGGACCGCCGTCGAGCGGTAGGCGGCGGTGAGCAGCAGTTCGTCGTCGATCCGGTAGCCGGCCCGGGCACGGGAGTTGGCGAGCGAGATGTCGACGACCTGCCGGGCCACCGGGCGGCGTTCGGCCTCGTAGGTGTCCAGCAGTGCCTCGCCGGCCGTCCCGGCGGTGACCGCCGCGAGCTTCCAGGCGAGGTTGTCCGCGTCGCCGATGCCGGTGTTCATGCCGTGCCCGCCGGTCGGCGGCACCACATGGGCGGCGTCGCCCGCGAGCAGCACCCGCGCGCTTCGGTAGGTGTCGGCGAGGCGGGCGTCCATCCGCCAGGTCATGGTGTCCTGGACGGTGACCGCGAGCTCGGGCAGCCCGGCGGCGTCCCGGACCAGCCGGGCGAGCGCCCGGTGGTCGGCCGACAGGGCGGCGGCGTCCTCGCGTCCGGGATCGTACGGGTACTGGTAGATCCACTGCCGGTCGTTGTCGACGGCGAGGAAGCCGCCGCGGCCCGGCTCGGTGAGGAAGTACGAGGCGCTGGCGCGGTCGGCGACGACCTCGCCGAGCGGCGCCTCGAAGCGGACGCTCAGGTAGTGGCCGAGGCCGGTCGGCCCCGTCATCGCGATCCCGGCCGCCTCGCGGACGGTGCTCGACGCGCCGTCGCAGCCGACCAGCCGGTCGGCGCGCACGGTGCGGCGCTCGCCGGAGTCCCGGTCCTCCAGCAGGGCGTGGACGTGTCCGTCCCGTTGGGTGAAGGAGAGCAGGCGGGTGGCGAACCGGACGCCGTCCGGGGCGAGTCGGCGGGCGCGCCGCAGCAGGACGGCCTCCAGGGCGTCCTGCGGGCAGATCAGCCCCGGGGAGGGGGTTCGCTCGGCGCTCTCCGCCGGGCCGCCGGCCAGGCCGGTGCGGACGAAGTCCGGGTCGACCAGGTCGCGGCCCCGGTAGAAGAACACCTGGGAGGCCGGGAGTCCGGCCCGCCGGATCTCCTCCTCCAGGCCGCACCGCCGGAAGACCTCCATCGAACGGGCCGACACCCCGCGGGCCTTGGGGTGGCGCGAGGTGCCGGGGTGCGCCTCGACGAGCAGGTGCGGCACGCCGTGGCCGGACAGCAGGACGGACAGGGTCAGGCCGACCGGGCCCGCGCCGACGACGAGCACGGACGTGGTCTCCGGGAATTGCATGCCACCACTCCTCGGTAACGCCTAATGGGAGTTTTTGAAGTTACCATGGTCCGGACGGCAACCCCTCCGAGATTCCTAGGCGACCCATGGCCCGGTCCGACTCCCCGCCCCCGCCCCCGCGCAGGCCTCAGCCCCAGCCCAAGTCCGAGTCCGAACCCAAGTCCGAGTCCGAACCCAAGTCCGTGTCCGAGTCCAAGCCCCAGGGCACCGATGCCGGCAACCCCCGCGGTCTCCACTTCCTCGCCGAGCTCGCGAACACCGTCCGCGAGGACCCCGGCGCGGGCGCCGCCGAACTCCAGGCCCTCCTGGAGCGCCACGGCGGCCCGCCCTTCCGGCTCACCGACGCCGACGCCCGCGAACTGCGCGAGGCCACCGCCGAGGTGATCGCCGTCCTCGACACGGACGACCCGGACCGGGCGGCCGAACTGATCAACGCCCTGCTCGACCGCCACCCGGCCAGCCCCCGCCTGGTCCGCCTCCCCGGCCGGCCCTGGTCCCTGCACACCCGCGCCCCCGCCGACGCCGGCCTCACCCACTGGCTGCTCTCCACCGCCGCCCTCGCCCTCGGCCTGTGGCTCGGCGAACGCGGCGGCTGCGCCTGGGGCCGCTGCGCCGCCCCGGGCTGCGAACGCTTCTTCATCGACACCGGCCGCCGCACCCCGCAGCGCTACTGCACCCCGCGCTGCGCCACCCGCGTCCGCGTCGCCGCCCACCGCGCGCAGCGGGAGGACCGGGTCTGAGGGCGGGGGAGGAGGCCGTTCCCCGCCCCCGCCGCGGCCGAACCCCCGCGCTGGGTTCGTACACCGATCCGGTCCGGCGACCCCACCCCCATGGTGCGGGACGTACCCCTTGGGTCGCCCGTACCGGCCCGGTGCCCCCGGGGCGGTCGGCCGTCGCCCGCGCCCGACTCCGCCGTTGACGACGGTCGTTCGACTACGTCACGCTCGTCGGACCGCCGAGGACGGGCCGTCGGCCGTACCGCGGGCCGCACGCCGCGAGCCCTCGCGCCGCCCGACGCCCCGGCCCGGATGTCCACCGTGCACCCGTGTGGAGGTACCGCCATGTCCAAGCGCCGTCTCGCCGTCCCCGGAGCCGCCGTCGCCGCTCTGACCCTCGCCGCCCTGCTCCTCCCGGCCACCGGCGCCCACGCCGCGCCGCCCGCCGACTCGTGCACCCAGAACTGGAGCGTCAGCTCCGGCGAGGGCTACGCGAACGGCAAGTGGTGCAACAACAACACCAAGGTCGTCGGCACGGTGCACGACACCAAGGCGGACGGCCGCTGTCCGTACGTGCGCGGCAACCTCTCCAACGGCGGCCGCGTCGACAGCGACTGGGCCGGCGGCAAGGGCAAGTCCCGCGCCATCACCCTCTACGCCCCCTCGGGCACCCACTTCACCAGCGTCACCATGCGCTCCATCGGCTGCTGACGCCGACGCCGGGCGGGCGGGTGTCACCGGAAGCCTCTTCGGGGTTCCCTCAGGGATGCTGATACGCCGTCGGAAGCAGGCTCCCGGCCGTCTCTCCTCCTGCGCACCGACGACCGCCCCGGGCTGCGCGTGATGCCCTGGACGGGACCACGGCCGGCACGCCGCCCGAACCGCACCCGGGACTTCCGGCGGAGGCCGCGGCCGCGAGAGGAGAAGCCTCGTGAACCCGCCCGCCCAGCACCGCACCTGCAGCCGCAGCCGTACCCGCCCGCCCGGCCTCGGCGCGTCAGCCGTCGCCATCGCCGTCGCACTCGGCACGTCCGCCCTCGGCACGGCCGCCCTCCCGGCGTCCGCCCACGCCGCGCTGGCCCGCCCGAACCCCGTCCAGCAGCGCCTCGACGCGCTCGTCGCCCAGGACGGCGTGCCGGGCGCACTGGCCGCCGTCCGCGACCGCGACGGCCGGACCCGGAACCTCACCGCCGGGGTCGGCGACCTCACGACCGGAGCGCGGGTGCCCGTCGACGGCCAGATCCGGGTCGGCAGCAACACCAAGGCGTTCACCGCCACCGTCGTCCTGCAGCTCGTGGCCGAGGGCAAGGTCGACCTGGACGCCCCCCTCGACACCTACCTGCCCGGGGTCGTCCGCGGCACGGCCGGCCGCGCCCCCGCCGACGGACGGATCATCACCGTCCGTCAGATCCTCCAGCACACCAGCGGCCTGCCCGAGTACACCGCGCTGCTCGGCGACCAGGAGGCCACCCGATACTACGAGCCGCGCGAGCTGCTCGACCTCGCGCTCGGCCAGGCCCCCGACTTCGCCCCCGGCACCGGCTGGAAGTACAGCAACACCGGGTACGTGGTGGCCGGCCTGATCATCCAGAAGGTCACCGGCCGACCCGCCGGCGAGGAGATCACCCGACGCGTGATCGACCGCATCGGCCTGCGCCACACCTACTTCCCGGCCCAGGGCGACATGTCCGTCCACGAGCGCCACCCGCACGGCTACCTCACCGAACAGCCCGGCAGTGCCCCGCTGGACGTCACCGAGGAGGACCCCTCCTGGGCCTGGACCGCCGGAGCGCTGGTCTCCACCAACACCGACCTCAACCGCTTCTTCCTCGCCCTCCTCAGCGGCGAACTGCTGCCCCCGGCGCAGCTCGCCCAGATGCGCACCACCGTCCCCGCCGAGTACATGGGCCCGGGCGCCCGGTACGGACTGGGCATCGCCGGCCGCCCGCTGTCCTGCGGCGGCCTGTACTGGGGCCACGGCGGCTCCATTCCGGGCTACGTCACCCGCGGCGGCGCCACCGAGGACGGCCGCGCCGCCGACGTCGCGGTGACCACCACCCCGTCACCCGAGGTCAAGCAGCGCGTGGCCGACGCGGTCGACGCCGCCCTGTGCAGCTGAGGCCCTGGGCCGCGCTCCCGACGCACGTCGGCCCCCTCCGGATTCGGAGGGGGCCGACGTACTGCCGCAGCGGGCGGGAGCTGAAGAAGCTACCCGGCGGCCGCCTTCCGGAGTTCCCGGACCAGCCTCGCCAACAGCCGCCCATAGTCACGGAATTCGCTGACGGTGACCGCGTCCTGATCGTTCTCCACCGTCACCGAATCGAGCAGACCGTCAAGTCTGGCGAGATCCTCGGCAAGGTCCCCGAGTTCCGGGACGTCCCGGGCCCGGGTCCGGCCCTTGAACACGCTGACCGCGATTCCCGCGATGTGGGTGTCCAGTCGCAGGAGCTCGAAGCCCGCGTCGATGAATTTCAGGCTCTTCGGATAGCCCGGGAAAGGGTGGTCGCGAAACTCGGTGTACGCGGCCAGGAAGCCCGGGTCGTCAGTCCCACCAGGTGACAATCTTTCCGTCCTTCGTGAAGACTCCCGTGCCTCCCATGAGGCCGCCGTCGATCCTAACGCCCATCTCCCCGTTCGCGAGGCGTTCATCGGTGCGGGGAGCCTTCGGATCCGCGAAGAGCTTCTTGGCTTCCGCGGTGTACTCGGCGAAGGTGCGGCCCTTGCCGTGCTTGCCCAGGTGGTGCTCCGCGGTCTCCATGAGGGTCATGTTGGTTCCGTACCAGTCGTCGAGCGCCTTGGCGTCCGCGCCACAGAGCTTGAACGGCTGCTTCCCGGCGTTGTGGACCAGGACCGGGATGTTCCCCGCCACGACGAAGTACGTGTGCAGGTTCTGGACCGTCAGGTTGTAGGCGGGCTGCAGGGTGCTGAGGTCCGCGACACTCTCGACGCGCACGGCCTGGCCGGACGGCGTCCGCAATGCGTCCCCGGCCTTCAGGTCGCCGGCGTCGACCCAGTCCTTGCGGTCGTCCGACCAGAAGGGGTGATGGTCCGTGCTGGTGAGCGAACCGCCGCCGACGAGGGTGAGGCGGGTGAAGTCCCGGTCGTCCGGAGTGTAGATGACGTCTTCGACCCGTCGGGGCTGCGGCAGTGCCGTGCCCGGGTCGGCGGCGAGGACAGTGTCCCCGGGCCTGATCGTCTCGATGGGCCGGCTGCTGCCGTCGCCCATGAGGACCCGGGTGCCCGCGGGGAAGCTGTTCGGCAATGGGCACGAGTCCGGGAGCCGCTTGAACAGCTTCTGGATGAACTCGACGGCCTTCTCGCCCCAGGACCCGAACTTCTTCGTCCACTGGACGAACTTGGCGACCAGGGCTGCGTCACCCGCGATGGGGATGGCACCGATGCACGAGGTGGTCGCGTCCTTCATATTGCCTTCGACGGCGTAGTACGCGCAGTTGATCAGGTCGGCGATGTCGGCCAGGCCGGGCGCGAAGATTCCGCCGACTCCTCCGATGACGTCCAGGGTGAAGTGGATGCCCTCGGAGATGATGCGGTAGAGGGAGTTCGCCTCGTCGTTCTTCTCCTTCTGCTTCTTGATCTCCTCTTCGATCGCCTTGACGGCGTCCTGCTTCTGCTGCGTCTCCTTCTGTTCCTTGGCC
This sequence comes from Kitasatospora sp. NPDC058048, assembly GCF_042885555.1. Lineage (NCBI taxonomy): Bacteria > Bacillati > Actinomycetota > Actinomycetes > Kitasatosporales > Streptomycetaceae > Kitasatospora > Kitasatospora sp. NPDC058048. Next base: position 191,660 of record NZ_JBHVRT010000005.1, on the reverse strand, counting down.
GTCCGCTCGGCCTCGGCGGCCTCGCGCTTGGCCTTCTCGACGGCTTCGGCGGCGGCCTTCTGCTCCGCCTCGTACTTGCCCTGGTAGGCACCGAAGGCGTCGTCGGCAGCGGCTTGGGCGGCGGTGGCGTCCTTGCCCGCGGCCTCCGCCGAGGCCCGCGCCGAGGCTGCGGCGCCGTACGCGCTCTCCGCGTCCATCTGGGCCGCCCGCGCGGACCCGGCGGCCTGCTTGGCCGAGTAGGAGGCCCTCGCCGCGTCCCGCCGGGCCGAGCCCTCCGCGGCCTTGGCGGCCTGGGAGGCCTTGGCGGCCGAATCGGCGGCGGCCTGGGCCCGGTCGGCGGAGGCCTGGGCGTTGGTGACGTAGTCCGCCGCGGTGGTGGCCGCCTGCTGAGCGGTGGCGGCGAAGCCCTTGGCCTGCTCTGCGGCACCGACGGCGGTGGCGGCAGCGCTCTGGGCCTGGGCGGCGACCTGCTGTGCGCGGGCCGAGGCGGCGGCGGCCTGGGCGATCAGTGAGGTGACGTCGGCGACGTGCACGGCCGCCAACTGGTCCTTGCGCTGGGCGCTGTACTGGCCCTCGGCGACGAAGGCGCGCAGCTTGGCCGCCGGTCCTTCGAGGGCGATGTTGGCGGCGGCCTTCCGCTCGTCGCCCGCAGAGTCCGCGAGCTGGGCGGTGGTCAGGCGGTCATCGGCGCTCTGGGCGTCGGAGTACCCCTTGTCCAGGAAGTCCCGCAGTGCCTCGGGGGTGTTGGTCTTCAGTGCGGCGAGGCCGGCGGCCTTGACGGCCGGGCCGGCGGTGTCGGTGATCCGGGCGATCCGGAGGCGGTTGTCGGGAGCCGCGGCCTGGTACTGACCGGTGGCCACGAACGTGGTGACGGCGGCACTACCGGCGCTGATTGCGTCGAAGGCGGCGGCCCGGACCGCGGTGTTCTCGGAGTTCCAGTACAGGTCGTCGGTCTGCGCGCGGTCGTCCTGCTCGGCGGCCTTGGCACGGCCGGTCTTGACGTAGGAGAGCACGGCGACGTTCGAGCCCGCGAGGGCGGCCTCGGCGGCGGCGGCGCCCCAGGGGCCGGAGATCTTGCGCGAGAGCAGGGCGAGCTTGCGCCCGTCCGTCGCGACCTGATCTGGCGTGGCGCCGGGCTGGGCCGCGAGCTGGGCGAGGCGGGTGGCCTCGGCCCCTGCCTTCTGGACCTCCTGACGGGCCTGGTCGACCTCGGTCTGCTTGTCGGCCTCGGCGATCCGCTCGGTCTTTGCCACCTCGAGCGCGGCGGCGGTGCGGTTCTTGAGGTCCTCGGCCTCGGTGCGGCGGGCCAGCTCCTGGACCTGGTTGGCCTTGTCGACCGCGTCCTTGGACTCCTGCGCGAAGCCCGCGGCGGCGCTCGCGTGGTTGACGGAGTCCTGCGCGGCGGTGGCGCTCTGACCGGCGTGGTCGGCGGCGTCCCGGGCGGCCTGGGCGGCAGCCGCGGCGTGGCCTGCGGCGGAGGTGAGGAGCGTCTTGGCGTCGTTGGCGGCCTGCGCGGCCTCGCCGGCCAGGGCCTGGGAAGCGGCGGCGGCACGGCCGGCCTCGGCGGCCTGGCGGCGGGTGGCCTCGGCCGCGCGCTTGGCCTTGGCGGACTGGGCTCCGGCACGGCCTGCGGCGTCACCGGCCTGGTCGGCAGATCCCGCGGCGAGGTCGGCGTTGCCCCTGGCGCTGAGCGCGGCCCCGGCCGCGGTCTTGCTGTCCTCGGAGGCCTTGTTGGCCTGCTCCAGGGACTTCTGGGACTCTGCGGCGATCTTGGCCGCGGCGTCCGCGGCCTCCGCGGCCTGGCGGGCGGCGGACGCCTTGCTCGCGTCGCCGGCCGCGTCCGCGGCGGCGCTGCGGGCCCGGGCGGCGGCCTGCGACGCGGCGGAGGCGGCAGCGGCGGCCTGCGAGGCGGCGTAGGCGGCGGTCCGGGCGGACCCGTTGGCCGACCTGGCGGCGGCGATGGCCGTCTGCGCGGCGTTGCCGGCGCGGGTGGCGGCGCTGGCCGCCTTGTCGGCGGCGAGGCCGGCCTTGACGGTGTCGTTCCCGGCGGCCACGGTCTCCTGGGCCGCCCTGGCCGCGTCCTCCTGGGCCAGGCGGGCGGTCTCCACGGCCTTGTTGGAGGCCTCGACGGCGGCCTTGGACTCGACCACCGCCTGGTCGCTGGCCGTTCTGGCCTGCTGGGCGAGCTGGGCGATGCTAGCCCGCTCCAAGTCGCGGTTCTGGGCGACGTACTGTCCAACCGTCAGGAACTCGCGGACGTCCTCGATGGACCCGTTGAGCGCGTTCCTGGCGGCGGCCTGGGTGTTGGGCCCGCCGGCGCTGAGGATCTGGACCAGCTTGACCCGGTCGTCGGCGTCGCGGGCCTGGTACTGGCCGTCTGTCAGGAAGGCCTTGACGTCATCGATCGTGCCCTTGAGGGCAGCCTCGCCCGCGGCCTTGACGCCCGGGCCCGCGCCGTCGATGGTCCGGGCGGTCCAGACCCGCTGGTCGGTCTCCAGAGCCGGCTGCCAGCCGCTGGTCAGGTAGGTGTCCAGCTCGGCGGGGGTGCCCACGATGGCCTTGCCCGCGGTCTCCCTGACCTTCGGTCCACCGAGGTCGAAGATCTGGGCGACGTCGAGGAGTTGGTCGGAACGGCGGGCGTTCGCCAGCTCGGTGTCGAGGAAGCGCCGGACGTCCTGGTCGGAGCCGATGAGTGCTGTCTCGGCGAGCTTTTGGACGGTCGGGCCGCCGGAGAGCCAGGCGGCGACCGCGCGGCTGCGCTCGCTCTCCGGCACCGCGGGACCTCCGGACGGATCCACCGCGAGGGCGGGCACACCGGTGCTGAGCAAGCCTGTCATGAGTGTCAAGGGCAGCAGCCGGACGCACAGTGTACGTAGCGAGAGTATTGCGCGCCTCCCTCCGCCGCGTGAACGAACGTCAAAACTTCGCACGAGAACCCTCCATTGAGATCCGCCGGTCGATATCTGGCGCAGTGGAGCGTATACCGGGCGTCGCCGGTGCGGGCAACCTTTTGGCAGGTGACCCGGTCGTGCCGTCAGGCTGCCATGGATATAGCCGTATGCCACATTGATGAAGAGTCAGTCAAAACAGACATTCCGTGCGTGTGGGATGTCAAGCAGTCAAAACATCTCCGTGTGGGTCGACTTGTCAAATCGTTGTCATCGAGAGCGTTGCACAGCCGTCCCATGGCCTACTATTTGCCTTCGCATTGTCATCACAGGCCAGGGCTGTCGACTTCGTTTCTCCGACGAACATCGGCGGCCCTTTCCTGCGCCCTTCCAGAGGGTTGCCGCCCGCCCGTCGGACCGGTGGAAGACCCTTGAACGCCCATCGAGAGGAATACCCGTGAACCCTCGCATAATCAGGTGGATTGCTGCCGGTGCTGTCGCGGCGAGCGCCACCCTCACGGCTTCGGCGCTGGCTAGCGCGGACGTCGCGCCTGCCGACAACTCGTCGGCGCCGCCGGCCGTCGAGGACTTCAACTACCCTGGCCCCTCGCCGTTTCCCAACGTGAACCTGCTGCGCGGCGACGGTCACATCCTGCTGGCCGACTGCAACGTCGATGCGCAGATCCGGGTGATCAGCATGGAGCTGCCGGCCGACAAGGGCAACCAGATCTGCTTCCGTGCCACGGCCAACACCGGTTACCTCGCGGTGGAGGTCCCCAACGTGATCCACATCAGGGCCGAGCAGCACCCGGTCAGCGCCAAGGTCACGGCTGAGGGCGTGTCTCGCACCGTTGAGATCGCCAAGAATGACGGCGCGAGCATCGGCATGGGCAGTAGCACCAACCGGGTGCCGACCACGCTGCTCGAACTGCGTGTCACCGGCTGACCCGGATGCCGTCCATTCCTCCTGGTCCCTCGGAGCCTTCCTTGTCTCGCAACCGTCCAGGTACCACGCGCAGCGAAGGTCGGACCTCCGGTGTGCGCTGGTTCGTCGCCGCCGTCGCGGCCGTGGCCGCCGCTGTGGGCGGCTCCGCGCTCGCCACCGCGGACACCACGCCTCCGCCACCTCCGACCGCCGAGGCCGCCATGCCGCCGGCCGTCGAGGACTTCTCCTACCCCGGCGCAGCCGGCATCAGCAAGGTCAAGCTGGTACGCGGCGACAGCAGCATCCTGCTGGGCGACTGCTCCAAGCCCACGCAGATCCAGCTGTGGACCCGCGCGCCTGGCAACCCCGACAACAGGATCTGCTTCACGTCCACCGCCACGAGCGGCTTCCTGACGCTTGAGCTGCCGGACGTGTACTTCGTGCAGACCTCGGGCCGTTCCGTGCGGGTGGGGCTCACCGCCGCGGGCGCTTCCCAGAGCGTGGACGTGCCCAAGGACGGCTTCAAGGCCATCGGCGAGGGCCTGGGCCAGGCCCCGACCACCCTGGTCGAACTGCGCGTCACCGGCTGAGCCGGACGCCCTATCCATCCAACCGACTGAAGGACAACGAGAATGCTCCACAGGACCTCGTCCCGCTCCCGTCGGGCGGGAGTGCTGGTCGCGGCCGCTGCCGCCGGCACGTTGAGCAGCTTCACTCCGGCCGTTGCCGTCCCCGGTGACACGCCCGCCGACGGTACCTACGCCGCCACCGCCCGGATCGTCGTCGGTGACCACCTGCGCGGCTGCACCGGCACGCTGGTGGACCGCTACTGGGTGCTCACCGCCGCGTCGTGCTTCTCCGACGACCCGGCGCAGCCGCAGGCCCTGGTGGCCGGCGCGCCGAAGTGGACCACCACCGTGACGGTGGGCGCGAAGTCGGCCCAGGTGGCCGAGCTGGTGCCGCGTACGGACCGTGACCTGGTGATGGCTCGCCTCGCCACGCCCGTGGACGGTGTCGCTCCGCTGGCGCTGGCGACCTCCGCTCCGACGGCCGGGCAGTCGCTGCGTGTTCCCGGTTTCGGCCGGACCAAGGACGAGTGGGTGCCGGGCAAGCTCCACTCCGGTGTCTTCAGCCTCGACTCCGTGGCCGCGACGGGCATCGGCACCACCGGTACCGGTGGTGCGGCGGTCTGCAAGGGCGACACCGGGGCCCCGGCGATCCGCGAGGTCAACGGAAAGGCCGAGCTGGTGGCCGTGGCCTCCCGCTCGTGGCAGGGCGGCTGCCTGGGCACCCCGGCCACTGAGACCCGCACCGGCGCCTACAGCTCCCGGGTCGACAACCTCGGCGACTGGGTGAACGACCTGCGCTACCGCACGGCGGAGGTCAAGGCCGGCCTGCACTTGCAGATCATCGACATCAACAGCAGGGTGTGGAACACCGTCGACGACTCCAAGGGCGGCTGGCTGGGCAGCTGGTCGACCGCCAGCAGCCCTTCGCCGACCGCCGTGGACAGCGTCGCCATCGGTGACACCGTGCACGTCTACGCCGTCGGTTCCGACGGCAAGGTCTACACCCACGACGGCAAGGTCGGTGGCGCGTGGACCCCGTGGGTCGAGGTGCCGGGCGGCGCCGGCGGCGCCCAGGGCATCACCGCCGCGGTCCGCGGCAACACCGTCAGCCTCCAGATCATCGGCTCCGACGGCTCCCTCTACAGCACCCACGCCGACTACGCGGCCGGCGGCTGGCGCGGAAGCTGGGAGCAGGTCGGCGTCAACAAGCTGAAGTCCATCACCAGCACCACCACCGCGGACGGCGTCGTCCACGTCTTCGCCATCAACGAGGACCTTCGCGTCTACGGCCGTGACAACAGGCCCGACGGCAGCTGGACCCCGTGGGGCGAGATCCCCGGCGGCGCCGTCAGCGTCCAGGGCATCACCGCCGCCGCCCGCGGCAACACCGTCGACCTCCAGATCATCGGCGGCGCCGGCGACCTGTTCACCACCTACGGCCACTTCGACCTCGGCCACTGGGACCCGCAGTGGCAGAAGGTCAGCGAGAACCGCCTGAAGGCCATCTCCAGCAGCGTCGAGGGCAACGTCGTCCACCTCGTCGCCGTCAACGAGGACACCAAGGTCTACACCCGCGACGCCGACTACAACGCCGGCAACTGGACGCCGTGGGTCGAGGTCCCCGGCGGTGCCACCGGCGTGAAGGCGATCACCGCCGCCACCACCGGCTGACCCGGCCCGCACCACGTCCCGCCGGGCCGGCCGCCATCCGGCCGCCGGTCCGGCGGGGCACCCACTTCTCGTACTCCTCAGGGGGGAATTCCTGATGTCCCGCAAGTCCCAGGTCCGCGCCCGTCGGGCGGGTGTGCTGGTCGCGGCCGCCGCCGCCGGCACGCTGAGCAGCTTCACTCCGGCCGGTGCCGTGGTCGGCGACCCGGCCGCCGACGGTTCCTACGCCTCCACCGCGCGGCTGGTGATCGGTGACAACCTGCGCGGCTGCACCGGTGCGCTGGTGGACCGCTACTGGGTGGTCACGGCCGCGTCGTGCTTCTCCGACGACCCCGCCCAGCCGCAGGCGCTCGCCGCGGGTGCGCCGAAGTGGAAGACGACCGTGACGGTGGGCGCGAAGTCGGCCCAGGTGGCCGAGTTGGTGCCGCGTACGGATCGTGACCTGGTGATGGCGCGTCTGGCCACGGCGGTGGACGGTGTCGCGGTGCTGCCGCTGGCGACCACCGCGCCGACGGCCGGGCAGTCGCTGCGTGTTCCCGGCTTCGGCCGGACCAAGGACGAGTGGGTGCCGTCCAAGCTCCACACCGGTGTCTTCAGCCTCGACACCGTGAGCGCGAATGGCATCGGCATCACCGGCACCGGTGGCGCGGCGGTCTGCAAGGGCGACACCGGCGCCCCGGCGATCCGTGAGGTCAACGGAAAGGCCGAACTGGTCGCCGTCGCCTCCCGCTCCTGGCAGGGCGGCTGCCTGGGCACCCCGGCCACCGAGACCCGCACCGGCGCCTACAGCTCCCGGGTCGACGACCTCGGCGCCTGGGTCAAGCAGGTGAAGGCCTCCCGTCCGGCCAGCGAGCTGTTCGCGCTCGGCGGGGACAGCAAGATCTGGACCAACGAGGGCGCGTACACCACGAACGTGTGGGGCACCTTCGACGCGGTGCCGGACAGCATCGGCACGCGTCAGGTCAGCGCGGTCACCATGGGCGACAAGGTGCGCCTGTTCACGATCGGTGGCGACCAGCGGATCTGGACCGCCGCGAAGGACAGCACCACCGGCACCTGGAGCCCGCTCCAGCCCGTGCCGAACAACAGCGGCATGCGGCAGGTGACCGCCGTCGCCATGGGCGACACGGTCCGGCTGTACGCGATCGGCGGCGACCAGCGCATCTACACTGCCGCGGGCAACGACACCACCGGCACCTGGACCGGGTTCGAGGCCCTGCCCAGCAGCTCCATCAAGCAGGTGACCGCCACCGCCGTCGGCAACACCGTGCGCCTGTTCGCGATCGGCGGCGACGACAAGATCTGGACCACCACCGGCGACTACACCGCCGGGACGTGGACCACCTTCGAGCAGATCGCCAGCAGCTCCATCCGGCACATCGCCGCCACCACGGTCGGCAGCACGGTGCGCCTGTTCGCCGTCGGCGGCGACCAGCAGATCTGGACCACCGACAGCACCGCCAACGGCCCCTGGACCACCTTCGACCAGGTGCCCGGCGTTCTGGGCGTCAAGCAGGTCGCCACCACCACCATCGGCGACACCGTCCGGCTGTTCGCGATCGGCACCGACGACGCGATCTGGACCGCCGACAAGAAGGCCGACGGCAGCTGGACCACCTTCTACAAGGTCGACAGCAGCGCCATCCAGGGCATCGCCGCCACCACCGGCTGACCCGCCCCGCACCCGTTGCCCCGCGGGGGCCGTCGGCACGAGACCGACCGCCCCCGCGGGTCTCCGCAGGCCCACTCGAAGGGAAAGTCCGCATGTCCCGCAAGTCCCAGTTCCGCTCCCGGCGGGCTGGTGTGCTGGCCGCCGTGGCGGCCGCCGCCGCCGGCACGCTGACCACCTTCGCCCCGGCCGGCGCCGTCTCCGGCGACGCGGCGGCCGACAACACCTCCGCCACCACCGCGCGGATCGTCATCGGCGACCACCTGCGCGGCTGCACCGGCGCGCTGATCGACCAGTACTGGCTGCTCAGCGCGGCGTCGTGCTTCGCCGACGACCCGGCGCAGCCGCAGACGCTCGCCGACGGCGCGCCGAAGTGGAACACCACCGCCACCGTCGGCGCGAAGTCGGCCCAGGTGGTCGAGCTGGTGAAGGCCGAGGGCCGGGACCTGGTGATGGCCCGCCTCGGCACGCCCGTCGACGGCGTCACGCCGCTGGACGTGGGCACCGCCGCGCCGACGGCCGGGCAGTCGCTGCGGGTGTCCGGCTTCGGGCGCACCAAGGCCGAATGGGTCCCGGACAAGGCGCACACCGGGGCGTTCAGCCTCGACACGGTGAGCGCGACCGGCGTCGGTATCACGGGGACGGGCGGTGCGGCGGTCTGCAAGGGCGACACCGGTGCTCCGGTGGTCCGCGAGCTCAACGGCAGGGCCGAGCTGGTCGCCGTGGCCTCCCGGTCCTGGCAGGGCGGCTGCCTGGGCGTGCCCGCCGCCGAGACCCGCACCGGCGCGTACGCCACCCGGGTGGACGACCTCGGCATGTGGATCACCAAGGTCCGCCACTCGACCCCCTCGGGGACCGTGGTGAAGGCCTCGCCGTTCACCGTGGTCGACCCCGCCACCGGCCACCGGCTGACCTTCGTCCAGGACGACAGGAACAACCTGTGGTCCGTCGACCCGCTGGCCGAGGGCTGGGTCAACCTGGGCCCCTACGCCGCGACCCGCCCCACCGCGATCGTCGACCCGGTCACCAACCACGTGATGGTGTACGTCAACGGGCCGGACCACAAGCTCTGGTCCTACGACCGCACCACCAAGCACTGGACCGAGTTCGTCCCGACCCCGTCCGGCACGGTGCTGGCCCCTGACGCGGTGCCGCGCACCGTCGTCGACCCGGCCACCAACCACCTGGTCACCTTCGTCCGCGACACCGCCCACCACCTGTGGTCGGTGGACCCGCAGGGCGAGGGCTGGTACGACTACGGCGGCCTGGCCGCCACCGACCCCGTCCCGATCGTCAACCCGAACGACGGCCACATCGTCGTCCACGTCAACGGGCCGGACAACCGGCTGAACTCCATCGACCGCCGCGGCGCCGGCCGGGTCGAGTTCGTCCCGCCGGCCCTGGCCCCCGACGCCGTCCCCTCGACCGTGGTCGACCCGGCCACCGGGCACTTCACCACGTTCGTCCGGGACGCCGCGAACCACCTGTGGTCCGTCGACCCGTTCGGCCCGGGCTGGCGCGACTGGGGCGTACGGGCCGCCACCGACCCGGTCGCGGTCGCCGACAAGACCGGCAACCGGACCGTGGTGTACGTCAACGGGCCGAACAACCGGCTGAACTCGCTGGACTTCTCCACCGGTACGTGGACCGAGTTCCTCCTCACCCCGTCCGGCACCGCGCTCGCCGCGGACGCCGTCCCGCAGACCGTCGTCGACCCGGCCACCCAGCACCTGGTCACCTACGTGCGGGACGTCAACAACACCCTGTGGTCCGTCGACCCGCAGGGCCCGGGCTGGGTCCGCTTCCACGGCGGCCCCTCCGCCCCCTGACCCGCCGCAGACCCGGGACGGCCCGCCCCGCCACCCGCGGGGTGGGCCGTCCCGGGTCGGCGCACCGTCGACGGTGAAGCCTCTCCGCACCCCGCGCACCCGCGGAGTGCCGTCCCTCTCGAACGTTCCAGGGAGATCCCTCATGTCCCGCAAGTCCCAGGTCCGCTCCTGGCGGGCCGGCGTGCTGGTCGCGGCCGCTGCCGCCGGCACGCTGAGCACCTTCACCCCGGCCGTCGCCGTGGTCGGCGACCCGGCCGCCGACGGCACCTACGCCTACACCGCGCGCCTGGTGATCGGCGACAACGTGCGCGCCTGCACCGGCGTGCTGGTGGACCGCTACTGGGTGGCCACCGCGGCCTCCTGCTTCTCCGACGACCCGGCGCAGCCGCAGGCCCTCGCGGCGGGCGCGCCCAAGTGGAAGACCACCGCCACCATCGGCCGCACCGACCTGACGACCGGCGCGGGCACGGTGACGGAGGTCGTGGAGCTGGCCCCGCGCCAGGACCGTGACCTGGTCCTCGCCCGGCTGGCCAAGCCCGTCACCGACATCGCCCCGATCGCGGTCGCCACCACCGCCCCCAGCGCCGGGGAGACGCTGCGGGTGCCCGGCTACGGCCGGACCAAGGCCGAGTGGATCACGAACAAGCTGCACAGTGGCGCGTTCAGCCTCGACACCGTGAGTCCGACCGGCATCGGCACCACCGGTACCGGTGGCGCGGCGGTCTGCAAGGGCGACACCGGCGCCCCGGCGATCCGTCAGGTCAACGGCAGGGCCGAACTGGTCGCCGTGGCCTCCCGTTCCTGGCAGGGCGGCTGCCTGGGCGTGCCCGCCACCGAGACCCGCACCGGCGCGTACTCCTCCCGCGTCGACGACCTCGGCGCGTGGATCGACCAGGTCCGCGGCGGCTGGTGGGACACCGTCACCGCCAACCCGGCCGCCCGCAGCTCGGTCTACGACCCGGTCCGGAAGATCTCCACGGTCTTCGCCGTCGACAGCAACCACCACGTGGTGTTCTCCACCAGCCCGGACGGCACGACCTGGAGCGGCTGGGCGCAGGTCGGCGGCGACTGGGAGTTCGCGAGCGTTCCCACCGCGCTGTACAACCCCTCCACCGGCGGCACCGAGCTGTTCGCGATCGGCACGGACGGCGTGCTGTCCCAGACCTACTGGATGCCGGACGGCCAGGGCTGGCGCGAGTGGTACTTCCAGGACCGCGCCCCGAGGTTCACCGGCAGCCCCACCGCCGTCTACAACCCGGCGACGAGGACCGCGGAGGTCTTCGCCACCCGGACCACCGGGCTCGTCGCGCACTCGTACTACACCCAGGGCACGAAGGGGTGGAGCGGCTGGACCGACCTCCGCGGCAACGGGGAGTTCGTGAGCAGCCCGAGCGCCGTGTACAACCCCTCCACCGGTGGCATCGAGCTGTTCGCGATCAACAACAACGGCGTGCTCAAGCAGACCTACTGGAAGTCGGACGGCCAGGGCTGGCGCGACTGGTACGCCCAGGACTCCGGCTGGACGTTCTCCGGCAGTCCCACGTCCGCCTACAACCCGGTCACCCAGACCGTGGAGGTCTTCGCCACCCGGACCAGCGGGGTCGTCGCGCACGCGTACTACACGCCGGGCATGACGAGGTGGAGCGGCTGGTACGAGATCCCCGGCCGGCAGTTCGCGGGCTCGCCGTCGGCGGTCTTCGACCCCGCCACCGGCGGTTTCAAGCTGTTCGTGGTCGGCGGTGACGGTGTCCTCGCCCGCGCCGAGTGGCAGCCCGACGACAAGCGGTGGCGCGACTGGACCTCCGTCGGGGACTGGAAGTTCACCACCGGCCGCTTCCCGACCGTGACGTTCAACGCGACGGCGGGCGTGCTGGACCTCTTCGCCACCGGGCAGAACGGCGCCCTGAACCACGTCACCTACAAGGCCGACCCGGTCCCGGGCGCTTGGGGCGGCTGGACGACGATCGAAGGCAGGACGATGATCACCGGCTGACGCGCGGCGGAGCGCTGGAAGCACTCCGGGCCCGGCCGTTCCCCCGATCAGTCGGGGGAACGGCCGGGCCCGGGTCGTCGTGCGAGCCGCCGGAGTGCGAGCCGTCAGAGCCGTTCGGGAACCGGGTTGCCGACGGCCTCGATGGCGCGGCGGACCGGCACCTTCAGCAGGACGACGAAACCGATGACGAAGAAGATCAGCAGCGAGATGATCGCCGAGCGGTAGCTGCCGGTGATCTGGTAGGCGAGGCCGAAGACCAGCGGGCCCATCCAGCTGGTGCCGCGGTCGCTGACCTTGTAGAAGCTGAAGTACTCGGCCTCCTTGCCAGGCGGGACGAGGTGGGAGAACAGGGAGCGCGAGAGCGCCTGGCTGCCGCCGAGCACCAGGCCGATCATGCAGGCCAGGACGTAGAACCAGACGGGCTGGTGGGCAGGCATGAAGTAGCCCAGGGCCAGCGTGACGACCCAGCCCACCAGCGAGCCGAGGATGGTCCGCTTGGCGCCGTACCGGTGGGCGATCCGGCCGAGCAGCAGGGCGCCGCCGATCGCCACGACCTGGACCAGGAGGACGGCGGTGACCAGCGAGGTCTGCTCCATGCCGAGTTCCTCGCTGCCGTAGAGCGAGGCCTGGGAGACGACGGTCTGGATGCCGTCGTTGTAGCAGAGGAAGGCGGCGAGGTAGAGCAGCGTGAGCGGATGCTTGCGCATGCCACGCAGGGTGTCGGCGAGTTGGCGCAGGCTGCCGCCGGCGGGCTCGCCGTCCTCGGCCGGGGCGGCGGTGGGGCTGGGGGCGATGCCGGCCCGGGAGGGCAGCCGCAGCATCGGGACGACGGTGAACAGCGCCCACCACAGGCCGGCCGAGGCGAGGCAGATCCGCACGGCGGTGCCGGAGTCCAGGCCGAACGCGTCGTGGCCCTGGAAGAGCGCCAGGTTGGCGATCAGCAGCAGTCCGCCGCCCGCGTAGCCGTAGGCCCAGCCCTTGGAGGAGACCTTGTCGCGCTCGTCGGGGGAGGCCAGGCCGGGCAGGTAGGCGTAGGAGAGCGCGACCGAGACCGCGTACGAGATGTTGGCGACCACCAGCAGCGCGCCGCCGAGCAGGTAGCGGTCGCCCTGGAGGAGGAACATCCCCATCGTGGCGAGCGAGCCGAGGTACGCGAAGCCGCACATCAGTTCCTTGTGCCGGCCGGTGCGGTCGGCGACCGTGCCGGTGAACAGCATCACCGCGACCGAGAGCAGCACGGAGAAGGAGACCGTGTACGGGAAGAACGATCCTGCACGGATCGTCAGGCCGAGCGGGTGCACATTGCCGGCCGCGTCGGCGGCGTCCTTGGCGACGGAGGTCAGGTACGGGCCGAGGAACACCGTCAGGACGGTGGCCGAGAAGGCGGCGTTGGCCCAGTCGTTGACGTACCAGCCGAACTGTATTCGGCGCAGGGCCCGTCCGTCGTCGGCGGCGGCCGCGGGACCGGCGGCGGGATCGGTCGGTGGGTCGTCCGGCAGGTGCGTCGCCGAGTTCGTGGTGCTCATGGGGTTCCCATCACCGTGCTGGAGCCGGTACTGCCGTCCGTCCAGCAGCCGCGCTCGCCGAGGACGTCCCGCAGGACGTCGATGCGATCGGCCATGATGCCATCCACGCCCAGGTCGAGGAGAGCCCTGATCCGTGTGGGATCGTCCACAGTCCAGACGTGCACCTGGAGCCCGAGCCGGTGGGCGGTGCGGACGAAGGCCCGGTCGACCACCCGGACGCCCCGGTGACGCTCCGGCACCTGGGCGCACAGCCCGGCGAACGGCGCCCCCCGGCGCCGGGACAGCGACCCCGGACCGGCGGACGGCAGGAACGATTCGGCCAGCGAACGCAGCCGCAGCCGGGCGACCTCGCGGGGGCCGAGCGAGGTGGCCAGCCGGGGGCCGGCGGCGGCGCGGACGGCGGCCAGCCGGGTGTCGGAGAAGCCGCCGACGCAGACCCGGTCCCAGGCGTCGGTCCGGCGGATCGCCTCGACCAGCGGACCGACGGCCGGCGCCGCCTTGACGTCGATGTTGAAGCGGGCGCCGGGGAACGCGCCGAGCAGGTCCTCCAGCAGCGGCACCGGCTCGGTCCCGCCGATCCGGGCCCGCCCGACGGCCTCCCAGGGCAGCTCCGCCACCGCCCCGGCGCGGTCGGTGACCCGGTCGAGGCGTGAGTCGTGGAAGGCCACCAGCACGCCGTCGGCGGTGGCGTGAACATCCGTCTCCAGGTAGCGGTACCCGAGCGCGACGGCGGCCTCGAAGGCGGCGAACGAGTTCTCGGGGCGCCCGAGGTCACCGCCCCGGTGCGCGAAGGCGAGCGGCCCGGGGTGGTCGAGGAAGGGGTGCATGTGCTGCTCCGAGCTGCGGGGACAGGGACCCGGCGGGGCCGCGAGGCCGTGGTCCGCGGGCGTACCGCGTTACAGTATTACGCACCCTGTCAAGCAGTAACGCTCCGTTCCGGCGCAGGTACCGGCCCCGGGAGAGGGGACGCCCGGACGGCCCCGATCCGCAGGTACCGGCCCCGGGCCGGGCCGCCCCTCAGCCCCCCGCCCCTCAGCCCCCCGCTCCACCGCGGACGTCCCGGCGCAGTCCCAGGATCTCCGCGACGGCCTCCAGCCAGCGGGCGAGCAACTGGTCGCCGTCGACGGTGGTGACGGTGGTGGCCGCCGAACCCAGCCAGTCCCGGGCGAGCCGGGCCGGTTCCGTCCCGGGGAGAGGCTCGGGGAGGTCGGCGGCGTAGCGGGCGCCGCCGCTGCGCACCACCTCGGCGAGGAAGGCGAGCGACCGGGGGAACACCCCCAGCCGGTCGGCGGCCAGCGCGGCCGCGACGGCGCCCTCGCCGAACAGTGCGGCCCGGTGCGGGCCGGCGAAGGCCAGGCCGTAGCGGAGCATGGCGGACACGTCGAGCTGCCGCAGCTCGTCGTCCGTCCTGGGGCGGAAGCGGTCGTCGGGGCTCATCGGACCGTCACCGTGTAGGTGTTGCGCACGACCAGTTTCCTGTTCTCGTCGCTGGGGGCGGGGAGGTTGCAGTAGCTGCGGAAGCAGTTGAGGAGGGTGACGGCGGTGGTCCCGCGGCCCTTGGCCTCGAAAGTGTAGAAGCGGGTGCCGCCGACGCCGTCCGAGGTCTTCGACTTCTCCGGGAGGTCGAGCCGCTCGTCGGCCAGGGCGGCGACGGCGGCGTCCGGCCTCGGGTCCACGACGCTCCAGCGGTCGCCGGCCGAGGTGTTGTCCGGGACGGCGACCGTGAAGCGCTCGCCGACGGCGAGGTCGACCGAGCGCTCCTGCGCGCCGAGCACCCGGCCGCGCTCCGGCCCGCTCCGCGCGGCCGTCGCGTCCTGCCCGCAGGCCGTCAGCCCGGCCGCCAGGACGGCCGCAAGGACGCCCAGGCCGGCCGCCAGTGCCACCGCCCGGACCGGAACCCTCGTGAACACCCGTACCGTCCCGGTCACTTCGGCAGGTGGACGGCGTAGGCGGTGGGCAGCCGGTTGTCCGAGGCGCCGCCCATGTGGCCGTTGACGAAGTCGTCCTCACTGACCCAGGTGGTGGTGCCCCACGGGTTGTAGATCTGCAGCATGTTGCCCTCCTGGCCGACGATCATCATGGCGTGGCCCGACCGCTTGCCGTCCTTGTCGTAGCCCTCCACCCCGACCGGCACCGGCTTGCCGTCGGCGACCGCCTTCTCGATGTCCGGCAGGAGCTCGCGCCGGTCGTCGGGGTTCGGCATCTTCTTGTAGTCGAAGTCGGCGCCGGTGTGCGGGCTGACCTCCTTCTCCAGCACCTTCTCCTTGCCGTCCGCCCCCATGCCGTCCCAGTTGTCGCCGCCGTCGCCCTCCTGGTGCACCCGGTGCTGTTCGGCCAGCAGCCGCTGCTGGAACGCCGCCGGGTCGTCCTCCTGGCCGGTCGGCCCGCCGGTCAGGTCCAGCGCGTAGAGCGGATCGACCATCGCCCGGGCGGTGACGGTGGAGGAGGCGACGCAGGTGCCCTCGGTGTTCGCCTGCTGCCAGCGGGCACCGTCGAAGGTGACCTCGTCCGTGTTCTTGTTGGAACCGTCGTCGTTGGTCCCGCCGCTGGTGGTGTCGTCGTCCTCGGTGCGGACGGGCGTCAGGTGCGTCCGGAGCCACTCCGGGTCCTTGCCGTGGATCTTGCCCTGGAACGCGCGGATCTCGTCCAGGTTGTGACCGGCCGCCAGCGCCTTCATCAGATAGGCGCGCTCCTGCGGGGACTTGGAGTCGGCGAGCAGCTTCTCGAAGTCCGCGCGGTCCTTCTCGTTCATCTTGTCCAGGTACTCGCCGGACCGCTTCATGTCGTTGGCGGTCAACAGCTCGTTCAGCTCGGTCGGACCGTCAGGACCGGAGGTCTCGGCCAGCACGAGCTTGTCGGCGGCGGTGACCGCACCGGTCTTCATCTTGCCCGCGCGGGCCTCGGAGGCCAGCTTGTTCAGGTCGCGGGCCGCCGCACGGGCCGCCTCGTCGGCGCGCTTGGCGGCGCTCAGCATCGCGTCGACCTGGGGGACGGCGGCCTGCTGCGCCTTCTTGCGCGCCGCCTCGTCTTCGTCGTCCTCGAACCAGCCGTCGAACCAGCCGTCCTCACCGCCCAGCGAGCCCAGCACCTGCTGGAGCGCGGACCGCGCGGCGCCGTCCTGGCCCTGGGCGTTGCGCAGCGCGTCCGCGAGGCGGAGCAGGGCTATCCCGCCGTTGTGGAGCGCGCTGGTCTGCTCGTCGACGGCGCGGGCCGCGGCGGCCACCACCTCGGCGGCCTTCGCCCCCGTGGAACCGGTCCAGACGTCCGGCAGCCCGGCGGTGGCGACCGCCAGGACGTCCTGGTGGAGCTGGTTCGAGTCGGCGGCCGCGTTCTTGTAGCGGTTGCCGGTGGCCTCGATGGTGCCCGGGTCCCCGACCGGCGCGTGGACCGCGAGGGCTCCCTTGATCGCGGAGATCAGCCCGTTCTTGCTGTCCGCCTCGCGGACGTCCTTCAACCGGTCGCTCAGCGCCTTGCAGCGCTGCGTGGTGGATTCGCCTGCCATGGCGGCTCGTTCGCCCCGTTCCCGTTGCCCGTGGTGTGGTTCCTGCCGCTGCCCGCCGGCTCCTCGTCGGCCGCCAGGGCGCGCGTTCGGCCGCGCGTACAACCGCGCGTTCGGCCGTGCGTACAGCCGCGGCCCCTGTGCCGGACTCAGCCGAAGGGCCGGTACCCGCCGCTGCCCGAGGCCGCCACGAGGTCCTTCACCACAGCGCCGTCGGCCGACTGGTAGCCGGCCGAGGAACCGCGCACCTTGCCCGCCAGCTCGCTCAGCGCGCTCTTGATCGTCGCGCTCTGCGCCTGCCAGGAGCTGCTGAAGTTCTGGTACGCCGGATCGACGTCCTCGCCCCCGAACACGTCAGCGGTGTAGCACACCGGGTCGCTGATCGCCGTCCCGATCGTGCCCTCGTCCCCGGACGCCTTGTCCAGCGCCTTCGCCTGACCCTCGGCCCCGCCGGCCTGGATCGCGTACCCCGACCCCTGCGCCATGGTTCACCCCTCGTGCGTCCCCCGAGCCGTCCGCGCGACGGCGTCCGAGCACCATACGGGCCGCCCGGTGCCCGGGCAATTCGTATCGCGCCTGGTGGGGGCGCTGTTGCAGATTCATGACACACCGTCCACCGATCGGCCACGGTGCCCCGCCGGGGCTCGACCGGGCGCCGTCCTGTCAGCGCGCCGCCGGTGCCCTGTCAGCGGTGACAGCGCCGTGTCCGCGTCCTGTCCGCACGGTGCAAGTGCCCCGGCCCACGCTGGTGTTGAAACAGAGCAACCCACGGGAGGTCACCATGTCCAACAGCATCCGGCCGCACTCCGGCACCCGCCCCACCTCGGTCCTGGTCTCCGGCGCCGGGATCGCCGGCACCGCGCTCGCCCACTGGCTGAACCGCTACGGCTTCCGCGTCACGGTCGTGGAGCGGGCCCCCTCGCTGCGCGGCGGCGGGCAGGCGGTGGACATCCGCGGCACCGCCCTGACGGTGGTCGAGCGGATGGGGCTGCTGGAGGAGGTCCGGGCCCGCCGGACCGGGCTGCGCGGGATGTCCGTGGTCGACGCGGACGGCCGCGAGCTGCGCAGCACCACCGAGTGGACGGCCAGCGGCGGGCCGATCGGCGGCCCGGACGTGGAGATCCTGCGCGACGAACTCGCCGAGCTGATCGCCGGAGCGGACGGTGGCGGCGCGGGTGACGGGACCGCCGGGCCCGGTGTCGAGTACCGCTTCGACGACTCGATCGCCACCCTGGCGCAGCACCCGGGAGGCGTCGACGTCCGGTTCCGCAGCGGCACCGAGCGCTCCTTCGACCTGGTCGTCGGCGCCGACGGCCTGCACTCGAACACCCGGCGCCTCGTCTTCGGCCCCGAGGCGGACTACCTCCACCCCATCAACACCTACGTCGCCGGCTGGAGCGCGCCCAATCACCTCGGTCTCGACCGCTGGGAGATCGCCCACCGGGACGGCGACGACCCGAACTGGTTCTGCATGGCGATGACCGTCCGCGGCAACAGCGAACTGCGCGTCTTCGTCGGCTTCCACAGCGACGAGCCGATCGACGACATGCTCCCGCGCGACCCGGCCCGCCAGCGGCAGTTGGTGGCCGAGCGCTCCGCCCACGCGCGCTGGGAGCTGCCGCGCTTCCTGGAGGCGATGCGGGAGTCCGACGCCTTCCACTACGACGTCGTCGCCCAGATCCGGATGGACCGCTGGTCCAACGACCGCGTCGTCCTGCTCGGCGACGCCGGCTACTGCTGCTCCCCGGCCACCGGCCAGGGCACCAGCGTGGCGCTGACCGCCGCCTACGTCCTGGCGGGCGAACTGCGCGCGGCCGACGGCGACCACCGCGCGGCCTACCCCGCCTACGAGCGGCGGCTGCGCGACCACGTGGCCGCCAACCAGGCGATCCTCGACGTGACCGGGGACCGGAAGGCCCGGTCCGAGACCGTCACGAACCTCGGGCAGTCCGACCCGAAGCTGGAGGCGGCCTTCCGGGCGGCCCTCGACTTCGACCTGCCGGACTACTGATCTGCCGGACCGCCGGCCGGCGGGGCGCCGCTCACCGGCCCGTGCCCGGACGGCCCGTGCCCGGACGGCCCGCGCCCGGGAGGTTCGGGCGCCGGCCCGCCGGGCACGGGCCGTACCGCCTAGCCGGCGACGGCCGGGGAGAGCTCCGCGGCGAGCCGGCGCAGATCGGGGCCGTACTCGGGGTTGGCGAGCGCCGCGGCGAACTGGGCGCGCAGGTAGGCGGCGGGGTTGCCGGTGTCGTACCAGGTGCCGGCGATGACCTGCCCGTAGACCGCGCGCCGCGCCGCGTAGGCGTTGATGGCGTCGGTCAGGTAGACCTCGTCCTCGGGCTTCTCGTGCCAGCGGAGCGTCAGTTCGCGCAGCTCGTCGACGATGCCGGGGGTGATGACGTAGCCGCCGATCGCCGCGTACGAGGAGGGCGCGTCGGCCGGCTTCGGCTTCTCGACCAGACCGGTGATCCGCAGCGAGCCGCCGCCGAGGTCCTCCTTCACCACCGGCACGCCGTAGCGGTAGGAGTCCTCGGGGGCCATCGGCATCAGCGCGAGCACCGGCGCGTTGGTCTGCTCGTACGCCCGGATCAGCTGCTGCGCGCGGGGGACCTCGGCCACGAAGACGTCGTCGGGCCAGAGCACCAGGCAGGGCTCGTCGCCGAAGTGGCGGGCGGCGTTGAGCACCGGGGTGCCGTTGCCGTACGGGCCGTGCTGGTAGAGGTAGCTGATGTGGCCCTTGCGGGCCAGCTCGCCGACCTCCTCGACCGCCGCCGCGAAGGCCTCCTTGCCGTCCCGGCGCAACTGCTCGACCAGGACGGGGTTGGGGCGGAAGTGCTCCTGGATCAGGCCCTTGTCGCCGTTCACGACGATGGTGATGTCGGTGATTCCGCTCTCGATCAGCTCGCGCACGGTGTGCTCGATGACCGGCTTGTCGCCGACGGGCAGCATCTCCTTCGGCGTGGCCTTGGTCAGCGGCAGGAGGCGGGAGCCGAGGCCGGCGGCGGGGATGACGGCTCGGCGGATCGTCCTGGGGGCCATGTGGCGCTCTCTCGTTTCGTGGGAGGTGCGGCGCCGTGGTGACGCGGCGTCCCGGTCGACGCTATCAAGCGCTGACGTGCCGTTAAGTGGACGGTCGGCATACGGAAGTTGGCCCCGCGGAAGCCGTCCGGATTCCCCGGCGGGGCCGGGCCCTTTTTGCTCCCGATTCGTTTCCCATACCGGAAGAGCACCCGAGGACGACCACCGGAGGTTCCCATGACGGACGAGACCGGAACGACGGACGAGACCGGAACGACGTGCGGGACCGGAGGGACGGGCGAAGCCGAAGAGGCGGGCGAGCCCGGCCCGCCGCCGTACCGCAGCTACACCTGGGACGACGAGCACGGGGCCGTCCACGCCATCCTCTACCCGGGCGAGGAGGAAGCCGACGAGGAGCGCAAGGCCGGGTTCCGCGCGATGGGCGCCCGGATGCTGGCCGACCTGATCGCCGAACGGGAGGCGGAGCGCACTCCTCCGTTCCCCGGCGTGCCGGACCTCCGCCTGATCCACGGCGAAGGAACCGCCTGAACCACCCCCCGCGCCACAGCACTTGCTCCAATCCACCCCCGCGCACGCGCCCCGGCGCGCACGTGGGCGGTGCGCGCCGGACGTCCCGGCCCGGCCGCCGGCGAGGCGTAGCCCGGCGGCCGTGGGCGGTCGGCTCAGCCCTTGCCGCCCGCCTTCAGCACCTGGGCCGCGGCCACGCCCGCCGCGCTGAAGCCGTGCCCGCCGCCCTCGACCTCGGCGGCGACGGCGAGGTCGCCGCGGTAGGCGATGAACCAGCTGTTGTTGGCCTGGCCGCCGGCCTCGACGGTGCCGGTCTTGGCGCCGATCTGGCCGGACAGGCCGGCCATCGGGGTACGGGCGGTGCCCTGGGTGGCGGTCTTCGCCATCATGGCGCGCAGGTCCCGGGCGACGTCGGCCGGGAGCTTGCCGGGTGCCGTCGCCCGCTTGGCGTCCTCGCGCAGCACGGGCTGGCGGAACGTCCCGCTCTGCACGGTGGCGGCGACCGAGGCCATCGCCAGCGAGTTGGCCTGGATCCGGCCCTGGCCGATGTACGAGGCCGCGGCCTCGTCCTTGTTCCCGGGCGCCGGGACGGTCGCGTCCCGGCTCGGGACGCCGATGTGCCACTCCAGCCCGAGGCCGAACTGGTCGCGGGCCACCGTGCCCAGGGTGCCGGGCTGGAGCTTCTCCAGTCCCTTGTCGATGAAGCCGGTGTTGCAGGAGTGGGAGAAGTCGTCGGCGAGCGTGTAGGACGGGAAGTCGCCGGGCTCGTCGTTGTGCCAGGCGCGCGGCGAGTAGGTGGTGGCCTTGCAGGGCACCACGGTGTCCGGGCCGACCCCGGCCTCCAGCAGGGCGGCCGCGGTGATCACCTTCATCGTCGAGCCGGGCGCCTGGCCGCCCGCGATCGCGCGGTTGAAGCCGCCCTGCGGGGCGTACGCCATCGCCAGGATGTTCCCGGTGCTCGGCTGGACGGCCACCAGCGAGGCCGGATTGCCGTTCGCCGACTGCTGCTTGACCGCCTCCTCGGCCACCTGCTGCAGGTCGGCGTCCAGGGTGAGCTTGACCTGCGGGGCGCTCGGCGGGGTCAGCACGAACAACTGCTCCGGCTCGCTGCCGCCGCCCGGGCCCGAGAGCATGACGGCCCGGCCGGTGACGGTGGCGGCGCCGTCCGGCGGGGTGATCTGGGGGAGGACGGCGCGCAGCGACGGGAAGGTGTCGAGCGGCCGGCCCTTGCGGTCGGTGGGCTTGGAGACGGCGTTGGGCAGTGCCTTCACCGCGATGGTCCCGCCCTGGGCGAGCTGCGGGTGGATCACGGACGGCTTCCAGCGCACCACGGGCCGGCCGTCCTGGGAGCGGACGACGCTCAGCACCCCGTCGTACTCCCAGGCGTCCGGGGTGCCCTCGAACTCCGCCTTCACCCGGAAGCCCAGGGCCGGTTCGCTCGGGGAGTCGGCCTGGGCGCGGCCCGTCCCGGTCAGGGCGAGCGAGCGGGGGCCCACCTGCTCCTGGAACGTGGTCAGCGCGGCGCGGGCGGTCTCCGGCCGGTCGGTCAGACCGGAGGCGGCCGCGATGTCGCCGCGGCTCCAGGCGGCCAGGAACTCCTTGGCCGCCGCCTCGGCCTGCTCGGCGGTCGGCGGGTCCTGCGGGGCCTTCGACACGGTGCCGGCACCCTGGTGAGCGCCGGACGGGCCGTTGTCCGTCACGGCGTTCAGCACGTTGTAGGCGCCGTAGCCGCCGACCGCCAGCAGGGCGGCGAACACCCCTCCGGCCGCCACCATCACGACCCGGCGCGTGGTCGATCCGCGCGGGGCCCCGCCACCGTCCTGCTCCTCGTCCTCGTCGAACGGCTCGTACCGGACGTCGTCGTCGGCGAGTTCGTCGTACTCCCGGTGGGCGCCGTAGCCGTCCTGCGGCTGGAGCCCCTCGTGCGGCTGGAGCCCGTCGTGCCCGTGAAGCCCCTCGTGCCCGTGGACCCCGGCGTGCCCGCTGTGCCCGCTGTGCCCGCTGTGCCCGTCGTCCTCGTCGTACTGGTCATATCGGTCGTACTCGTCGTGCTGGTCGTGCCGGTCGTTCTTCCGCTCCCCGGACATGCCGCCGTCCCCCCTGTGATCCCTCGTGTGCCGCGGGCACGCCCCCTCCGGTATGTCGGCCCGCCCCGGCCCGGCCGGACGAAAGTCCGTTCGGGCGCGGATCAGCCTATGCCGGGACGGGTGATCGGTCGACCGGTGCGGCCCGCCCGGTGATCGGCCGGGCGGGCCGCAGGGGTGCGGGCCGGTCAGGCCCAGGGGTCGGTGAAGGACCGGCCGGGGACGGGCTTGGCGACCAGGGCGATGGCGGTGAAGAAGTTGACCTGGCCGATGGCGAGCATGAGCGTGGTCAGCGCCTTGTCGTCGTAGTGCCCGGCGACCTCGGCGTACAGCGCGTCCGACACCCGCTCGCCGTGCGGACTGGGCCGGAGGACGGCCTCGACCAGGGCGAGCGCCGCGCGCTCGGGGGCCGTGAACCAGGGCGAGTCCGGCCAGCCGGCGACCGAGGCGATCCGCTCCTCGGACTCGCCGGCCGCGCGGAGGAAACCGGTGTGCAGGACGGTCAGGTAGGTGCTGCCGGCGATCTGGCCGGCCCGCAGCTGGACCAGGCCGATGGTGCTCCGGGGGACGGACCCGTTGCCGGTGGCCCTGAACAGCGCGGCCGAGACCTCGGTGATCTCGGGGACGAGCTCCACCGGATCCTGGGCCATGCGCGGGCGCAGCGGGACCTCGGCGGTGATCGGGCGGGTGTTCGTGCTGGCGTTCATGCTGGCGTTCCTCTTCTTCCGAGCGGGTGGGTGGACCGTGCGGTCACCTGTCCGACGGATCCCGGCGCGGGTTTGTGACAGCCCTCCCCGCCCGCAGTCCGAGGACGCAGCCGGCCACCAGCAGGCCGGCCATCGCGAGCAACGGTGCCGTCCAGGTGCCGCTCGCGGTGCGCAGCGCCGACGCGAGCGCGGGGCCGGTGGCGGCGAGCAGGTAGCCCCAGGTCTGGGCCATGGTGGAGAGCGCGGCGACGTGTTCCGGGTCGGTGCCCCGGCGGGCGAACAGGACGGCGGCGAGCGCCTGCCCGCCGCCCATGCCGATGCCGAGGACGGCGGCCCAGAGCGGGGCCCCGCCGGCCGGGGCGAGCACCAGGCCGAGCAGACCGAGGACGCAGACGGCCACCACGCCCAGGATGTGCGGCCGTTGGTCGCTCCGGGCGGCGGCCAGGGTCGGGACGAGGAACCCGCCGACGGCGAGGCCGAGGATCAGCACGGCCTGGTCGGTGCCTGCGGCGGTCCGGCTCACTCCCGCGTCGACCAGGAGGGTGGGCAGCCAGGCCAGCGTCGCGTAGAAGACCAGGGTCTGGACGCCGAAGAAGGCCGTCAGGCTCCAGCCGAGCGCCGTCCGCCCGACCGGTCGGCGTCCGACGGGTGCGGCGGGCCCGGCCGGCTCCGGTGCGGCCCGAAGCTCCCGTGCGACCCGCAGCTGCGGTACCAGGCCGGCCGCCGCCAGGGCCGCGGGGACGACGGCGATCGCGATCGCGGCCTGCCAGGACCAGGCGTCCGCGACCGGCGCGACCAGCGCGGCGACGACCGCCGAACCGGCGCCCATGGACAGCGCGTAGACGCCCGTCATGGTGCCGATCCGCCGGGGTGCGAAGCGGGCCCGGACGAACACCGGGATCAGCACGTTCACCACCGCCACCGCGACCGCGACCAGCACCGTGCCCGCATACAGCCCGGTCAGGCCCGCCGTCCGCAGTGTCGCTCCGACCAGCAGCAGCACGCTCGCCCAGAACAGTCCGCGCTCCTCGCCGAGCCGCCGCCGGGCCAGGGCGCCGAGCGGGGCGAACAGGCCCATGCACAGCGGCGGCAGCAGCGCGAGCAGCGTCACGGTGCCCGGGCCCCACCCGGCGACCGGCGCGAGCGGCCCGATCTGCCCGAACGCGACCCGGGTGTTGAGGCTGAGCAGGACGAAGCCGAGCACGAGCAGGGCTCCGGAGGCCCGGGGGGTGCCGGGCGCGGGTACGGCGGTGACCGGCGCGGTGGTGGCGGGCGCATCGGTGGGCGGCATGAGAGGAGGGCCCTTCGCTTCGACAAGAGGTTAGGCTTGCCTAAGCTTTCTCGCTCAAGCGCGCTTGAGCGCAACCCGGCCCGAACACGATCCGGTCCGAACATGATCAGGTCCGGGCCCACCCCCGACGGAGGAGGCGGCAGATGGCGGAGCTCCACTCGATCACCGAGGTCGCGACGGCCTTCGGTCTCTCGGTACCGGCCCTGCGCTACTACGAGGAGTGCGGCCTGGTCGCCCCCGCCGCGCGCCGCGGCCGGGTCCGCCACTACGACCGGGAGGCGCTGGAACGCCTCGCCCTGGTCCAGCTCTGGCACGTGGACGGGATGATCCCGGTCGGCGGGACCGCCGCCGTGCTGGCCAGCGAGCAGGCGGCCGAGCGCAGGGCGCTGCTGCACGCCCAGCGGGACGGGATGCTCGTCCGCGCCCGCCGGCTGGAACACGCCGCGGCCGTCCTCACCCACATGCTGCTGTGCAGTCGGGACCGCCCGCTCGACTGTCCGACCACCCGGGCCCACATCAGCGCCCGGGTGGACGCCGCCCTGGCGGGCGAGGAGCTCTCCGACGGCTTCCTGCCCGGGCTGCCGGACGGCCCGCTGCCGGAGCACCCGCTGCCGGACGGCTCCGCGCCGTAGGAGGCCTCAGCCCAGCACCGCCGGCGTCGGCCCGTCCGGCCGTACGGTGATGCTGTACGCCGCCCCCGCCGGCCGTGAACGGAAAACCAACGGCCCCATCGGCAACAGGAGTTCCAGCAGCGCCGTGGTCTCGCGCAGCGCGAACCGGGTGCCCAGGCAGGCGCGGGCGCCGAGGCCGAACGGGAAGTAGGCGCCGAGCTGCCCGGGGCGGTCGGCGTCGGTGGCGAAGCGGGCGGGGTCGAAGCGCTCCGGGTCGGGCCACAGTGCCGGGTCCCGGTGGGTGAGGTACGGGCAGACCAGCACGTCCGTCCCGGCGGCGATGCGGTGCCCGGCGATGACGTCGTCCTCCAGTGCGTGCCGGGGGAGGAGCCAGGCGGAGGGGTAGAGCCGCAGTGTCTCGCTCACCAGCGCCTGCGGATCGGCCGTCCGGGCCTCGGGGTGGCGGTCGAGCAGCAGGAAGAGCCAGGTGAGCGTGGTGGCCGTGGTCTCGTGGCCGGCGACGAGCAGGGTGACCAGCTCGTCCCGGATCAGCCGGTCGGTGTACTCGGGGTGCCGCTCGCCCGCCTCGACCAGCATCCGCAGCACCCCGGGCTCCTCGGTCGGGTCGGCCGAGCGGGCCGCTTCGATCGCCGCGTGCGCCACCGCGTCGATCCGGGCGAGGTCCGCGGCGACCGCGTCGCGGGCGTCCGCCGCGTTGGTCGGCAGCGTCGGCATGGCGGCCACCACCCGTTCCACCGACCGGAGTTCGCCGTCGGTCCGGTCGTCCAGCGGCTGCCCGGTGAGCGCCCGCCAGACGGTGTCCAGGGCGAAGCCGCGCATCTCCTCGCCGACGTCGAAGGTCTCCCCGGTGCGCCGGTACCCCTCCCAGCGCTCGGCGGTGCGGCGCGCCGCCGCGGCGATCCGGTGTTCGTAGCGGCGCATCCCGGTGCCGGTGAACTGCGACTGCAGCAGCCGCCGTTGACGCTTCCAGGCGTCGCCGGCGGCGGACAGCACGCCGTCCCCGACCAGCATCCGGGCGCGGTGCGAGCGCTTGACGTACCGGTCCGGGTGGTGGCCCAGGACGTGCTGCACGGCGGCCGGGTCGGTGACCAGGACGGTCGGCGTCGGGCCGAGCCGGAACGCTGCGATGCCGCCGACGCCGCGCCGCGTCCGGGCCAGCAGCTCGACGAGCTCGGCCTCCTCGGCCCGCCACTGCTCGACGGCCTCGGCGGCCAGCTCCGGTACCGGGCGGGTGTCCGTGCTCACGGGGCGGGTCCTTCCGTTCGGCTGACGGTGCGTCCGTTGCGGCCCGACTCTATGCCAGGGCGGGCCCGTCCGGGTTGCGCCGAACGGGTGGCGGCCCCGGCCCGGGACGGCGCGGGGGCCCGCCGGGACGTCCGCGCACGGCTAGCGTGCGACCGGGCCGACCGGCCCCTGCTCGTTGCGCGGATGGGAGAACGCATGCCCGGGACCCGGCACTTCGGAGGCGGCCGGACCCGCCGAGCGGCCCGGTGGCTGGCGGTGGCCCTGCTCCTCCCGGCCCTCACGGCCTGCGGCGGCGGTGGCGGCGGTGGCGGCTCCGGGTCGGCCGGTGCCCCCCAGGCCGGGCAGACCGGCCAGAACAGCGCCTCGGGGCAGCCGGACGACCAGCGGACCAAGGACGAGGGGGACCAGGGCAGCTTCCGGAACGCCGGCGAGCCCTCGGCGAACGTCCAGGGCAGCGACCGCACCGCGCGGATCAGCCTGTCCTTCCCGTCGAGCACCACGACCGACTTCACGGCCGTGATCAGCAAGGTGTCCGACTGCGGCAGTACGGAGTACGCCACCCCCGCCTCGCAGCAGGTCCAGGTGATCAACGGGCAGAGCGAGCGGGTCGAGTTCCAGCTCCCGCCGTGGAAGCCCGGCACCGAGAGCCGGAACATCTGCCTCACGGTGACGGCCGACAACTCCACCAAGCGGATCGAGGCCGTGGGCTCGGTGATCATCAGCAACCCCGGCGCAGGGGCCAGCACCGGCAACGGCGGGACCAACGGCTCGACCCCCACCGGCGGGTCGAGCCCGTACACCGGTGCCCCCACCGGCACCGGGAGCACCTACTGAGCCCTGCCGAGGAGGCACCCCCGGGGGAGCCGGAGCGGCCGTCCTCGCGTTCCTGGTCGGACTGGATCGCCAAGCTCGCCACCTGGGTCGCCCCGACCACCCTCCTCACCGCGCTGCTCTTCTTCTTCGGCTACGCCTACACCAGTTCGCTCTACGGTTACTTCGGCATCGACGCCGGCATGATCGGCTTCGCCACCCAGGACCTGCTGCTCCGCAGTTCCCCCGCGCTGTACGTGCCGGCCGGGGTCGCCCTGTGCGGGGCGTTGGTCGGCGCGCTCGGCTACCACGTCGCGACCAGGGCGGCCGAGGCCGGCACGGTCGGCGCCCGGACGGTGCGACGGGCCTGTTCGGCCGTCGCCGTACTGGTCGTCCCGCTGCTGCTGCTCGGCTTCCTGGCCGGCTTCGAGGTGTTCGACGCCGGCCCGATGGGCACCCCGCTGCTGATCGGCGGCGGACTGCTGCTCGCGGTCCTGGCCCGGCTGCTGTACGTGCGCGGCACCGGCGCGCCGTACCCGCTGACCGGCGAGCGGGCGGCGCTGGGGATCAGCGTGGCGATCGTCGTGCTCTGCGCGTTCTGGGCGGTCGGCGGCTACGCCCAGCAGAAGGGCACGGCCGACGCGGAGCAGCTGGCCCGGCACCTCTACCGGCGTCCGGCGGTCGTCCTGGACACCCCGGAGCACCTCCACCTGGGGTGGTCCGGGGTGCGGGAGACGGCGCTGCCGGGCGTGGAGCCGGGGGCGCGGTTCCGCTACCGCTACGAGGGCCTGCGCCTGCTGGCCCACTCCGGCGGCCGGATGTTCCTGATCCCGCGCACCTGGACCTGGGAGACGGGCAACGGCCTGATCGTCCCATTCGACGAGACCGTCCGGGTCGCCTTCCACCCGGGCTGAGACGGCGCGGGCCGAGACGGCCCGGGTCGGGACCCCGACGGCCCGGGCGCACGGCTGCGCCGCGGTCCGTCCCCTCGACGGACCGCGGCGCAGCGGCTTCACCGGGTGTCAGGACGTCCCGGTCACACCTGCTGCCAGAGCGCGGGCACGATCGGCGGCTCCCAGCCGACCTGGGCGGTGTGGCCCTGGAGGCAGCGGTAGCTGACGCCGTTGTAGGTCACGATGTCGCCGGCCTGGTAGGTGGTGCCGGCGGCCCAGGTGCCGCCGGGGTTGGGCGAGTCGCTGCCCACCACCAGCGAGAAGCTGGTGCTGTGGGTGGCCGAGCCGGTCCCGGTCAGGGTGATGTTGTAGGTGCCGGTGGGGGTCGAGGCGGAGGTGGCGACGGTGAGCGTCGCCGAGCCGCCGGACTGCACCGAGGACGGGTTGAAGGAGACCGTCACGCCGGTCGGCGCGCCCGAGGCGGTCAGGTTGACCGTCTGGGCCGAGCCGGAGGTGGTCGAGGTGGCGACCGTCGCGGTGGTGGTCTCACCGGGCTTGACGGTGGCGGTGGCGGGGTTCACCGAGACGGAGAAGTCGTTGGTGGGCGTGGTGCCGCCGACCGAGGTCTTCCAGATGGTGTACGCCACGCCGTCGGCGCTGCGGTTCAGCACCGTCGCGTCGATGTTGGCGGTGGTGTCGCAGGAGGAGTGGTAGCAGGAGTCGTAGGAACGGCCCGCCGTGCCGCCCCACTTGGCCGCCTGGGCCGAGGTCTTGGTGTCGCTGGCGCCGGCCGCGTAGCCGGAGGTCGGGATGCCGGCCTGCTGGAAGGAGTAGTCGTCCGAGCGGCCCTGGCCCTCGACGTTCTCCTCCGGCTTGAGGTTCAGCGAGTCCCAGTAGGCCTTCATCGGTGCGGAGGCCGCGGAGTTGATGTTGTTGATGAAGTAGCCGGCGTTGGTCGAGGCGATCATGTCGAAGTTGTAGTACGCCTTGATCGCGGAGCGCTGGGCGGAGCCCAGCTGGCCGACGTAGGACTGCGAGCCCTGCAGGCCCTGCTCCTCACCGGTCCACCAGGCGAACCGCACGTGCCGGGTCAGGCTGGGGTTCTGCTGGGCGAGCACGAGCGCGTTCTCCAGCAGGGTGGCCGAGCCGGAGCCGTTGTCGTTGATGCCGGGGCCGGCCGAGACGCTGTCCAGGTGGGCGCCGAACATGGTGACCTGGTCGGCCGGGCCGCCGGGCCAGTCGGCGATCAGGTTGTTGGACTGGTAGGTGCAGGAGGTGCAGGTCTGCTCGGTGACGCTGTAACCGGCCGCCTGGAGCTTGCCCTTGATGTACGCCAGCGACTGGCTGTGCCCGGCGCTGCCCGCCCGGCGGTGGCCGCCGTTCTGGCTCGCGATGCTGTTCAGCTGGGACAGGTGGGCCTGGATCTTGGCGACGTCGATGTCGGGCGCGGAACCACCGGGGTTGCCCCCGCCACCGACGGTGAGGCCGTACTGGGCGGTGTGGGTGGTGGTGCCGGCGGTGCCGGTGACGGTGATCTGGTAGGTCCCGGCCACTGCCGCCGCGGAGGCGTTCAGGGTCAGGGTGGCGGAGGAGCCGGCCTGGACCGAGGAGGGGTTGAAGCTCGCGGTGACGCCGGCGGGGAGGCCGGAGGCGGTCAGGGCGACGGTCTGGGCGGTGCCGGAGGTCACCGTGGTGCTCACCGTGGAGGAGGTGGAGGCGCCGGGCTGGACGGACCCGGAGGCCGGACCGAGCGACAGCGAGAAGTCGTTGGTGCCGGACGGCGTGCAGGTGGGGTCGCCGGTCTGGGCGGGGACGCTGACGGCGTCCCAGGCGGCCTTGGCGCGGTTGAAGAAGGTGCAGGTGGGGTCGAGGTTCTTGGCGGCGGTCAGGGTGGCGGTGCGGTAGCGCTTGTAGGTCATGCCGCTGGTCTTGAGGAGCATGCCGCCGTAGAAGACCCGGCCGGCGTCCTTGATGCCGATGCCGGTGACGGAGGAGTTGTTGCAGGTGGGGCTGGTGGGCTTGCCGCCGCCGGGGGCGGAGCCCTCGGCGAGGAGGTAGAACCAGTGGTTGAGCGGGCCGGCCGCGGCGTGTTCCTCGGTGTTCGGGATGGACGCGGAGTAGCAGTTGGGGTTGTTGCTCACCAGGGAGGGGTTGTACATGTTGCGGATCGGGCCGTTGCCGACCAGGTTGATCATCTCGCCGACGGTGTAGTCCGGGGTGTCGTACGGCGAGGGCTCGTTGGCGTACGACTCGGTCAGCGCGCCCATGATGTCGCCGGTGGCCTCGCCCAGGCCGGACTCGTTGTTGGCGCCGCCCGGGGTGTACTGGTCGATGCCGTGGCCGAACTCGTGGCCGACCACGTCGATCGCGGCGATCCACTCGTTGGCCTGGCTGTGGCCGATGGATATCGTGCTGCCGTCCCAGTAGGCGTTGACGTCACTGAGGCCGACCTTGACGGGCCAGCTGCCGCCGTTGCCGTTGTGGCCGTTGCGCCCCAACCAGTCGCGGAGCATGTCCCATTCCTTCTGGGCCGCGAACATCGCGTCACCGCAGCCGGTCTCCTTGCTGGACGGGCTGCCGGTGCCCCAGGAGTCGGAGGACTTGGAGAAGACCTGTCCGGTGCTGTAGTCGGAACACGACAGGCCGGGCCGGTTGGGATCGCGCAGCGAGTAGGAGCCGCCCGAGCTCGTGGTGCTGATGGTGACCGGGGCGGGTCCGTTCCACTTGCTGTTGACGGTGCCGGCGCGCACGTCGTCGTAGCTGTCGAGCACCTCGCCGGTGGCCGCGTCCACGAAGACGTGCAGCGTGCTGGGCGCCGACGCGGTGCGGCCCTTGAGGACGGTCTCCCAGGCGAGCCGGCCGGTGCCGTCCTTGACCCGGACGACCAGGCGGCGGGAGTCCACCGAGTCCACGGTGGCCAGCTTCGTACGGGCGGTCTTCTCCGCGTCCGCCGCGCTGACCTGCGGGGTGGTCGAGCCGCCGACGGGGCCGGTGGCGGCGGACTGCAGGGCGCGGACCGTGCCCCGGGAGTCGGCGAGGACGACCGCGTCGCCGCCGACCACCGGCAGGCCGTGGTAACTGCGCTCGTACGAGACGGAGTACAGGCCGCCGAGCCAGGGCGTGACGGCCTTGCGCTCGTACGTCTCGCCCGGGCCCTTGGCCAGCGCGTCCAATCCCGCGTTCGCAGCCGCGTCGGCGGCGTTGACGGCGGCGGCCAGGGCGCTCGGCGGCGCCGGGGAGGGGGCGGGTGCGGCGGTGGCCGGCCCCGCGGTGGCGGCGATCATGCCGGCCAGCACGGTCAGGGTGGTCGCCGCGGTCAGCAACCTTCCCGCGGAAATCCTGCGTTGCATCGGGGCTCCTCGCGTGTGGGGGGTCCTCGACCGCGGACGGCAGGCCGGTGGCACACCGCAGGGGGCCGCATCTGGGGGACGGCCGTGCGGGCCGTCCGCGCTCGGGTGCCCGAACCCTCACACGGCGTCATGCCCAGGTCAATGCCTGGTGCGTGCGAGGCAAGGGGTTGGCAAATTCCGTCAAGCCCGCAGGTCCGGCTTTGCGTCAAGCTGGGCTTTCCTTCAAGTGGTTGAGACCACCTCATGTACGGAGCGGGTGGCGATCGAGTACCGTCCTCGTCATCGGAGTCGTCGGAATCACTGGAACCGTCGGCAGTCCCTGCGACCGGCCGAGGACGACCCGCCCGGGGAGGCAGCCGTGCAGCGCAACCGTGTGGTCCCTGCGGCGGCGGTGCCGGCACCGCCGACCGGCCGGGGGCAGGACGCCTGGCGCGAGTTCGGTGCCCGGCTGCGGCACTGGCGGCGCCGGGCCGGACTCACCCAGGCGCAGCTCGGCGCCGGGATCGGCTACGACCACACCGCGGTCAGCAAGATCGAGCACGGCGCCCGCCGGGTCACCCCCCGGGTCGCCGACCGGATCGACGAGCTCCTCGGCGCGGAAGGCGAGTTGAGCGCCGCCTGCCAGCGCGCCGAGAGCGCCGAGCTGTGCGTGCTGGACGCCTTCTCACCCGCTCTGCTCCGACCTCCGCTGCCGGGCGGGGCAGCGCCCGGCGCGCCCGTCCCGCCCCCGGCCCCCGCTCCGCTGCGACTGCCGGACTACGGCCTGCTCTGCCCGCTGCACGGCGCCGAGGGCTGCGCGGTCCCCGAGGCCGGAGAACTCGTCGCCCTGCACGCCGAGTTCTGCGCCCCGGAGGGCCCGGCCGGCCCGGCCGCCGGTCGCCCGCTGGACGACGTCACCGCGCACGCCCTGACCGGGCTGCTCGCCGCCCACCTGCGCTCCGGCGAGACCGGTGACCGGCCGGGCCTGGCCGCCGCCGTGGAGCGCACCCTGCACGCGGTGCTCGCCCGGCTCGCCGGCGCCCCCGCCGTGCAGCGCGGTCCGCTGGTCCGGCTGGCCGCCGAGCACGCCCACGCGGCCGGTGCGCTGCGGATGCAGGACGGTCGCAACGCCACCGCGATGGCCTGCTACGACCGCGCCCTCACCTGGGCCGGGCTGGCCGTGGACCGGGCCACCCAGGTCGGCACGCTCAGTGACATGAGCATCCTGGCCCGGCTGGACGGCGACCCGGTCGCGGCGCTCGGTTACGCCCGCGAGATCGAACGGGTCGCTCCGGACCGGCACTGGGCCGGCGCGATGGGCCGGATCAGCCGGGCCCGGGCGTACGCGCTCACCGGTGACGTGCGGGCGACCGTCCGGCAGATCGGGCTGGCGCGGGCGCACCTGGACCACATCGGCGCGGAGGACGAGGTCGACGTGCCCTGGCTCTCGATCGCCTCGATGCGGATGCGGGTGGAGTCCGCCGCGGCCGCCGCGCTGCGCGACCTGGCCGCCGCCACCGACGACCCCCGGCTGGCCCGCCGCGCGCTGGACGCCACCGAGACCGCCCTCGGCCTGCTGGGTCCGGACCAACTGCCCTCCAGCCGACTGCTCTTCATCGTCCGGGCGGCCGACTGCCACGTCTGCGCGCACGACCCGGCGACGGCCGTCGAACTGCTCGGCCCCGCCCTGGAGGCGACCGGCGTGACCGCCCTGCCCGCGCTGGTCGAGTACGAGCTGCGCGGTCTGCGCGACCGTCTCGCGGCGCACGCGCCCCGTGCCGCACACCGGTTGGCGGAGCCGGCCCGCTCCTGATCGGGCGGTGCTCCGGGGGCCGCGGCGCCGGCCGCCCGATTGGCCGGATCAGGTGGCCGCGCGGGGTGGCGCGAAAGGGGCGCACACCAGCGCCCGCCGACCTGGACAGCTGCAGTCGCACGCCGCCAATTTCCATGACTTCTCGAAAATGCGCCCCCTTCACGCCGTACGAACGTCAACTTCGTGAGCGTATAGTCCGCCGATCGGGTCATTCATGGAGTTAACACGTCGAATGACTGTCACGGCGCGTGTCTGCCGCTAGAGTCTCTGACGTTTCCAGTCGTTAGTCCGCGAAGAACGGGGGGCGCGTGCTGTCAGCCATTGCCCGCCGGCTCGCCCACCCGCTGCTGCTGCTGGGTGTGCTGTGCACGGCCGTCGCGACCCTGCACTTCCACTGGGCGCCGGACCGGGTCTCCCCGCTCTTCCTGGTCGCCGTCCTCGGATACCTGGCGGTCCTGGAACGGGTGATCCCGTACCGGGTCGACTGGCATCCGAGTCGACGCGAACTCGGCTGGTACAGCGTCTACTTCGTGCTGAGCATGGTCGGCGGAGCGCTGGCCCAGGGGCTGGTGGCGACGCTGGTGGAGGTGCTCGGCCCGGCCCACCCGGCGCTGCCGTTCGCGATGGAGATCCCACTCGCGCTGCTGGTCGGCTCGCTCGGCGACTACCTCGTGCACCGCTGGTCCCACCGCAACCGGTGGCTCTGGCGGCTGCACGGGGTGCACCACGTCCCGGACAAGGTGAACGTCGCGAACAACGGCGTGAATCATTTCCTGGACGTGCTCGTCGCACAGTCCGTGGTCCAACTGTCGCTGGCGCTGATCGGATTCTCGCCGGATTCAGTGTTCGTGGTCGGAATATTCGTCCTGGCTCAGGGGTATTTCGTCCACGCCAACATCGAAGTCCGAATCGGCCCGCTCGGCCACGTCCTGGCCGGGCCGGAACTCCACCGCCTGCACCACAGCACCGACCTCGCCGAAGCCGGCCACTACGCCTCCGACCTCTCGCTCTGGGACCACGTGTTCGGGAGCTTCACCTGGCGGCCCGGCAGGGTGCCGAAGGCCGTCGGCCTCACCGACCCGGCCGCGTTCCCCACCACCGGGGAGCTCGGTGCCACTCTGCTGCACCCCTGGCGCCGGGCGAAGACCACCGAGCAGTCCGTCTGAACCCCGGCCCGAGCGGCCGCTCCCACTTGCCCGTGTCCCCGGCGCCACGCCATCACCCCCGGATTGGACCATGACCTCCTCGCCCTTCGCCGTGCCCCGCGAACGCATCGCGATCACCGGTATCGGCTGCCGCCTGCCAGGACACGCCAACGACCACCGGTCCTACTGGAGCAACCTGATCGAGGGCCGGGACTGTCTCGCAGAGACGCCCGCCGACCGCTACGACACCGGCACCCTGGGCAGCAGGGACCGGGCCAAGCCGGGGCGGCTGATCGGCGGCCGGGGCGGTTACATCGACGGCTTCGACACCTTCGACCCGGACTTCTTCGGGATCAGCCCGCGCGAGGCCGAACACATGGACCCGCAGCAGCGCAAGCTCCTGGAGGTCAGCTGGGAAGCCCTGGAGGACGGCGGCCTGCGCCCCGGCGAACTGGCCGGCCGCGAGGTCGGCGTCTACATGGGCGCCTTCACCCTCGACTGGAAGATCCTCCAGTTCGCCGACCTCGACTTCGGCACCATCGCGGCGCACACCGCCACCGGCACCATGATGACGATGGTGTCCAACCGGATCTCGCACTGCTTCGACTTCCGCGGGCCCAGCGTCTCGATCGACACCGCGTGCAGCTCCTCGCTGGTCGCGGTCCACCTCGCCTGCCAGAGCCTGCTCCGCGGCGAGACCGAACTCGCCCTGGCAGGCGGGGCGTTGCTGCACATGGCACCGCAGTACACGATCGCCGAGACCAAGGGCGGCTTCCTCTCCGCGGACGGCCGGTCGCGCGCCTTCGACGCCTCCGCCGACGGCTACGTCCGGGCCGAGGGCGTCGGCGTGGTCGTGCTCAAGCGGCTCTCCGACGCGCTGCGCGACGGGGATCCGGTGCACGCCGTCATCCTCGGCACCGGCGTCAACCAGGACGGGCGCACCAACGGCATCACCGTCCCCAGCGCGGACGCCCAGGTCACCCTGATCGAGCGGGTCTGCGCCGAGGCCGGGGTGGTGCCCGGCAGCCTCCAGTACGTCGAGGCGCACGGCACCTCCACCCCGGTCGGCGACCCGATCGAGGCCGCCGCCCTCGGCCGGGTGCTCGGCATCGGCCGCCGGCCCGGGGACCGCTGCTACGTCGGCTCGGTCAAGACCAACATCGGACACACCGAGGCGGCGGCCGGCGTCGCCGGGCTGATCAAGACCGCGCTCGCGATCAAGCACCGCCGCATCCCGCCGCACCTCAACCTGGAGCGGCCCAACCCCGGCATCGACCTGGACGCGCTGCCGTTCGAGATCCCGACCGTCCCGGTGGACTGGCCCGAGCACCGGGGGCCGGCCCGCGCGGGCGTCAACTCCTTCGGCTTCGGCGGCACCAACGCCCACGTGCTGCTGGAGGAGCCGCCGCGGCCCGATCCCGCCGCAGCGGTGGCCGGGCCGGCCCGCTCGGTGCTGCCGCTGAGCACCAAGGACACCGCCGCACTTCCCGAACTGGCCGACGCCGTACGGCAGGAGCTCGCCGGCGGGACCTCCCTGGCCGACCTCGGCCACACCCTGGCCCACCGCCGCCAGCACCTGCCCGAGCGGCTCGGGGTGGTCTACTCCACCCGGGAGGACCTGGACGAGGCGCTGGCCGCGTACGCGCGCGGCGAGGAGCACCCGCGAGTGGTCCAGGGCCGCGCCCGGGAACGCCGGCAGCGCCGGCTGGCCTGGGTGTTCACCGGCATGGGCCCGCAGTGGTGGGGCATGGGCCGGGGGCTGTACGAGCACGAGCCGGTCTACCGGGAGGCCGTGCAGGCCGTCGACCAGGAGATCCGCGCGCAGGCCGGCTGGTCGCTGCTGGCCGAGCTGGGCCGGGACGAGGCGGACTCCAGGATGGCCGAGACCTGGCTCGCCCAGCCCGCCAACTTCGCCGTCCAGGTGGGTCTTTCGGCGCTCTGGCGGAGCCACGGCCTGCGCCCCGACGCGGTGGTCGGCCACAGCACCGGCGAGGTCGCCGCCTTCCACGAGGCCGGGGTGTACGACCTGGCCGACGCCGTGCGGGTGGTGCTCGCCCGCAGCCGCCTCCAGCAGCGCCTGGCGGGCAGCGGCAGCATGCTCGCGGTCGGTCTGCCGGAGGCCGAGGCCGAGCGCCGCATCCGCCCGTACCGCTCCCGGATCTCGCTCGGCGCGATCAACAGCCCCTCCGCGGTGACCCTGGCCGGGGACACCGAGGCGCTGGCCGAGCTGGCCGAGGAGCTGCGGCAGCAGGGCGTCTTCGCCCGCCTGCTGGACGTCGAAGTCCCTTACCACAGCGTGCGGATGGACCCGATCCGGGACGAGCTGGTGGCCGCGCTCGCCGTCATCAAGCCCCAGGAGGCGCGGCTGCCGCTCTACCTGACCGCCCGCGAGGAGCTCGCCCGCGGGCCGGAGCTGGACGGCGAGTACTGGTGGCAGAACGTCCGCAACCCGGTGCGCTTCCGGGCCGCCGTCGAGCGGATGGCCGAGGACGGCCACGGACTGTTCCTGGAAATCGGCCCGCACCCGGTGCTCGGCCACGCGATCCGCGAGTGCGCGGAGCGGGCGCACGTCCTGCCGTCGATCCGCCGGCAGCAGGACGAGCCCGAGCGCCTCGCCCGCAGCCTCGCCGAACTGCACACCCTCGGCGTCGAGTTGAGCTGGGACGCGCTGCACCCGGCGGGCCGCCCGGTACCGCTGCCGGCCTACCCGTGGCGGCGCGACCGGTACTGGGTGGAGCCCAAGCCGGTCGAGCAGGTCAGGCTCGGGCAGCTGGACCACCCGCTGCTCGGCCGCCGCACCGCGAGCGCCCAGCCCGGCTGGACCGTGGCGCTCGACCCCGAGCGGCTGCCCTACCTGACCGACCACCGGATCGAGGGCCAGGTCGTCTTCCCCGCCGCCGGGTACCTGGAGATGGCCGCCCAGGCCGTCCGCACCCTGACTGGCGGCACCGAGGTGACGCTGGCCGAGATCGAGCTGAACCGGGCACTGTTCCTCTCCGAGACCGAGCCCGTCCCCGTCCAGCTCGGCTACGCGCCGGAGGACGCCCGCTTCACCATCGCCTCCACCCCCGCCGGCGGCGAGCCCGCCGTGCACGCCGGCGGCCGGGTCCGCACCGGCCAGCGCCGCGGCTACGGCCCCGCGCTGGACGCGGACGCCCTCCGTGCCCGGGGGCGGCACCTCGACGGCCCGGACTGCTACCGGCAGCTGGCCGCGCGCGGCTACGACTACGGGCCCGCCTTCCAGGCCATCGCCGAGGTGTGGGCGGGCCCCGGCGAGGCGCTCGCGCGGATCCGGCCGACCGCCGAGCTCGGCCCGGACGCGGCCGACCACCACCTGCACCCGGTACTGCTGGACGGCTGCTTCCAGACCCTGCTCACCACCCGGCTGGAGGAGCCCGAGGGCGGCAGCGTCCGGCTCCCCGTCTCGATCGCCGAGGTCCGGCTCGACGAGATCGGTGACCGCCCGCTGTGGGTGCACGCCACCGTCACCCGGGACAGCGGCGAGGAACTCGTCGGCGACCTCGCGCTCTACACCGAGGACGGCACCCCGGTCGGCCGGGTCACCGGCTTCCGGGTCGCCGACGTCGCCCAGGCCCCGGCCTCCGTCGGGCTGGCCACCATCGACGGCTGGCTCACCGAGGTCGACTGGGTGGAGGCCGCCGCGCCGGCCGGCGACGGGACCCCCGGCGACCTGCTGCTGTTCGCCGACGAGGGAGGCCTCGCCGAGCGGCTGGCCGCCCTGGCCGCCGGCCGGGGCGCCCGCTGCCACCTGGTCCGCCCCGGCACCGAGTACCGGCACGGCGACGGACACTCGACCGTGCGGCCCGACTCCGCCGAGGACGTCCGGCGACTGTTCGCCGACCTCGACCCAGGCTTCGCCGCCGTCGTCCACCTCTGGAACCTCGACCAGCCCGCCCTCGCCGCCACCACCGCCGACCGGCTCGGCCCGCTCGCGACCCTCGGCGCCTACTCCCTGATCGCCCTCGCCCAGGCCCTGCCCGCCGCCCGCCCGGACGGCCGGCTGCACATCGTCACCCGAGGCACCCAGCCCGCCGCCCCCGGCGACCGGGTCGAACCGCTCGGCGCCCCCGCCTGGGGCATCGGCCGGGTGCTGTGGCAGCAGGAGCTGGTCGCCCAGCGCGGCACCCTGATCGACCTCGACCCGGCCGTCGACGCCGCCGACCAGGCCGAGGCGCTGCTCGGCGAACTCGCCGCCCGGGACGAGCAGGAGATCGCCCTGCGGTCCGGCGGCCGGCTCACCAGCCGGCTGCGGCAGGCCGAGGGCCTCACCCGGCCGCTGCCGCCGGTCCTGCGCCCCGATGGCAGCTATCTGGTCACCGGCGCCTTCGGCGCCCTCGGCCGGCTGCTCTGCCGCGCCCTCGTCCGGCGCGGCGCCCGGCGGCTGATCCTGGTCGGCCGCACCGCCCTGCCCGAGCGCTCCGAGTGGGCGTACACCGAACCGGACACCCCGGTCGGGGAGCGGATCGCCTTCCTGCGCGAGCTCCAGGCGCTCGGCGCCGAACCGCTGCTCGCCCCGATCGACGTCACCGACGAGGCCGCCCTCGCCGACTGGCTCGCCGACTACCGGCAGCGCCAACTCCCGCCGATCCGGGGCGTGTTCCACCTGGCCGGACAGGTCAGGGACACCCTGCTGGCCCAGATGGACCGGCCCGCCTTCGACGCCGGCTACGCCCCCAAGGTGATCGGCGGCCACCTGCTGCACCGGCTGCTGCGGGACGAACCGCTCGACCACTTCGTGCTGTTCGCCTCCGTCGCCTCGCTGCTCACCACCGCCGGCCAGACCAACTACGCGGCCGGCAACGCCTTCCTGGACGCCCTGGCCCACCACCGCCGGGCCGAGGGGCTGCCCGGGCTCAGCCTGGACTGGGGGCCCTGGGCCACCGGCATGATCGAGGAGCTGG
Source organism: Kitasatospora sp. NPDC058048 (assembly GCF_042885555.1). Classification (NCBI taxonomy): domain Bacteria; kingdom Bacillati; phylum Actinomycetota; class Actinomycetes; order Kitasatosporales; family Streptomycetaceae; genus Kitasatospora; species Kitasatospora sp. NPDC058048. The sequence goes on along the minus strand of NZ_JBHVRT010000005.1, from coordinate 152,677 downwards.
GCCTGGTCGCCCACTACCGCGACGCCCGGGGCATGAGCTCGCTGCCGCCGGACGCCGGAACGGCCGTCCTGGAGCGCGTCCTCGGCCAGGACCGCGCCCAGCTGCTGGTCGCCACCGTGGTCGACTGGCCGACCTTCCTCGCCTGGTACCCGGCGCCGCCGCCGCTGGTCGCCGACCTGGCGGCGAGCGCCGCCGAGCAGGCCCCGGTCGAGACCGGGGGCTTCCTGGACGCCTACCGCGCGGCCGACCCGCAGGCCCGCCGGGAGCTGGTCGTCGAACGGTTCACCGCCGCCGCCGCGGCCGTGCTGCGGATCGGCGCCGAACGGATCGACGCGGAGACCAGGCTCGGCGCGCACGGCCTGGACTCGCTGCTCGCGATGGAGCTGCGCGCCCGGGTGCACGGCGAACAGGGCGTCGCCCTGCCGGTGGTGGCCCTGCTCAGCAACGGCACCGTCGGCGACCTGGTCGACCTGCTCACCGAGGGCCTGGCCGAGCGGCTCACCGCCGACGGCGGCCCGGCCGAGGCCGAGGTCGAGCTGTACGCCGACGAGTCCCGCTTCCCGCTCACCCACAACCAGCAGGCGCTCTGGTTCCTGCGGCTGCTGCACCCGGACGGCTTCGCGTACAACATCGGCGGCGCCGTCGAGGTCCGCGCGGAGCTCGACCCGGAGCTGATGTTCGGGGCCTTCCGCCACCTCGTCGCCCGGCACCCCGAACTGCGCGCCGCCTTCACCGCCGAGGAGGGCCGCCCGGTCCAGCGGATCCGGGAGGAGGCCGAGGCCGACACCGGACTGTTCGACGTCGAGGGCCGGCCGTGGGAGGAGATCCACGACCTGATCGTCCACGAGTACCGGCGGCCGTACGACCTCGCCGAGGACCCGCTGGTGCGGCTCCGGCTGTTCCGGCGCGGGCCGGACCGCTGGGTGCTGATGAAGGCCGTCCACCACATCGTCTCGGACGCGATCTCCACCTTCACCTTCATCGAGGAGCTGTTCGAGGTCTACGAGGCGCTGCGCCAGGGCCGAACCCCGGAACTGCCCCCGGTGCCCGCCCGCTACCTGGACTTCCTCAACCGCCAGAACCGCTTCCTGGCCGGGCCCGAGGCGCGGCGGATGCTCGACTACTGGCGCGGCCACCTGCCGGCCGAGATGCCGGTGCTGGCCCTGCCCACCGACAAGCCGCGCCCGGCCGTGCAGACCCACAACGGTGCCTCCGAGTTCTTCCGGCTGGACGCCGAACTCACCGCCCGGGTGCACGAGCTGGCCCGGGCCAACGGCGCCACCCCGTTCATGGTGCTGCTCAGCGCCTACTACCTGCTGCTGCACCGCTGGTCCGGGCAGCCGGACATCGTGGTCGGCAGCCCGGTCACCGGCCGCACCCAGGAGGAGTTCGCCTCCGTCTACGGCTACTTCGTCAACCCGCTGCCGCTGCACGTGAGCCTGGCCGGGGAGCCGACCGTGGCCGAGCTGCTGGGCCGGGTGCGGGAGAGCGTGCTCGGCGGGCTGGACAACCAGGAGTACCCCTTCCCGCTGCTGGTCGAGCAGTTGGGCCTCCAGCACGACCCGAGCCGCTCGGCGGTGTTCCAGGCGATGTTCATCCTGCTCACCCACAAGGTCGCCGTGGAGCGCTTCGGCTACCGCCTGGAGTACATCGAACTCCCCGAGGAGGAAGGACAGTTCGACCTCACGCTGTCCGCCTACGAGGACCGCGCGGACGGCTGCTTCCACTGCGTCTTCAAGTACAACTCGGACCTCTTCGAGCCCGCCACCGTGCAGCGGCTGGCCGCGCACTACCGCAACCTGCTGGACGCCATGACCCGCGCCGCCGAGGACGAGCCGGTCGGACGGCTGCGGATGCTCGGTGACGCCGAACGGCGGGAGATCCTCACCGGATTCAGCGGCGCCGAGCGCCGGATCGAGCACGACACCCCGGTGCCCGAGCTGATCGCCAAGGCCGCCGCCGAACGGCCCGAGGCCGTCGCGGTGGTCGCGCCCGGCCGGGACGGCGTCCGCCGGCTGACCTACGGCGAACTGGAGCGCCAGGCCCAGCGCACTGCCGTGAGACTGCGCGAACTCGGCGTCGGCGAGGGCTCGGTGGTCGCGGTCTGCCTGGAAAAGTCGCCCGAGCTGATCACCACCCTGCTGGGGATCTGGCGGGCCGGCGCCGCCTACCTGCCGCTCGACCCCGGGCACCCGGCCGACCGACTCGCCCACCAGGTGACGGACGCCGGAGCGGCGCTGGTGGTGGTCGACCAGCGGCGCCCGATCCCCGCCGACCTGCCCGCCGAGCCGGTCACCCTGGAGGAGCTGGACCGGCCGGTCCTGGGGGGCGCCGTGCCGCTGCCCGCCGCCGACCCGGACCGGCCCGCCTACCTGATCCACACCTCGGGCTCCACCGGCCGGCCGAAGGGAGTCCGGGTCGACCACCGGAACCTGGCCGCCGTCACCGCCGGCTGGCGCGCCGAGTACCGGCTGGACACCGAGGTCCGGGTGCACCTCCAGATGGCCGGCACCGCCTTCGACGTCTTCTCCGGGGACTTCGCCCGGGCGCTCAGCACCGGCGGCACCCTCGTCCTGGTCGACCGCGAGCTGCTCTTCGACACCGCCCGGCTGTACCGGGTGATGCGCGAGGAGGCCGTGGACGGCGGCGAGTTCGTGCCCGCCGTGGCCCGCGGGCTGCTGGCCCACTGCGAGCGCGAGGGCCTGACGCTGGACTTCCTGCGGCTGCTGATCGTCGGCTCCGACTCCTGGAAGGCCGCCGAGCACCAGCGGGTGCGCGCCCTGTGCGGCCCGCGGACCCGGCTGGTCAACTCCTACGGGCTGACCGAGGCCAGCGTCGACAGCACCTACTACGAGGGCGCGACCGAGCAGCTGGAACCCGGCCGGATGGTGCCGATCGGCCGGCCGTTCCCGAACAGCGCGGTGTACGTCCTGGACCCGTACGGCGAGCCCGTCCCGGTGGGCGTGCCCGGCGAGCTGTGGATCGGCGGCGCGGGCGTCGCGGCCGGCTACCCCAACGACCCGGAGCAGACCGCCCGGCGCTTCGTCACCCTGGAGCTCGACGGCGCGTCCGCGCGGCTCTACCGCACCGGCGACCTCGGCCACTGGGACGCCGCCGGCACCCTGCACCTGCTCGGCCGCATCGACAACCAGGTCAAGGTCCGCGGCCACCGGATCGAGCTCGGCGAGATCGAGGCCCACCTCACCGCCCGTCCGGAACTCGCCCAGGCCTGCGTGACGGTCCGCCAGGACGCCCGGGGCGAGGCCGCCCTCGCCGCCTACGTGGTGCCCGCCGAGGGCACCGTGCTGGACCGCCGCGAGCTGCGCCGCCACCTGGCCGAGCACCTGCCCACCGTGATGATCCCCTCCTACCTCACCGAGCTGCCCGCCCTGCCGCTCACCCCGAACGGCAAGGTGGATCTCGCGGCCCTGCCCGAGCCGAAGGCCGACACCGCCGGGGCCCAGCACGAACCGCCCGTCACGCTCTACGAGACGAGGGTCGCCGAGCACTGGCAGAACCTGCTCGGCCTGGACGAAGTCGGCCTCCAGCACGACTTCTTCGAACTCGGCGGCAGCTCGATCCGGCTCATCGAGCTGATCCACCACCTGCAGAGCGAGTTCAACATCAGCATCCCGGTCGGCCTGCTGTTCAAGGTCACCACCCTGCACGGCATGGCCCGCACCGTCGAGCAGATCATCACCGGCGAGGTGGCCGGCGGCGAACCCTACCTCTGGTTCAACGCCGCGGCGCCCGAGGACCGCACGGTCTTCTGCTTCCCGCCGGCCGGCGGCCACGGGCTGGTCTACCGGCAGCTCGCCGCGCACCTGCCGGAGCACCGCATCGCCTCCTTCAACTACCTGACCGGCGACGACAAGACCGCCCGCTACGCGGACCTGGTCGAGGAGCTGCACCCCTCCGGGCCGTACGTCCTGCTCGGCTACTCGCTCGGCGGCAACCTCGCCTTCGAGGTGGCCAAGGAGCTGGAGCGGCGCGGACGCGCGGTGGCCTCGGTGCTGCTGGTGGACGCCTATCGGGTCACCGAGGCCTTCGACCTCGGCGAGGAGCACCTGGCCGTCTTCGAACGGGAACTCCACGAGCACCTGCACCGCCACACCGGCTCGCGGATCGTCGCCCGGGAGACCATCGAACAGGCCAGGGACTACCTGGAGTTCAGCAGCAGGACGCCCAACACCGGCACCGTCAGGGCCCAGTTGGACGTGGTCTGCGAAAGCGACCGGCTCTCCGTGCACGTGGGCGGCGAACCGGGCGCCTGGCACGGCGCCTCCACCACGGGCACCGCGGTGTACGTCGGGCACGGCGCCCACGCCGAGATGCTCGACGGGGAATTCGCCGCCCGCAACGCCGAACTGGCCGGCGCCATCCTGGCCGGGGGCACCGCCGATGTCCTCGGCTGACCGCGGGCCGGACTGGTCCACCAGGGAACGGGCCGCCGGCGGCCCGCCCCGGGTGATCGTGATCGGGGCCGGCCTGGCCGGCCTCGCCACCGGCTGCTACGCGCAGATGAGCGGCCTGGAGACCCGGATCTTCGAGAAGCACGTGCTGCCCGGCGGCTGCTGCACCGCGTGGTCCCGGCACGGCTACCTGTTCGACTACTGCATCGACTGGCTGATCGGCACCGCCGAGGGCACCGGAGCGCACCAGGTCTGGAGCGAACTCGGCGCCCTGGACGGCAAGTCGGTTACCCGCTTCGACACCTTCAACCGGGTGGTCGACGAACACGGCCGGGCCGTCACCTTCTACGGCGACCCGGACCGGCTGGAGGCCCACCTGCTGGCCATCGCGCCCGGCGACGCCAAGCCGATCCGGGCCTTCTGCCGGGACCTGCGCCGCTACGCCGCGATCGAGCTGCCCTGGGACCTCACCCCGCCGCCGCTGCGCACCACGGCGGAACGGCTGCGCACCCTGCGCACCGTCCTGCCCGCCTTCCGGCTGTTCTGGCGCACCGCGACCACCCCGATGAGCGGCTTCGCCGAGCGGTTCCAGGACCCGCTGCTGCGGCGGGCCTTCCCCAACATGTTCCTCCAGGAGCCCGAGGGCTTCCCGCTGCTGCCGTACCTGTACACCCTGGCGGCCGCCCACAACGGCAACGCGGGGTTCCCGGAGGGCGGTTCGCTCGGGCTGGCCCGCTCGGTGGAGGAGCGCTACACCTCGCTCGGCGGGGTGATCGGCTACCGCTGCCGGGTGGAGCGCATCCTGATCGAGGACGGGCGCGCGATCGGCGTGGAACTCAAGGACGGCTCCCGGCACTTCGCCGACCACGTGGTGGCCGCCTGCGACGGTCCGACGGTGCTCGACCGGCTGCTGGAGGGCCGGTACTCCAGCCCCGCCACCGAGAAGCTGTACGGCGAACTGCTCGACAAGCCGGGCAACCTGTACCCGGCCGTGGTCTCCGCCTTCGTCGGCGTCGACGGCCCGCTGCCCGAGGGCGAACCGCACAGCACCACCTACCTGCTGTCGCCCGAGGACGGTGCGCGGCTGCCCGGCTCGCTCCAGCGCAGCCTGGTGGTGCAGCTGCGCTCCACCTACGCGGACGGCTTCGCCCCGCCCGGCAAGTCGGTGCTGCACTGCACCTACTTCAGCGACTACCGCTCCTGGAAGGACCTGCGGAGCAGCGACCGCCGGGCCTACCGGGCGCGCAAGCAGGAAGTCGCCGCGTTCGTCCGGGAGTTCCTGGAGCGGACCTACCCCGAGCTCGGCCCGCGGATCGAACTCGTCGACGTGGCGTCGCCGGTGACCACCGAGCGGTTCACCGGTAACACCTACGGCAGCATCCTCGCCTGGCAGGCCTTCTCCGAGGCCGAGGACGCCGCCAACCGGCTGGTCAACCGGGACCGGATGCGACTGCCCGGGCTGAGCGGCTTCTCCATGGCGGGCCAGTGGACCTCGCTCGGCGGGCTGATCCGGGCCGCCACCAGCGGACGGTTCGCCGCGCAGTACCTCTGCCAGGAGCTCGGCCGGCCGTTCCGGGCCTGGCCGAGCGACAACCGGGAACCCTGGCACGCGGGCAAGTGGGGCCGGCTGCCGCAACTCGGCCGGGCCACCGTGGGAGCGCCGGAAGTGGGAGTGGCGGAAGTGGGAGCGGCGGAGTGAGCGGGACGACGACCGGTGGCCGGCAGAGCATGGTCATCATCGGCGGAGGGCTCGGTGGCCTGTCCACCGGCTGCTTCGCGCGGATGAACGGCTACCGCACCCGGATCCTGGAGATGCACGAGATCCCCGGCGGCTGCTGCACCGGCTGGGACCGCGGGGAGTTCACCTTCGACTGCTGCATCAGCTGGCTGCTGGGCAGCGGCCCGGGCAACGAGATGCACCAGATCTGGCTCGAACTCGGCGCGCTGCAGGGCAAGCGGATGCGCAACTTCGACGTCTTCAACGTGGTGCGCACCCGGGACGGCGGGGCGGTCTACTTCTACTCCGACCCCGACCGGCTGGAGGACCACCTGCTGGAACTGGCCCCGGAGGACGCCCGGCAGATCCGGCAGTTCTGCGCGGGGCTGCGCAAGTTCCGTCTGGCGCTGGCCCGTTACCCCTTCCTCAAGCCGGTCGGGCTGATGGGCCGGTGGGAGCGGACGCGGATGCTCGCCTCCTTCCTGCCGTACTTCAACGTGATCCGGCGCTCGATCACGGTGTTGATGAGCGACTACTCGGCGAAGTTCAGGAGCCCGCTGCTGCGCGAGGCCTTCAACTTCATCCTGTACGAGAAGCACCCCAACTTCCCGGTGCTGCCCAACTACTTCCAGCTCGCCTGCCACGCCGGCCAGTCGGCCGGGGTGCCGGAGGGGGGCTCGCTGGGGCTGGCCAACTCGATCGAGCAGCGCTACCTGCGGCTGGGCGGCGAGATCACGTACAACACCAAGGTGACCGAGGTCCTGATCGAGGGCGACCGGGCGGTGGGGGTGCGGCTGAGCGACGGCCAGGAGGTGCGGGCCGACATCGTGGTGGCCGCCTGCGACGGCCGGACCACCATGATGGACCTGCTCAAGGGCCGCTACCTGAGCGACACCTACCGTCGGCTGTACACCCAGACCATCACCGAGCCGGGCATGGTCTTCCCCGGCTACGTCACCGTCTTCCTCGGCCTGCGCCGGCCCTTCCCGGCCGGGGACCCGTGCACCACCTACCTGCTGGAGGACGAGGTCGCCGAACGGCTCACCGGCATCCGGCACCCGAGCATCAACGTCCAGTTCCGCAGCCGCCACTACCCGGAGCTGTCGCCCGCCGACACCACCGTGGTGTACGCCAGCTACTTCTGCGACATCGAACCCTGGCGGGAGCTGAGCACCGGGCCGGAGCAGGAGCCCCGGGTGCGGCGCGGCGAGGAACTGCACACCCTGCCGGTCGGCCGGGGACGGGAGTACCAGCGGCAGAAGCGCCGGGTGCGCGACGCCATCGTCGAGTTCCTGGACGGCCACCACCCCGGGCTCCGGGAGGCGGTGGCCGTCAAGGACGTCTCCACCCCGCTCACCCAGGTCCGCTACACCGGCAACTACAACGGGACGGTGCTGGGCTGGCAGCCCTTCGTGGAGAGCGGCGAGACGCTGGAGGAGGAGGTCAAGCGCAACGGCCCGGGGTTGCCCGGCCTGGCGAACTTCTACCTCTCCGGGGTCTGGGCGACCACCGGCGGACTGATCCGGGCGGCGGCGGCCGGCCGGCACGTCGTCCAGTTCATCTGCCGGGACGACGGCAAGCCCTTCACCGCGGAGGTGGACGACAGCGCACCGCTGCCCACCGTGCTCATCGAACCGGTCGGCCCCACCGACCGCCAGTTTGGAGTCACCTCGTGAGGATCGAGAAGTGGGTCGTCGGGGAGCACGTGGACGGCGTGCCGGACGTCGAGCGGATGTACCGGAAGGTCGTGGAGGAACTGGACGTCCGGCTCGCCCCGGACGAGATGCTGCTGCGCACCCGGTACGTCTCGGTCGACCCGTACCTCCAGGGCATCGCGCTGGACACGCCGATCGGCGACCACATGGGAGCGGACTCGATCATGGAGGTGCTGGACGCCGGGCCCGCCGCGCGCTTCGCGGCGGGCGACCTGGTGCAGGGCTTCGGCGGCTGGCGCAGCCACCTGGTCAGCAACGGCGCGCCCAGGCTCTGGCAGACCGGGACGTTCCCGATGGTCTTCCCGGCCTTCCGCCGGCTGGACCCGGCCGACTACGACGAGGACCTGCCGCTGTCCACCGCGCTCGGCATCCTGGGCGGGCCCGGGATGACGGCCTGGGCGACGGTCGAGAAGTTCCTGGACGTGCGCCCCGGGTCGACGGTGCTGGTCGGCGGCGCCTCCGGGGCGGTCGGCTCGCTGGTCGGGCAGCTGGCCAAGCACCGGGGCGCACGGGTGATCGGGACCACGGCGTCGCCGGAGAAGACGGCGGGGCTGTGGGAGCTGGGCTTCGACGGGGTGCTGCTGTACCGCGACGGCGACGCGCCGGAGCGGCTGGAGAAGGAGCTGGCCGAGCTGGCCCCGGGGGGCATCGACCGCTACTTCGACAGCCTCGGCGGGACGCTGACCGACGTGGTCTTCGGGATGCTCGCGGTGGAGAGCCGGGTGGCCGTCTGCTGGCAGTGGGGGAGCCAGGTCGGCGGGGACTGGGCGGGGCCGCGGCTGCTGCCGATGATCATGTTCCCGCGCACCACGATCCGGGGCATCTTCTCGCTGGAGTGGTTCACCGAGGAGAACTGGGCCGCCCTGCGGCGGGACCTCGGGGCGCTGGTCCGCAGCGGGGAACTGACCTACCAGGAGACCGTGCACCAGGGGTTCGACAGCATTCCGGCGGCCTACCGCGGCCTGTACCGGGACCGGTCGGCGAGCAAGGGGAAGGTGCTGGTCGAACTCTGAGCGTGTTCGTTTCCAGGATGCCCGCGGGCCCTTCGGCGGATGTGCCGAAGGGCCCTGGCGCGCGGCCGGTCCGGGACGGTCAGTTCAGGGTGAACCAGGTGCTGCGGGACTTCTTCCACTCGGGGTGGGTGAGGTCCTTGGCGGCGGTGGCGTCGTTGTAGAGGTCGGCGGAGCCGTCGTCGGTGATCAGCTGGGCGCGGGCGCCGGGGGCGTCCAGGTCCGGGACGTCCGGGACGGCCTCCCAGGCGCCGTAGTCGCTGGTCGGCAGGTCGATCAGCTTGGTCGGGGCGGAGCCGGGCTGACCGTTCCAGCGGTAGAGCGCGTACGGGGCGGAGTTGTCCTCGGCGGCCCAGGAGCCGGCCACGATCAGGTACTGGCCGAGGTCGTTGCGCCGGATGTCGCGGACGGACAGCCCGCCGAGGTCCAGCTCGATCGGGTCGCCGAAGGTCGCGTGGGCGGCCGAACCGTTCAGCAGGGACGGGAGGTTGGTGACCGGGACGAGCAGCGCCCGGCCGCCGGTGACGGCCGGGGTGAGCGGCGCGCGGAAGCCGACGTAGGCGGTGCTGGTGCTGCCGGGGGCGAACTCCAGGCCCTCGACGTTGAACCCGTCGATCTGCTTGGGCGCCTGGCCGTCGGCGGCTCCGGCCGCGAAGCCGTAGCGCTTGCCGTGGGCGTTGTCCCAGCCGATCAGGTCGTCGCGCAGGCCGTCGTAGGAGCCGGCCAGGGACAGCTGGGTGTCGGCGCCGGAGCCGGTGACGGTGGTGGTGAAGACGGTGTGCCGGTCGGGCTTGACCACGCCGTCCTTGTTGTTGCCCAGCGAGCCGGTCCAGTAGATGGTGTTCCCGACCCGGGTGGCGGCCTCGATGTCGATCTCCTTGGAGACGCCGAGGGCCGAGCTGAAGTCCCAGGTGCGGATCGGCGCACCGGAGTTGTTGCGGTCGTACAGGCGCAGGGTGTTGGACTCGTCGTCGCCGACCACGATGTAGCCGCCGCCCGCGTCCACGGCGGCCGAGGCGTCGCTGGAGCCGGTCAGGTAGCGGCTGGTGGCGGAGGACTGCACGGCGGGGGAGGCCGCGTAGTGCAGGGTGCGGGTGGCGCTCTTGCCGCCGAGGCCGGTGACCTTGACGGTGAGGTCGGCGTAGCCCACGCCCTGGGCGGCGACCGCCAGGGTGCGGGTGCCGCCGGTGCCGGTCACCGTGACGTCGCCGGTGCGGGCCACGGAGCTGCGGGTGGTGGCCGAGGCGGCGACGGTCAGCGCCGAGGCCGCGGCGCCGGACTGGGCGACCGTCACGGTCACGGTCGGGTCGCCGGTGGCGCCGACCGCGCCGGACAGGTATCCGGCCGAGAAGGTGATCGTCGGGGTGCCGTACGAGACCGCGCCGGCCGGGAGGGCGGGCAGGGCGAGCACGGGCACCGCCGCGACGGCGACGGCGAGCGGCAGCAGGCGGCGGAGGGAACGCGACACGGTGGCTACCCTTCGGCAGGTGACGGGAGTTGACGGAGAGTGCAAGCCTGCTGGCGCTCGGCGAACACCGACCCTACGGCGACCCTACGAGCGTGGGCGGGCGGGCGAACAGCGGGCCTCGCGGCGGTGAAGGACCGGGCTCAGCCGGTGATGCCGGCCGCGCGCAGGCGGTGGGCGACCGCCTCCCAGTCGGGGGCGACCGGCTCGGTCCGACCGGTGCCGACGCCCTTGTCCTTGAACCCGCTGGAGGTCGAGACGCAGACCACCGGGCCCTCGGCGAGGTCCGGCTCGCCGAGGCTGCGCAGCCCCGCCAGGCCGGCCGCCGAGGACAGCTCCGTCCAGAGCCCGGCCCGGGCCAGCTCCCGCTGGGCGTCGGCGAGTTGAGTGTCGTCCAGGGTCAGTGCCCGGCCGCCGCTCTCCCGGACGGCGAGCACGCCACGGTAGCCGCTGACCGGGGAGGCGATCGAGTACGCGTCGCTCGGGCCGACCGTCACCCGGGCGGCCGGCAGGCCCTCGGCGATCGCCAGGGCGAGCGGCCCGGAGGCGGCCGTCTCGCAGGAGTGGATGCGCGGAACGCGGTCGGTCAGGCCCAGCCGGCGCAGCTCGGTGAAGCCCTTCCAGACGCCGAACAGCAGCTCGCCGTAGCCGGTCGGGACGAACACCGCGCTCGGCAGGCCGACGTCCTGGAAGATCTCGTACGCGACGGTCTTGTAGCCCTCGGGGCCGTACGCGTGCCCGGTGTGGGTGGTGGTCAGATTGCTGACCGGGTGCAGGCCCAGCCGGTCGACCACCTGGCGCAGCAGCGGCCAGCGGGCCTCCCACGGCACCGGGAGCACCACCGCGCCGTAGGCGTTGAGGAAGGCGTCGACGTTCGGCGGCAGGTCCGGGCCGGTGAACACCACGCAGCGCAGTCCGGCGCGGGCGGCGTAGGCGGCGGCCGAGGCGCCGTGGTTGCCGGAGGAGGCGACCGCGAGGCCCGGCGCGCCGACGCCCACGGCCGCACTGGTGGTGCAGCGGTTCAGCCGGTCCTTGTGGCTCCACGTGGGGTTGCGGGACTCGTCCTTGACGTACACCCCGGGCTCGATCTCCACCGTCGGGGTGGCGCCCTCGCCCAGACCCGGTGCGAGCAGCGGGGGCAGCAGCGGGGCCCAGCGCTCCAGGCCGCCGCGCACCGGGGCAGGGGCGAACAGGCCCGCCGGGTCGGCCTTGTCGTAGGCGTAGTCGACCTCGACGGGGTAGGAGACGTCCTCGGTGCCGGTGCGCGGGCAGCCGGCGGTGAGCGGGGGCCAGAGCGGGTAGTCGAGGGCGGGATCGCCGAGGGAGCGCTGGCCGGTCGCGAGGGAGTCTTCTGTTGGCATGCCAGGAGACTAGCCGGGCGGCCGCCGCACGGTCCGGCGGTTGGCGGGCCGCGGCGGGAACCCGTTCGCGGGGGTACCGGTTCCGGCCGTTCGGGGGAGGAGTCAGCCCTGGCGGATCGCCGAGATGTCGAACTCCAGGACGACCTTGTCGCCGACCAGGACGCCGCCGCCCTCCAGTGCCGCGTTCCAGGTGACGCCGTACTCCTTGCGGCTGATGGTGACCGAGCCCTCCAGGCCCACCCGCAGGTTGCCGTACGGGTCGACGGCGTTGCCGGTGTACTCGAAGTCGATGGTGACCGGGCGGGTGGTGTCCTTGATGGTCAGGTCCCCGGTGACCCGGTAGTCGGTGTCGGAGCGCACCTCGACCGCGGTGGAGCGGAAGGTGATGTCGGGGAAGTTCGGCGCGTCCAGGAAGTCGTTGGTGCGCAGGTGCTGGTCGCGCTGCTCCACGCCGGTGTCGATGCTCTCGGCCTTGATCACCACCTGGCCGGAGGAGCTGGACGGGTCGCCGCCGTCGAGGTGGGCGGTGCCCTCGAAGCGGTGGAACGCGCCGCGGACCTTGGTCACCATGGCGTGGCGGGCGACGAAGCCGATCCGGGTGTGGGTGGGATCGAGGACGTAGTCGCCGGTGAGCTCGGCGAGGTTGGCGGTCATGGTCGGCATGCCTCCTGGTGCGGGGCCCGGGTCTCGGCCCGGGGGTGGTCGGGCGGTCCCCGGACCACGCTAGGGGCAGTTCCCGCGGGCCGCGCGTCGGGTCGGGTCTGAGTGGCGGGCGGGGTGGGAAGGCTCGCGGAGTACACCGGAGGAGCGAAGGGACGAGGGGGTCGCGATGGACAGTGGCGTACGGGCGATGGTCGACGCGGTGGACGAGGCGCGGCGGCAGCTGCGGGAGAACGCGCTGCCGAAGGCGCGGGACAGCAGCCGGGAGAGGGTTCCGGAGAAGGAGGAGGCGGCTCTGCTGGGGGCGCTCGCCGGGCTGATGGAGTCCATCGTCGAGCTGGCCGAAGCCGCCTCGGACCGGATGACCACGGGTGACAGCCGGGAGACGTACATCAAGGCGGTCCGGCGGCTGCGGGTCCAGCCCCGGTACCTGCGCGAGGACACGGCGGCGGTCGTGAAGCGGGTGGGCGCGGCTGAGTGACCGGCGGCCGGTGCCCCTCGCCGGGGGCACCGGCCGCGTCGGTCAGCGGTGGCTCGGGAACTGGACCACCTGCTGGTAGGTCGGGCGGTTCTGCCAGGTGGTCTTGGCGTCCGTCACGCCGCCCAGCGGACGCTGGATGATCGTGTCGGCGCACCACTGGTCACCGGCCGAGCAGTCCGCGTCTCCCGGGTAGACCTGGGCGGAGGTCCGGGCGGCGGCCTGCTTCAGGGTGTCCAGCAGGACGGTCCGGCAGGCCGCGAGGTCGCCCCCGCCGCAGAACGGCCGGGCCAGCGGGCCGGCCACCTGGTCGCCCAGGACGGCGCGCAGGTCCTTGTCCAGGTAGCTCCACCAGCCGTACTGGAAGGCCGAACCCTTGTGCGGGATGGCCTCGTTGGCGCTCACCGGGCCGGTGGCCGAGCCGGTCTGCCCGCCCGAGGGGGACTCGTTGATCTGGAGGGCGCCGGTCAGCGCGCCGAACAGCGGGTCACCGAGGCCCGGCCGCATGACGCCCTCGGCGACCAGTGGCCACCAGGCGTCCATCACCCGGATCGCGGTGGCGTCCGCGTAGCCGTGGCTGCCCGCCGAAGTCTCCCTCCGCTGGCCGCCGTTGGCGAGCCAGGCCTCCAGCTGCTGCAGGGCGGTGAGGGCGGCCTGGTCGGTGACGGGCGCGCTGCGCAGCACGCGGATCAGGTCGGGCAGCACGTCCTCGGCCCGAAGGTCGGCCAGGGCGGCGCTCTCCATCGCCTGGGTGAGCGAGACCCGGCTCGCCCTGCCGCCGTTCCTCAGCAGGGACTTGACCCGGTCGTCCAGCAGGTTGCCGCGGTGCACCGAGCCGTTGCCGAAACCGGCCGAGGTGAAGCCGTTCGCCTGCTTGTTGTTCCAGGAGATGTAGTAGTCCTGGTTGACGGACTGCGGGTGCTCGGCCGCCGGGGTGTACCGGGCGGTGTTGGCGACCGGGTCGAAGTCGGCCCACTCGTAGGCGGGTTGGGCCTGGACGGGCAGGCCCGGGTCCACCCCGGGGGCGCGGACCGGGTTGCTGCCGGAGTTGTAGTACGCGATGTCGCGCGAGTCGGCGTAGAACCAGTTGAAGGTGTAGTTGATGTCCTGCGCGGCCCGCTGGAAGCCCGCCGCGCCCTGCACCGCGCCCGGGTCGTTCAGCTCCTGGAAGCCGATGATGGAGTCGGCCTCGTGCCGGTAGGTGGAGCGCAGCGAGGTGAAGGCGACGGGCGCGCCGCCGACGGTGCCGCGGGCGCTGACCAGGCCGTACCTGGAGCGGTACATCACCAGGGTGTAGGAGCCGGCCGGGGTGGAGTCGGCGGTGGTGGGTTTCCACGCGTTCTTGCGTTCCAGCCGGTCGAAGGGCAGGCACTGGCCGTGCCACAGGTAGGAGTTGGCGGCGGTGGTGACCGGGGAGCCGTCGGTGGTGCAGAGCGGGACGGCGTAGGTGTCGGTGATGTCCTGACCGGCGGAGGTCGCGCTCCAGGCGTAGTCCTGGCCGCGGCCGAGCTGCACGTAGAAGCTCAGGCCGGCGAAGGCGGCGCCGCGCGCGCTGATCCCGGGGCCCTGGATCTCCTCCAGCATCAGCAGCTGCGGGGCGAAGTAGCCGGTCTGCGGGCCGAACACGGCCACCGGGTGGCCGTCGTCGGTGTGCGCGCCGGAGACCAGCAGGGCGTTGGACATGCCGTGCTTGGCGGTCAGCAGGTTTCCGGGCAGGACGCCGTTCGCCTCGGTGGTGGCGGAGTTGCCCGAGCCGGTGGCGTCGTAGACGACCCGCTCGGGCACCACCGAGCCGGGGTCCGGCAGCACCGTGCCCTGCGGCTGGTCCGGGACGGTCGCGTACGGGAAGCTCTGCCCGTCGTGCAGGGTCTGGACGGCCTCCGGGTCGTCCGCCTCGCGCAGCGACGTCCAGACCGCGTCCCCGGCGTCCTTGCCGTACCGGGCCTCGGCGGCCGACTTGACCTGGGCGGAGGCCAGTTCGCCTCCGCCGCCGGAGCCGAACAGCGCGCCGACCACGGAGGCGAGGGCCACCAGGTCGGTCAGCTTGAACGGCTCGATCGAGCCGGCGTTGGTGATCGGGTCGATGTGCCCGGTGAGGTCGTACTCGCCGGGGAAGGTGCGGGCGTTGTAGGACTCCTTGGCGTACTGGTTGATGCCGTCGAGGTAGGCGTTGGCGTCGGCGAGCGCCTGGGTGGCCCGGCCGCCGCGGGCGGCGATGGCGTCGATCTGCTGCTGCAGTTCCGCCTCGGTGTACGGCGCGGCCTGCCAGAAGGTCTGCTCCAGCTGGCGGTTGGCGGCGGCGCCGCCCGCGAAGCCGGACAGCTGGCCGCGGCCGACGTGCCGGAAGAGGTCCATCACCCAGAGGCGGTCCTGGGCGGCGGCGTAGCCCGCGCCGAACTCGGTGCCGTAGCGGGTGGTCCCGGAGATGTGCGGGACGCCGGTGGCCTTGTCGCGCACGATGGTGACGTCCGGGCGCGGGCTGGTGGTGCTCGCCACCTGGTCGGCGGGGACGCCGAAGGAGGCGTCGTTGAAGAAGTCGCGCAGCTTGGCCTCGGTCAGGCCGGGGTAGCCGGAGGCGAGGGCGGCGTAGGGGCCGAGCTGGTCGTCGGTGTGCGCGGGGCGGGTGCCGAAGGCCCGGTTGAGCAGGATGTCGGCGAGGGTGGCGTTGCCGTTCTCGCCGGGCGGCAGGATGTCGGCGCAGTGGCCGCCGCAGTAGTCGTTGGCGGCGGCGGTCACCGCCGGGGTGGGGGCGGCGGTGGCGGTGGGGCCGGTGGTCAGGGCGGCGGTGACGAGCAGGGCCGAGGCGAGGGCGGCGGCCGGGAGTCGGAGGGAGCGGGGGCGGGGGCGCTGGCGTGAACGCAAGGCGGACTCCTCCGTCGAAGTCTCACGGAAGAGTCGACGGTAGGGGTGCTACTGGCCGGTTGGCTAGTGGCGTGCATGCCATTTTCTAGGCGGGGGCGCGGAGTTGGGGCGTTTGGGCAGCGGGGTCGGGCTGCGGGCTGCGGGGTCGAGGTGCGGGGTCGGGTGCGGGGGCGTGCTGTCCCGGGAGTCGGCCGAGGTGGTGGCGGCGGTGCCGGGCCCGGTGCCGCGGGTCCCGGCGGTGGAGCGGCCGGGGAAACGGCGGCGCCGCACCCGCCGGGCTCAGTCCGGAGGTGCGGCGCCGGGTCGGCGGGGCCGGGTCAGGGCTTGAGCACCAGGCGGATCGGGTTGCCCTCCTTGCGCTCCAGCGCCTCGACCGCGCGGGCCGCCTCGGCCAGCGGGAAGGTGCCGCTCACCGAGCGGGAGAAGTCGAGCCGGCCGCCGCGGACCAGGTTGACCAGGTCGACGACGTCCTGGCCCTCGGAGCCGTAGTGGCCGCGGATCTGCTGGCGCAGGTAGCTGACCAGGGTGCCGTTGGTGACGGTCAGCGGCTTGTCGGTGAGGCCGACCAGCACCAGGCGGCCGTGCTCGCCCAGGGTGGCCATGGCCTGCTCGCGCACCGGGGCGACCCCGGCGAAGTCGAAGGCGACGGACAGCGGGCGACCGCCAGTGGCCTCGCGCAGCAGCTGGGCGAACGCGGGGTCGGCCGGGTCGAGGGCGGCGTCGGCGCCGAAGGCCAGGGCGCGCTCACGGGCGGCCGGCAGCGGGTCGACGGCGACGATCGGGAAGGCGCCGATGGCCCGCAGCAGCTGCACGCCGTGGGCGCCGAGGCCGCCGACGCCCCAGACGCCGACCGCCTCGGCGGGCCGCACGGCGCCGGTGGCGGTGATGGCGGCCCAGGGGGTGGAGACCGCGTCGGGGATGAAGCAGGCCTGCTCGAAGGGGAGTTCGTCCGGTATGGGCACCAGGGTGGTGGCGGTGGCGAGCGCGTACTCGGCCCAGCCGCCGTCGTAGTCCACGCCGCGGGTGTGCACGACGCCGTCGCGGTTCTCGCCGGCCTGCAGCAGCACCCGGTCGCCGACGGCCGCGGTGGTCACGCCCTCGCCGAGGGTGTGCACGGTGCCCGCGACCTCGTGGCCGAGGGTGACCTTGTCGCCCTTGAGGAAGAGCGGCTTGAGCATGCCCTCGATCAGGTGCACGTCGGAGAGGCAGACGCCGGCGGCCTCGACCTTGATCAGCACCTCGCCCGGACCGGGCACCGGGACGGGGACCTCCTCCACGGCGAAAGCGCCCTTGGCGACGTCGAGCCGGCCGGCGAGCATCGTGGCGGTCATCGGGACTTCCCTTCTCGCGGGGGCGGCGGGCCGGGGGAGTGTCCGCCGCTCCGGAAGTTACTTGTTATCCAACAAGCAAGTTCACCGTAGCATGGTGGCATGTCTACGCACGATGAGGGCCGAACCGGCGGACCCGGGACGCTCCGGGAGGCGCCCGCGCGCCGCACCCAGGCCGAACGGCGGGCCCGGGCCGAGTCCGCGCTGATCGCCGCCGCCGCCCGGCTGATCGCCGAGCACGGCAGCACCGGGGTCACGCTGGCCGGGGTGGGGGAGGAGGCGGGCTTCAGTCGGGGCCTGGCCACCCACTACTTCGGGTCGAAGGCCGCACTGCTCGCCCGGCTCCAGGAGGCGGCGCTGGCCGAGGCGATGGCGGCGGCCGCGCCGGAGCGCAGCGGGGCGGGCGCGGTGGACGAGCTGTGCGGGTTCGCGCGCGGCTGCCTGGAGGGCGTGCGCAACCCGACCGACCTGGGCCGGGCCTTCGTGGTGCTGGGCGCGGAGGCGCTCGCCGGGGCCTCGGAGCTGACCACCGCGGTGGCGGAGCTGGACGCCCGGACCCGGGAGTGGGCGGCCGAGGTGGTCGGGCAGGGGCAGCGGGAGGGCGAGCTGCGCCCCGGCGTGGACCCGGGCGCCTTCGCGCTGGCCTTCGTGGGGCTGCTCAAGGGGCTGGTGGTGCAGGCCGCGGCCGCTCCGAAGGCCTTCGACGTGGGGCTGGCGGTCGCCGAGTCCGAGCGCTGGATCCGGCTGGCGCTCACGGCGGGCTGAGGGTGCGCGGGCCGGGCGTCCGGCCGGGGTGAGCAGGGCGGGGGGCGCCGCCGCCCGGCGGCCGTGGGGCAGAGGGCGGCGGTGCGGGTGGCCGCTCCGGGGCGGGGTCAGGCCCGGCGGGCGGGCGAACCGCGGCGGGCGGGCGGCACGATGCGCACCCGCTCGGTGGCGGGCGCCTTTTCGAGGTCGTCCAACTGGGCGAGGACGGTGGCGCGCAGGTCGTCGTCGTCCTCGAAGTGGTGGTCGTTGAAGAGGGTGTAGCCGGACCACATCAGGTTGGCGCAGACCCGGGGCGGGACCTTGCCCGTCGCGGCGCCCATGCCGACCAGGGCGACGGACCGGATCGAGCCCGGCCGCAGCCGGTTCTGCCGGTGGACGGCCTGGAACGCGGCGGCGCAGGCCAGGGCCACGTTCAAGGTCTCGCTGACGTTCTGCGAGGAGGTCCGCATGGTCGGGGCCGATATCAGGAACGCCGGGTTGACGGCACCGGACGGGACGCAGACCGCGCTGCCGACCGGGAGGCTGCCGGCGTGCTGGTCGCGGATCGCCTTCTGGACCCGCAGCTGGATGCCCGCGCCCAGGTGGCGCTTGATCGCGGCGTCCGTTCCGCCGTCCATCCGGCCGCGGGAGTTGGTGGGGCTGACCCAGGCGTCCGCCTTCGCGGTGAGCAGCGAGGCGTGCCGGATGTCGATCCCGGGGACGTCGGCGAAGGCCGCCCGCCAGGACTCCACGACCGTCGCGTTGAGGTCGGTCAGCACCACCTTGAGCGGCGGCTCGGTGCGGTCCGTGGTCATGCTGGGCTCCTGTCGGTCGGGGGTGCCCGGTGGGCCGGTTCCTTGGTGACACCGACGAAGCTAGCGCCCGGCACTGACAATCCGTCCGGGCCCCGTCGGCACCTCGCCCGCGCCGGTCGGCGGTCGGTCGGCGCGGGCCGGATTGTCGGACCCTGCTGGTAGGACTGTGGTGTCCGCCAGGGAAGCTGACGGGCCATCACCTGCCGTTCGTCTGACATTCGTACGGTCCCGACCAGCCGGAGTCGCACCACCATGAGCGCTGTCGACACCCCCGCCACCCAGCCCGACCCGAACGACCCGCTCGCCCTCGCCGACCTCTTCACGGGCGGCGGCGAGCCGTGGCTGCCGCTGCTGAAGCCGGTGATCGAGGCGCAGCCCGGTGCGGCCTCGTTCATCGGCCCGGGCCGCGGCCCGGAGGTCGTCCCGGTCCGGGAGCTGACCTTCCAGGCGCTCAAGCCGCACGCGCCGCACCGGTGGAAGGTCGTCGTCTTCGGCCAGAACCCGTACCCGAGGCCGGAGAGCGCCACCGGCATCGCGATGTTCGACAACACCTTCCACGACTGGAAGGACAGCCAGTTCGGCCGGGTGATCAGCATCCGCTGCCTGATCAAGGCCGCGGCGATGTGGAAGTACGGCATCCCCAAGAAGACGCCGATCGCCGACATACGGGCGCTGCTGAAGAAGCAGGAGACGGTCCAGCCGCCGGAGTGGTTCCAGGCGATGCTGACCCAGGGCGTGCTGCTGCTGAACGCGGCGCTCACCGCGAGCAGCGACGGCGCGATGGGGCCGGACGAGCACACCGGGTTCTGGCGGCCGGTCGCCGAGCGGATCGTCGAGGAGATCCTCCGCGCCAAGCAGCGGGCCGCCGAGGAGGACCGCTACGTGGTCTTCGCCTGGTGGGGCGCGCACGCCCGCAGCCTGAAGAACGTCGTCCTGCGGCTGCAGGAGAAGTACCCCGAGGTCGAGGTCCGCCACATTGACCACGCCAACCCGGCGGCCCAGGGTGACATCTTCTGCGACGGCGAGCACTTCGCCACGGTGAACGCCGCTCTGGCCTCGCTCGGCGCCGACGAGGTCGACTGGCTGCCCAGCACGGGGTGGAACGCGCCGTCGGTGCAGGGCGGCGGGGCGGAGGCCGGGGTCGCCGAGCGGATGGGTGCCTTCATCGCCTCCACCATGGAGCTGCACCAGCTCTACCTGGACCGACTCGCCGGGGTGAAGGACGAGGGCCTCGTCCTGCCGGCGATCACCGGTGTGTTCGACACCCCGCCGACGGGCTTCCGGGAGGCGGTGTCGCCGGTCGCCGAGCTGCTGCGCGGCCTGGACCGGCACGTGTCGCTGTCGCACGACTTCGGCAAGCGGCGGGCGGACGAGGCGGCCACCGGCCTGTCCGCCGACGAGATCGCCGCGCTGTACCTGTACACCTGCGAGTCCGCGTTCTACCGGGAGATCAACGCGGTGCTGCGCTCGCCGGACCGCAGCCGGCTGGTGCCCTACCTGCCGTACCTGCGGCTGCTGTTCACGGCGGTGTCGCGGCTGCCCGTCCGCACCGCGCCGCTGTGGCGCGGAGTCTCGCTGGACCTGCGGCGGCAGTATCCGCTCGGGAGGACGGTGACGTGGTGGGGCGTCTCCTCCTGCACCTCCGAGCTCGGGGTCGCGCGGTCCTTCCTGGGCAGCCGGGGCAAGCGGACGCTGTTCGAGGTGCGTCCGGTGCGGGCCGCCGGCATCAGGAACTTCTCGGCGTTCACCGGCGAGGAGGAGTTCATCCTGCTGCCCGGCACGCAGTTGGAGGTCACCGATGTCCGGGCGGAGCGCGGCGGCCTGTGCACCGTGACGCTGACCGAGCTGGAGGAGGCGCCCCTGGTGTCCTGAGGCGCCCGGGTCGAACCCGCCCCCTGGAGTAGCAACCAAGTCAGTATTTTTACTGAGTTAAGTTATGCTGGACTCCGAACGGCAGGCGAGCCCGTTGTGCGGGAAGGGGCGCGAACGATGACCTCGGAAATCCGGAACCTGGACGGCGAACTGGAACGGGAGCGGGCCTACGTCGAGGTCTGCCGGGTCGCGACGGCCCGGCAGGTCGAGGACGCGGGCCACCAGGTCGTCGCCGCGGAGGACGTCTCCGGCGACGGTGCGAGCGCGGAGGCGCTCGGCCGGTACCTGCGCACCCGCGCCAAGCGGATGAACGAGCTGCCGGAGAGCCCGTCCTTCTTCGGCCGCCTCGACTTCGCCGACACCGCGGAGGCCGGGGAGCACCGGCAGCAGCGCTACTACGTGGGCCGCCGGCGGATCTCCGAGGACCCGACCGTGCCGCCGCTGGTGGTCGACTGGCGGGCCCCGGTCTCCCGGGCGTTCTACCAGGCGAGCGCCCACGCCCCGCTCGGGCTCGCGCGGCGCCGCCGGTTCGGCTGGGCGCCGTGGAGTCTGGGCGCGCCGGAGGAGCTGACCGGGCTGGAGGACGAACCCCTCGGCGCGGACGGCGGGCACGGCCCGGCGGCCGGCGCCGCGGCGGACGGCAGTGAGGGCGGCGAGGGCGGAGAGGCCGGTGCCGGCGGCATCCTGGCCGCCGAGATCGAGCGGCCCCGCACCGGCCCGATGCGGGACATCGTCGCCACCATCCAGCCCGAACAGGACGTGCTGGTGCGGGGCGAGCTGAGCGAGTCGGTCTGCGTGCAGGGCGCGCCCGGCAGCGGCAAGACCGCGGTCGGGCTGCACCGCGCCGCGTACCTGCTGTACAGCTTCCCGCAGCGGATCCAGCGCGGCGGCCTGCTGGTCATCGGCCCCAACCGGACCTTCCTGCGCTACATCGCCGAGGTGCTCCCCGCGCTCGGCGAGATCGACGTCACCCAGCGCACCGTCGAGGACCTGGTCGCCACCCGGCCGGTCGCCGCCGTGGACGACGAGCGGGCCGCCGCGGTCAAGCAGGACGCGCGGATGGCGACGGTGCTGCGCCGGGCGCTGTACGGCCGCATCCGGGCGACGGGCCCGGAGCCGCTGGTCGTACCGGACGGCTCCTACCGGTGGCGGGTGCCCCCGGAGCGGCTGGAACGGACGGTCGCCGAACTGCGCGAGCAGGCGCCGCCGTACGCGATCGGCCGGGAGAGCCTGCGCACCCGGCTGGTGGCGATGCTCCAGGATCAGGCCGAGCGGCGGACCGGTGTCCGGTCGGGCGCCTGGTCGCGGAAGATCGGCCGCTGCGGGCCGGTGGCCGCCTTTCTGGAGGCCGCCTGGCCGAACCTGCGCCCGGAGGCCGTGGTCGCCGCGCTGCTGAGCGACCCCGCCCTGCTGGCCGAGGCCGCCGAGGGGGTGCTCGGCCCCGAGGAGCAGGCGGCGATCCTGTGGCGCCGGCCGCCGCGCTCGGAGAAGAGCGCCAAGTGGTCCGAGCACGACCTGATGCTGCTGGACGAGGTGGCCGGCCTGATCGAGCGCCCGGCCGGCTTTGGCCACGTCGTGGTGGACGAGGCCCAGGACCTCTCCCCGATGCAGTGCCGGGCGATCGCCCGCCGCAGCGCCTTCGGCTCCCTGACCGTTCTCGGCGACCTCGCCCAGGCGACCGCCCCGTGGGCCGCCCGCAGCTGGCCCGAGCAGCTCGCCCACCTGGGCAAGCCACAGGCCGCGGTGGTGCCGCTGACCACCGGCTTCCGGGTCCCGGCCGCAGTGACGGCCCTCGCCAACACCCTGCTGGGCGCGCTCGACGTGGACGTTCCGCCGGCCGTGTCGCTGCGGCAGGACGGGGAGCTGACGGTGCGGCGGGTGGCCGGGGGCGGCCTGGGCGGAGCGGCGGTCGCGGCGGTGCGGGCCGCGCTGGAGCGCGAGGGCTCGATCGCGGTGATCGCGGCGGACGGCGCGGTGGCGGAGGCCGCCGAGGCGCTGCTCGCGGCGGGGATCCCGACCGGGGCGGCCGAACAGGTCGGCACCACGGCGCGGGTGACGGTGCTGCCCGCCTCGCTGGTGAAGGGGCTGGAGTACGACCACGTGGTGGTGCTGGAGCCGGCCGCCATCGTGGAGGCCGAGGCGCGCGGCCTGCACCGGCTGTACGTGGTGGTGACGCGGGCGGTCTCCCGGCTGGACGTCCTGCACTCCCGTCCGCTGCCCGCGCCGCTGGGCGGGGAGTGACGGCCCCGGCGGGGGGCGGATGGGGAAGGCCGGGCGGGTGCGGCGGCCGGCCACGACCCCGTGCCCACCGGCAGCGGCGGCCGACCGGTGCCGGTACCCCCGCTGACCTCCTCACTCGTGCCCCGGACCAGCTCCGAACAGCTGGATATCCTGAACACATGAGCGACAACCTTCCCCCGTGCCCGCAGTGCTCCAGTGAGTACACGTATGAGATGAACGCCCTCATGGTCTGCCCCGAGTGCGCCCACGAGTGGGTGCCCGGCGGCGCCGACCAGGCCGGCGCGCCGGCCGGCGAGCGCGTGATCAAGGACGCCGTCGGCAACGTGCTGAGCGACGGCGACACCGTGACGGTGGTCAAGGCGCTGAAGGTCAAGGGCAGCGTCTCCGGTATCAAGGCCGGCACCAAGGTCCGCAACATCCGCCTGGTGGACGGTGTCGACGGGCACGACATCGACTGCCGCATCGAGGGCTTCGGTGCCATGCAGCTCAAGTCCGGCGTGGTCAAGAAGGCCTGATCCGCGGGCCTCCAACGGCCGCGCCCCGTCGAGGAGATCGGCGGGGCGCGGCCGTTGCGCTGTCCAGGGCCGGTCGGGGGTGGAGTCGCCTCCCGGATTAGTTGTAGCATCACAATGATTACAACAACACAACTAACTCTGGAGCGTTCGTCATGCCCGATGCCGCTCGACCGCGGCCCTGGCTCGTGCTCGCCATCTGCTGCATGAGCCTGCTGATCGTCAGCCTCGACAACACCATCCTGAACGTGGCCCTGCCCGCCGTCCGGCGCGACCTGGACACCACGGTGTCCGGCCTGCAGTGGACGGTCGACGCCTACACCCTGGTGCTGGCGAGCCTGCTGATGCTCTCCGGCTCGACCGCCGACCGGATCGGCCGCCGCCGGGTGTTCCGGATCGGACTGGTGGTG
The DNA here is from genome assembly GCF_042885555.1 of Kitasatospora sp. NPDC058048. Taxonomy (NCBI): domain Bacteria; kingdom Bacillati; phylum Actinomycetota; class Actinomycetes; order Kitasatosporales; family Streptomycetaceae; genus Kitasatospora; species Kitasatospora sp. NPDC058048. Next base: position 129,075 of record NZ_JBHVRT010000005.1, on the reverse strand, counting down.
TTCACCGCGGCCTCCCTGCTGTGCAGCCTGGCCCCCGGGCTCGGCTGGCTGATCGCCGCGCGGATGCTCCAGGCGGTCGGCGGATCGATGCTCAACCCCGTCGCCATGTCGATCATCAGCAACACCTTCACCGACTCCCGGCAGCGCGCCCGGGCGATCGGCGTCTGGAGCGGCGTGGTGGGCATCAGCATGGCCGCCGGGCCGATCATCGGCGGGGCGCTGGTGGAGTCGGCCGGCTGGCGGGCGATCTTCTGGATCAACGTCCCGATCGGCCTGGCCGCCCTCTTCCTCACCACCCGCTACGTGCCGGAGTCGCGGGCGGCCCGCACCCGCCGGGTGGACCCGGTCGGCCAGCTGCTGGTCGTCGTGGTGCTCGCCGCCCTCACCTACGCGATCATCGAGTCGCCGGAGCGCGGCTGGACCTCGCCCGTGGTGCTCGGCTGCACGGCGGCCTCCCTCGGCGCGCTGCTGGGCCTGCTGCGGTACGAACCCCGGCGCACCGACCCGCTGATCGATCTGCGGTTCTTCCGCTCCGCGCCCTTCTCCGGCGCCACCGTCATCGCGGTCGCCGCCTTCGCCGGCCTCGGCGGCTTCCTCTTCCTCACCTCCCTGTACCTCCAGGACGTCCGCGGGCTCGACCCGCTGCACGCCGGACTCTTCATGCTGCCGATGGCGGTCATGTCGCTGCTCACCGCGCCGCTGTCCGGCCGGATGGTGGCCGCCCGGGGGCCGCGCACGCCGCTGCTGCTGGCCGGGGCGGCGCTGACCGCGAGCGCCGTGCTCCAGGCGGTCGGCTACTCCGAGCACCTGCCGAGCTGGCTGCTGGTCCTCGCCTTCCTGCTCTTCGGTACCGGCTTCGGCCTGGTCAACGCGCCCATCACCAACACCGCCGTCTCCGGGATGCCCCGCTCGCAGGCCGGCGTGGCGGCGGCGGTGGCCTCCACCAGCCGACAGGTCGGCCAGTCCCTGGGCGTCGCGGTCACCGGCGCCCTGATGGCCGGCAGCGCCCTCGCGAACCCGGCGGCCTTCACCGGGGCGGCCCGGACGGCATGGTGGATCATCGCCGGCTGCGGCGTCGCCGTGCTGGTCACCGGTACGCTCACTTCCGGCCGCTGGGCCCGGGCGACGGCCGAGCGCACGGCGCGGCGGCTCGCCGCCGAGGAGTCGGCCGAGGGAAGCACGGAGACGAAGGAGACGGTGGACGCCTGATGGAGCGCCTCGACACCGGTGGGCACCCGGAGGGGAGCGGGACGGACGCCGCGACGGCGGCCCGGGTCTGGCAGGGGATGTACGCGCTCGTGCTGGAGCGCCACGACCGCCGCAGGACCGTCGCCGAAGCCCTCGGCATGAGCTTCAGCCGGGTCAGGGCGCTGCGCCGGCTCGCCGCCGGCCCGATCACCCTGCGGGAGCTGGCCGAGCGGCTGACCGCCGACCCGCCGTACACCAGCGTCATCGTGGACGACCTGGTGCGGCGCGGGCTCGCCGAGCGCATCACCAACCCGGCGGACCGGCGCTCCAAGCTGGTCCACCTCACCGAGGAGGGCGAGGCGAAGGCCGCGCTCGCCACCGGGATCCTCGCCACGCCGCCGGACGCGCTGCTCGCGCTGCCGCCGGAGGACCTCCGCGCGCTCGACCGGGTGGTGGCGAAGCTCCTGGACTGAGGCCGCCGCCCGATGCGGCGGGCCGTGACAGGCCGGTGCTCCGGCGAGGACGCCGGGCGGGACTTCTCCGCCATCATCACCATGCTGAGGGAGAGCGGCGCGTGAGTGCGCGCCGACCGCGTGCCGGCCGTCCGTCAGGCGTCGGAGCCGCCGTCCGAGCGTCGCAGCAGGTAGGTGTCCATGATCCAGCCCTTGCGCTCCCGGGCCCGCTCACGCAGCTCGCGGATGCGCGGGGCGGCCTCGGCGAGCGGACCGGAGACGAGCACCTCGTCGGGGGTGCCGAGGTAGGCGCCGTAGTGGATCTCCAGCCCCTCGGGGTCGATCCCGGCGAAGGCGGCCCGGCCGTCGAGCATCACCACCACGTCGTCCACCCCCTCGGGGAACCCCTCGGCGAGGCGGCGGCCGGTGGTGATCTGCACCGGCCGGCCGACCCGCGTCAGCGTGGTGCGGTGCCGGGCGGCGAGCGCGGAGACGCTGCTGATGCCCGGGATCACCTCGTACGCGAAGGGCACGCCGCCCCGGTTCGACACGTCGTCCACCACGGCGATGACGCTGTCGTAGAGGGCGGGGTCGCCCCAGACCAGGAAGGCGCCGTTCTCGCCCGGGCCGAGGTGCTCGGCGACCAGCCGTTCGACCAGATCGGCGCGGCGGACGCGCCAGTCGTCCACGGCGGCCGCGTACGCCGGGGTGGCGCGGTCCCGTTCGGCGTCCGGCGCCGCGACCACGCGGTGCCCGGGCCGTCCGTGGTCGGCCAGCATCCGGCGGCGCAGCCCGATCAGGTCCTGCCGTTCCTCGCTCTTGTCGAGGATGAAGAAGACGTCGGTGCGACCGATCGCCTTGACCGCCTGCAGGGTGAGGTGGTCGGGGTCGCCCGCGCCGATGCCGATGACGAAGATGTGCCGCATGGGAGCCATTCTGCCGCCCGCTCCCGGGTGCGCCGCCCGCTCCCGGGTGCGCCGCCCGGGAGCGGGCGCGGAGCCCGCGTCTCAGCACGCGGACGCCTTGCGAGATTTCCGCCTCGACGCCGACGGTTTGCCCCTAAGCTGGCGGTGCAGCTGGTTCGCCCTGTCCGCCAGGCAGGGTGTCGTAAGAGGGAACCCGGTGACGCCTTTCAACTGGCCAGTCCGGGACTGCCCCGCAGCGGTGAGTGGGAACGACCGCCGTCATACGCACTGGACCCGGGACGGGTCTGGGAAGCGACGGCCAGTAGGTGTCCGCCCCGGTTTCGGCCGAGGTGGGTGTGCCCGCGAGTCCGAAGACCTGCCACTGCCCGTGCGCGAGCGTTCGCGCCCGGCCATCCGGTGACCTCGTGGGCGGGTCGGCGACCATATCGGGCGGAGCCGCGCACGGGTGCGGTCGTCGGTCCGGTCCGTCATCCCTTCGCGTCCTCGTGCCGTCACCGGGCACTTGAGGATCCAGACTCGCGAAGGAGAGTCCCTTGACCACGAAGTCCGCAGCCGCGGCGAGCGTCGCCACCGCCCACGGCTACCCCCGCCAGGGCCGGGGCCGTGAATTGAAGAAGGCGATCGAGGGGTACTGGAACGGCGCGGTAGCGGCCGAGGCGCTGCTGGCGACCGCCGCCGACCTGCGTCGGACGAACTGGCAGCAGCTCGCCGACTCCGGCGTCGAAGAGGTGCCGACCGGCGACTTCTCGCTCTACGACCACGTGCTGGACACCACCGTGGCGGTCGGTGCGATCCCGCCGCGGCACCGGGAGGCGGTCGACACCGACCCGCTGGACGGGTACTTCGCGATGGCGCGCGGCAACCAGGACGTCGCCCCGTTGGAGATGACCAAGTGGTTCGACACCAACTACCACTACCTGGTGCCGGAGTTGGGCCCGGACACGGTGTTCGCCGCGAACCCGGCCAAGGCGGTCGGCGAGCTGCGCGAGGCGCTGCTGCTCGGCCACGCCGCCCGGCCGGTGCTGGTCGGCCCGGTGACCTACCTGCTGCTCGCCAAGCCGGCGCCCGGGGTGACCGCCGACTTCCAGCCGATCACCCTGCTGGACCGGCTGCTGCCCGTCTACGCCCGGCTGCTGGCCGAGTTGCGTGCCGCCGGCGCCGCGTGGGTGCAGCTGGACGAGCCCGCGCTGGTGCAGGACCGCACCCCGGCCGAGCTGAACGCGGCCGCCCGCGCCTACCGCGAGCTGGGCGGTCTCACCGAGCGGCCCAAGCTGCTGGTCGCGAGCTACTTCGACCGGCTCGGCGAGGCGCTGCCGGTGCTGGCCAAGGCCCCGGTCGAGGGCCTGGCGCTGGACTTCACCGGCCCGGCCGCCGCCAACCTGGAGGACCTCGCCGCCGCCGGCGGCCTGCCCGGCAAGCGGCTGGTGGCGGGGGTGATCGACGGGCGCAACATCTGGATCAACGACCTGGAGAAGTCGCTGGCGACCCTGGCGACCCTGCTGGGCCTCGCCGGCACCGTCGACGTGGCGCCGTCCTGCTCGCTGCTGCATGTGCCGATCGACGCCGCCGCGGAGCGCGACATCGACCCGCAGATCGCCCGCTGGCTGGCCTTCGCCCGGCAGAAGGCCGGCGAGGCGGCACTGCTCGCCCGGGGCCTGCGCGAGGGCACCGGCGCGATCACCGCCGAGCTCGCCGCCAACCGCGCCGGCCTCGCCTCCCGCGCCAACTCCCCGATCACCCGCGACCCGGCGGTGCGCGCCCGCGCCGCCGCCGTCACCGTCGACGACACCCGGCGCGCCCAGCCCTACCCCGTACGGGCCGAGGCCCAGCACGCCCGGCTCGGGCTGCCGCTGCTGCCGACCACCACCATCGGCTCCTTCCCGCAGACCACCGAACTGCGCACCGCCCGCGCCGATCTGACGGCAGGTCGGATCGACGCCCCGGCCTACCGGGAGCGGATGGAGGCGGAGGTCCGCGAGGTCGTCGCCTACCAGGAGAAAGCCGGGCTGGACGTCCTGGTGCACGGCGAGCCCGAGCGCAATGACATGGTCCAGTACTTCGCCGAGCAGCTCACCGGCTACCTCGCCACCCGGCACGGCTGGGTCCAGTCGTACGGCACCCGGTACGTGCGCCCGCCGGTGCTGGCCGGGGACATCTCCCGTCCGCATCCGATGACCACCGACTGGTTCGGCTACGCGCAGGGCCTGACCGACCGCCCGGTCAAGGGCATGCTGACCGGCCCGGTCACCATGCTCGCCTGGTCCTTCGTCCGCGACGACCAGCCGCTCGCCGACACCGCCCGGCAGGTGGCCCTCGCCCTGCGCGAGGAGGTCGTCGACCTGGAGGCGGTCGGCGCCGCCGTCGTGCAGGTCGACGAGCCGGCGCTGCGCGAGACCCTCCCGCTGCGGGCCGCCGCCCGCCCGGCGTACCTGGCGTGGGCCACCGAGGCCTTCCGCCTCGCCACCTCCGGTGTCCGCGCGGACACCCAGATCCACACCCACATGTGCTACGCCGAGTTCGGCGCGATCATGACGGCGATCGACGAACTCGACGCGGACGTGATCTCGTTGGAGGCCACCCGTTCCCACATGGAGGTGGCCGGCGAGCTGGCCGGGGCGGGCTATCCGCGCGAGGTCGGCCCCGGCGTCTGGGACATCCACTCCCCGCGCGTCCCCAGCACCGACGAGGCCGTCTCGTTGTTGCGCGCGGGCCTGGCGGCGATCCCGGCGGAGCGGCTCTGGGTCAATCCGGACTGCGGGCTGAAGACCCGCGGCTGGCCGGAGACCCGGGCCTCGCTGGAGAGCCTGGTCGCCGCGGCCCGCCTGCTGCGCGAGGAACTCGCCGGCTGACGGCGGCCGGGGTGGGCGCGGCAGCCTTGCCGCGCCCACCCCGGTCCCGGCCATCGTGCCGCTCGCGGGCCTCCTGCCCGGTGATCGGCTAGGCGACCCAGCCGGAGGTGAGGCCCTGGACGGCCGAGCCGTCGAGGTCCTTGAGCTTGACCCCGGCGAAGGCCCGGGCGGCGTCGGAGGTGAGCATCCGGAAGGCGGGTCGTTCGGCGGCGAGCAGGTCGAGGATCCCGGCGGCCACGTCCTCGGGCGCCTGGGCGTTGGCGAAGGCGCCGCGGGTGCGGTCCAGGTAGGCGGCCAGGGCCGGGGCGTACGGCCCGGCCTGTTCGGTCGCGTCGTCCGTCAGGCCCACGTTGCCGACGAACTCGCTGGCCACCGCGCCCGGCTCGACGACGCTGACGGACACACCGGCGGTGGCCGCGACCGGGGCGAGGGACTCCATGTAGCCCTCGACCGCGAACTTGGCGGCGCAGTAGGCCTCGTTGAAGGGCTGGCCGACCACGCCGCCGACGCTGGTCACGGTCAGCACGCGGCCCTTGCTCGCCCGCAGCAGGGGCAGGGCGGCCTTCGTGACGTGCAGCACCCCGAAGAAGTTGACCTCCATGACGGCGCGGACGTCGTCGACGCTCTCCTGCTCCAGGGTGCCGATGTGGCCGGCGCCGGCGTTGTTGACCAGCGCGTCCAGCCGGTCGACGCCGGCCAGGCAGGCTTCGACCGACGCGGGGTCGGTGACGTCGAGCGTCCGGAGGTCGACGGTGACCCCGGCTTCCTCGGCGGCCGCCAGCAGCGGGCCGGCCTTGGCGGTGTTGCGCATGGTGGCGATGACGTGCCAGCCGGCGCGGGCGGCGGCGGCGACGGCGGTGGCCAGGCCGATGCCGGAGGAGGTGCCGGTGATCAGGACGGTCCGGTCGCTCATCTCGCTGGACTCCCAGTGCTTATGGATCATAACCAATATGATTCATAACTATGTGGGCTGACATTTCACTTTGTCAAGCACCTGGATAGTCTGGTGGTCATGTCCCACCCATCGGATGACCTCACCCAGGAGATCGTCGGACTCTTCGCGGCCGTCAACCGCCGCTACGGCCGGGAGTCCGAGGCGGCCGCGGCGGCCCACGACCTGACCGCGCTGCAGGCCAAGGCGCTGCTCGCCGCCGAGGTTCCGGTCCCGACGCGCCGGATCGCCGAGCGGCTGCACGCGGAGCCGTCCAATGTGACGGTGATCGTCGACCGCCTGGAGTCCCGCGGCCTGGTCGAGCGCAGCGTCGACCCCGCCGACCGTCGCGTCAAGCACGTCGCCGCCACCGCCGCCGGCCGCGAGGTCGCCGCGGATCTGCGCGCCCGCATGCCCTTCGCCGGCGACCCGCTGGCCCGGCTCGACACCGAGCAGCGCGGGTCGCTGCGCGAACTCCTGCGGCTGGTCCTGGAGGCATGACGGCGGACCCCCGGGCAGCTGCCCGGGGGTCCGTTGTCCACAACGCGTCGCCGCCGGCCCGCGCCGCCGGTGGGAACCGCCGGAAGGGCCGTCACCGCATTCGCTGCGACGGCGGCCCTTCGGAATGCTCGGGGGGGGGTAATTCCCCGGCCGGGGCGGCTACTTCGCGCCGAAGGCCTTCTCGATGTCCTCGACGACCTTCTCCGCCGCGATCGGGCCGGAGCTGCTGCTCCACACCTGGCCGTCGACGCCCATGAGCTGGTTGGTGCCGACGGCCTTGAGGCGGGTGAACGCCTCCTGCTTGCGGGCGGTCTCCAGGGCCTTCTCGCCCTCGGCGTTCAGGGTGGCGACGAACACCCGGTCGGCGTCGGCCTTGTTGAGGTTCTCCAGGGACAGCGGGTCCGAGTGGGGCTGGGCGCCCAGGCCGTCGGCGATCGGCATGGTGCCGGCGCCGGCCTTCTTCAGCAGGTCGCCGGGCATGTTGGTGGTGTTCATCACGATCGGCCCGTTGGGCATCCAGCGCATCACGACGGCGCTGCCGGTCCTGCCCTCGCCGGCCTTGGCGGCGCGCTTGTCCAGCGCGTCCAGCTTGGCGGTCAGGTCGTCCTTGCGGCCGAGGGCGTCGCCGTACACGGCGAGCACCGAGCGCCAGTCGCCGGCCTTGGGGACGATGGTCGGCGCCACCGCGGAGAGCTTCTCGTACTGGGACTTCTCGATGCCCGAGGAGGCCAGGATGAGGTCGGGGCCGGCCTTGAGGATGGCCTCGATGTTGGGCTCCTTGACTGTGGCGACCAGCGGGACGGCGTCGGCCTTCAGGTAGGCGGGGGCGGTGGTGCCGCCGCGGCTGGCGCTGGTGCCCACCGGGGTGACGCCGAGCGAGAGGGCGGTGTCCAGCGAGGTGTCGTTGAGGGCGACGACCTTCTTGGCCTCGGCCGGGACCTCCACGGCGCCGAAGGCGGTGTCGATGCTGCGCTTGCCGCCCTTGGCGGCGGTGGAGGAGGAGTCGGAGCCACCCGCGGAGCTGCCGGAACCCGAGGAGCCGCACGCGGTCAGGCCCAGGGCGAGGGCGCCGACGACGGCCGTTCCGAGCAGGGTCTTGGTAAAGCGGGTGCCAAGCATGGGTGTTCTCCGAGGAATGGTAGTTTACGGACGAACCGTTTTTCTGAGGTTAGCCTAACCATACGTAAGGCCCTGACGGGGAGGCCCGGTGTGACATTCCGATCACTCCTGCTGCGCGGACTGCTGCCCGCCGGCGCGATACTGCTGCTCGCCGTGCTGGCGAGCCTGCTGCTCGGCGCGGGAGACGTGGGGCCGTCACGGGCGTTCGCCACCCTGCTCGGTGACGGCGACTCCGACTCCCGGTTCACCGTCTTCCACCTGCGCGTCCCGCGGACCGCCGTGGCCCTCGCGGTCGGGCTCGCGCTCGGCGTGGCCGGCACCGTGCTGCAGGCCGCCGCCCGCAACCCGCTGGCCGAGCCCGGCCTGCTCGGCGTCAGCACCGGCGCCTCCTTCGCCGTCGTGATCGCGATCGTGCTCGGCGCCAGCGCCGCGAGCGTCGGCCCGTACGTCGCCGTGCTGGGCGCCGCCGCCGGCTGCCTGCTGGCGCTCGGCGCGGCCCGGCTGCGCGGCGCCGGCGACGACCCCGTCCGCCTGGTGCTCGCCGGCGCGGCGCTGAGCGGACTGATGAACGCCGGCTCCTCCGTCCTGCTGCTGTCCGACGCCCGGGCCGCCGACGAGATCCGGTTCTGGACCATCGGCTCGGTCGCCGGCCGCGGCACCGACCAACTGCTGGCCGTACTGCCGGTGCTGCTGCTCGGTCTGGTCCTGGCCCTGCTCTCCGGCCCGGCGCTGACCGCGCTCAGCCTCGGCGACGACGTCGCCACCGGCCTCGGCCACAAGCCCCGCCGGGCCCGCGCCCTCGCGGTGACCGCCGTCGCCCTGCTGGTCGGCGCCGCCACCGCGATCGCCGGACCGGTCTCCTTCGTCGGCCTGGTGGTGCCCTTCGCCGCCCGGGCCCTGGTCGGCCCGGACCTGCGCCGGCTGCTCGTGGTCTCCGCCCTGCTGGGGCCCGCCGTCGTGCTGCTCGCCGACGTGGCCTCCCGGCTGGTGGCCCGCCCGTACGAGATGCCGCTCGGCGTGATGACCGCCCTGTGCGGCGCCCCCGTCCTGGTCGCCGTCGTCCGCTCGCACAGAATGCCCGCGCTGTGACCTCCACCGTGAAGACCGCGAAAGCCGCCGCCGCGAAGAACGCCGCGAGCCCCGACACGCCATCGGCCGCGACCCGGCCGCCGACCCCGCCAGGCACCCGGCTGCTCGCCCTCGGCGGCCGCTCGGTGCTCGTCCCGGTCCGGCCGCTGCTCGGCGGCGCCGCCCTGCTGCTCGTCCTGGTCGCGGTGACCGCCGTCTGCCTGGCCGTCGGTGAGACGAACCTCGACCCGGTGACCGCCCTGCGCGCCGCCTTCGGTGACGGCACCGCACGCGACGTGCTGCTGGTGGAGAAACTGCGGCTGCCCCGCGCCGAGGCCGCACTGGCCGTCGGCGCCGCCCTCGGCGTCGCGGGCTGCCTGATGCAGACCCTCGCCCAGAACCGGCTGGCCACCCCGGACACCGTCGGCTTCAACGAGGGCGCCACCGCCTTCGCCGTCGCCTCCGTCACCGGCGTCGCCACCCAGCTGCTGCCCTCCGCCGCCGCCCTGGTGGGCGCCGCCACCGCCGCCTCGCTCGCCTTCGCCCTCGGTGGCGGGGCCGGCCGCAACGGCTACCGCTTCCTGGTCGTCGGCCTCGGCATCGGCGCGGTCTTCGGAGCGGTGACCAACCTGATGCTCTCCCGCGCCGCCATCGACGCCGCCAACTCCGCGTACGCCTGGACGGTCGGCACCCTCAACAGTCGGGACGCCGACGCCGTCGGTCTGCTCCTGCTCGGCCTGCTGGTCTGCCTGCCCGCCGCCGTGCTGCTCGGCCGCCGGCTGTCGCTGCTGCGCTTCTCCGACGCCGTCGCCACCGGGCTGGGCGTCCGGGTGCGCGGCCTGCGGGTCGGCGTCCTGGTGGTCGCCGTGGTCTGCGCGGGCCTGGCGGTGGCCGTCGCCGGACCGCTCGGCATGATCGCGCTCGCCGCGCCCGAGGCCGCCCGCCGGATCGCCGGACCGCGCTGCGTCCCGGTGCTCACCTCGGCCGCCGCCGGAGCCGCCTTCACCCTGCTCGCCGACCTGCTCGGCCGCACCGTCCTGTCGCCGATCGAGGTCCCGGCCGGCCTGGTCACCGCCGTCGTGGGCGGCCCGTACCTGCTCTGGCTGCTGCTCACCACCCGTCCCCGGAGGACCGCATGACCGCCCGCACCGCGACCAGCGCGACCGCCGCGACCGCCGCGACCGCCGCGACCACCGTGCCCGACGCGACCACCGCGCCCGACGGGACCGCCGCCGGAGCGCCCCGGCTGGCGACCAGCGCGCTCAGCCTCGGCCACGACCGCACCATCGTGGTCCGCGAGCTCGACCTCGAACTGCCGCGGCAGCAGGTCACTGTCATCGTCGGCCCGAACGGCTGCGGCAAGTCCACCCTGCTCGGCGGCCTCGCCCGGACCATCGCCCCGCGCTCCGGCGCCGTGCTGCTCGACGGCAAGCCGCTGACCTCGCTGTCCACCCGCGCGATCGCCCGGATCATCGGCCTGCTGCCGCAGTCCGCCACCGCCCCGGACGGGCTGACCGTCCGTGACCTGGTCCGCTACGGCCGCCAGCCGCACCAGGGCCTGCTGCGGCAGTGGTCCGCCGCCGACGCCGAGGCGGTCGAGCACGCGCTCACCGCCGCCGACCTGCACGAGCTGGCCGACCGTCCGCTGGACACCCTCTCCGGCGGCCAGCGCCAGCGCGCCTGGATCGCCATGGCCGTCGCCCAGGACACCGACATCCTGATGCTCGACGAACCCACCTCGGCGCTGGACATGGGCCACGCCCTGGAGGTGCTGGAGATGGTGCGCGGCCTGACGACCGGGCGCGGCCGCACCGTCGTCCTCGTCCTGCACGACCTCAGCACCGCCTGCCGCTACGCCGACCACATGGTGGCCATGCGCGACGGCGAGGTGGCCGCCCAGGGCGCGCCGCGCGACATCGTCACCCCGGAGCTGGTGCGCGAGCTGTACGGGGTGGAGAGCGTGATCCTCACCGACCCGGTGCACGGCACCCCGGTGGTCTGCCCGGTCGGCCTCGCCCCCCGGGCCCGCTGACTCCGGGCCCGCCGGCTCGGCTCCGCTGGCTCCGGGCCTGGGTGCCGCCGGGCCGGTCAGCCGGTGCTGCCGGCCAGACCCGGCAGCACCCGGGCGCCCGGCAGCTTCGCCAGCGCCCACCCGGGCAGGATGAGCTTGCCCCGCCGCCGCCCGCTGCCGACCAGCACCCACGGGGCCGCGGCCACCGCCTCGTCGATCAGCAGCGGCCAGTCGCCGGGCAGGCCGACGGGGGTGATTCCGCCGTACTCCATGCCGGTCAGCTCGACCGCGGTGTCCATCGGCGCGAAGGACGCCTTGCGCGCCCCCAGGTGGGTGCGCACCGCCTTGTTCACGTCCACCCGGGTGGTGGCCAGGGCCAGGCACGCGGCCAGGGTCACCTCCCCGGCGCGCTTGGCGGCCACCACCACACAGTTCGCCGAGAGCTCCGGCGGGGTGTCGTAGGCCGCGCAGAACACGGCGGTGTCCGCCTTCAGCGGATCGCTGTCCACGTAGAGCACCGAGGCGGCGGCCTCCTGGTCGTCCCAGTTCTTCAGCGCGTCGGCGACGGGCGCGGCGAGCTCCGCGCCGGCCTCCAGCGCGGCCACGGCGGAGGCGAAGTTCCCGAAGGGCGGGCGTACGGACTCACTCATGGCACCGGACTGTAGCGCGCCCGGGCCGGCTCCCGGTCAGCCGTACGGGACGACCGCGACCGGGCAGTGCACGTGGTGGATCGCGGCGTGCGCCACCGGGCCGAGGTGGTGGTGGCGCAGCGGCATCCGCCGGACGCGGCGGCCGACGACCAGCAGCCGGGCCGTCGCGGCGGCGTCCACCAGGTCGACGGCGGGCTTGCCGCGGATCAGGTCGGTGGTCACCGTCACCTCGGGGTGCCGGGCCCGCCAGGGGTCCAGGGCCCCGTCGAGCCCGCTGCGCTCGACGGCGGAGACCTCGCCCTCCAGACCGCCGATCGCCCCGTAGGACATGTACTCGCTGCCGGCCGGCGGGGACCAGACGTGGAGGACGCGCAGCGGCGCCGAGCGCAGGGCGGCGGCCTCGAAGGCGAAGGCCAGCACCTCGTCCGCCGGGTGCGCCAGGTCGAGGCCGACCGTCACCGCGCCGTCCGGTTCGTCCCCGCCGACCCGGATCAGCACCACCGGGCAGTCCGCCCGGCGCAGCACCTCCTGGCTCACCGAGCCGACCAGGAAGCCGCGCAGGGTGCCCAGCCCGCGCGAGCCGAGCACCAGCAGGGCGGCCCCGCGCGCGGCCGCCTCCAGCGCCTCGACGGGATCGGCGGCCACGGAGGTGGCGGCGACCTCCACCTCCGGCGCGAGCGTGCGCAACTCGCTCTCCCGCTCGGCGAGTTGTGCCAGCGCGGGGTGGTCGCCGGGTCTGCTCCCGGGGGCGATCTGCTTCGGCCGGGGCCAGGCCTGGAGGACGTCCAGGCGCAGGCCGCGGCGCTGCGCCTCATGGGCGGCCCAGGCGGCGGCGGCCAGGCTCTCGGGTGAGCCGTCGAATCCGACGACGACGGGTCCGGTCACGGCGTGCTCCTCGGTTCCGGTGCGGTCCCAGCCTCCGGAGGTTTCGGTGCGGCCAGTATCCGTGCCGACCCGGACCGGCGCCTCCCGGGAGCCCGGGGCCGGGTTCCGCCGTCCGGCTGGTCGCCCGGCCCGGCGGCCCGGGAGGCCGGGCCGGGCCGGGGGAGCCCGGCTAGGGTCGGCCGGACCGGTCCGTCCCAGCGCGGGAGAACGATGCCGAGGGTCCCCACGTTCCGCTCGCGGTGGGCGAGCGCCGCCGCCGGACTGGCCGTGTTCGCCTCCGCCCTGGTGGGCTGCGGGGGCGGTGGGAGCGGCGGCCCGGTCACCCTGAACTGGTACAACTTCCCGGACGACTCGGGCGCCCTCCAGCAGGCCGCCGACCGCTGCGGGCAGCAGTCCGGCGGCCGCTACACGATCCGCTACAACAAGCTGCCCCGCGGCGCCGACGGCCAGCGCCAGCAGCTGGTGCGCCGGATGGCGGCGCACGACACCGAGGTGGACGTCCTGGGCCTGGACGTCACCTGGCCCGCCGAGTTCGCCGAGGCCGGCTGGATCCGCGAGTGGACCGGGGAGATGCGCGCGCGGGCCACCGCCGACACCCTCGACGCGGCCGTGCGGACCGCGACCTGGCGGGACCGGCTGTACGCCGTGCCCTACAACTCCAACACCCAGCTGCTCTGGTACCGCGACGACCTGGTGCCGGCCCCGCCCGGGACCTGGGCGGAGATGCTCTCCCGGGCGCAGCAGCTGGCCGCCGAGGGCAAGCCGCACTTCGTGGAGATCCAGGGCGCCCAGTACGAGGGGCTGACGGTCTGGTTCAACACGCTGGTCACCAGCGCGGGCGGCACGATCCTCACCCCCGACGCGCAGGCGCCCTCGCTCGGGGCGCCCGCCGTCACGGCCGCCGGGGTGATGCACGACCTGGCGACGTCGGTGGCCGCGGACCCCTCGCTGCCGAACCAGATGGAGGACCAGAACCGGCTCGCGATGGAGTCCGGGACGGCCGCCTTCGAACTCAACTACCCCTTCGTCTACCCCTCGATGAAGGCCAACCGGCCGGAGCTGTTCCCGCACTTCCGCTGGGCCCCGTACCCCGCGGTGAGCGCCGACCGCCCCGCCAGCGTGACCATCGGCGGGATCGACCTCGCGGTGGGCGCGTACAGCCGGCACCCCGACCTCGCCGCCGAGGCCACCCTCTGCCTGCGCGACCGGGACAACCAGCTCACCAACGCGCTGAAGGGCGGCCTGCCGCCCTCGCTGCGCAGCCTGTACGAGACGGCCGAGCTCACCGCCAGCTACCCGTTCGCCGCCGACGTGCTGGCCGCCCTCGACTCCGCCAGCGTGCGCCCGCAGACCCCGGCCTACCAGAACGTCTCCATCGCCATCTCGCACACCCTCTCCCCGCCCGCCGGCATCCACCCGGAGAAGGACGTGGCCGACCTCCGCGGGCAGATCCAGGACGCCCTCGGCTCGAAGGGGCTGATCCCGTGACACCGTCCACCGAGACCGCCGCCGCGGCCGCACCGCAACCGGCCGAGCCCTCGCGCGGGGCCCGCCAGGAGCGCCGGCTGGGCCTGCTGCTGTGCGCCCCCGCGGTGATCGTGATGCTCGGCGTCACCGCCTACCCGATCGGCTACGCCGTCTACCTGTCCCTGCAGCGCTACGACCTGCGCTTCCCCGAGCAGGCGCACTGGATCGGGCTCGCCAACTACGGCGCGGTGCTGACCTCGCCGTTCTGGTGGCAGGCGCTCGGCGTCACGGTGCTGATCACCGTGGTGTCGGTGGCGGTCGAGCTGGTGCTCGGCCTGGCGCTCGCGCTGGTGATGCACCGGACGCTCTTCGGGCGCGGCACGGTGCGCACCGCGGTGCTGGTGCCGTACGGGATCGTCACCGTGGTGGCGGCCTACTCCTGGCAGTACGCCTGGACCCCGGGCACCGGATACCTGGCCGCCCTGCTGCCGGAGGGCAGCGCCCCGCTGACGGAGCAGTGGCCGGCCGTCGGTCTGATCATCCTCGCGGAGGTGTGGAAGACCACCCCGTTCATGGCGCTGCTGCTGCTCGCCGGCCTGGCCCTCGTCCCGGACGAGACGGTCCGGGCGGCGATGGTGGACGGCGCGAGCTTCGGGCAGCGGCTGCGACTGGTGATCCTGCCGCTGATGAAGCCCGCGATCCTGGTCGCCCTGCTCTTCCGTACCCTGGACGCCTTCCGGATCTTCGACAACATCTACGTGCTGACCGGCGGTTCCAACGGCACCGGCTCGGTGTCGATCCTCGGCTACGACAACCTCTTCACCGCGCTCAACCTGGGCATCGGCTCGGCGATCTCGGTGCTGATCTTCGTCTGCGTGGCCCTCATCGCGCTGGTCTTCGTCAAACTGTTCGGCGCGGCCGCGCCCGGCGCGGAACCGGAGCATCGATGAGCGGCCGGCACACCCGGACCCTGACCGGCTGGGGCATCGCCAACCTGGTGGTCGTGCTCTACGCGCTCTTCCCGGTGTGGTGGATCGTGGCGCTCTCCTTCAAGGAGCCGAGCACCCTCTCCGACGGCGCCTTCGTGCCCCGCCAGTGGACCCTGGCCAACTACCGCGGCATCTTCCAGACCTCCGAGTTCACCCGCGCCCTGGTCAACTCGATCGGCATCGCGGTGATCGCCACCACCATCGCCGTCGTGCTCGGCACCATGGCCGCGTACGCGGTGGCCCGGCTGCGCTTCCCCGGCAAGCGGCTGCTGATCGGGGTGTCGCTGCTGATCGCGATGTTCCCGCCGATCTCGCTGGTGTCGCCGCTGTTCGACATCGAGCGGGCGCTCGGGCTGTTCGACACCTGGGCCGGGCTGATCATCCCGTACATGACCTTCTCGCTGCCGCTGGCGATCTACACGCTCTCGGCGTTCTTCCGGGAGATCCCCTGGGACCTGGAGAAGGCGGCCAAGGTGGACGGCGCCACGCCGTGGCAGGCGTTCCGGCTGGTCATCGCGCCGCTGGCGGCACCCGGCGTGTTCACCACCGGCATCCTGGTCTTCATCTTCTGCTGGAACGACTTTCTGTTCGCGATCTCGCTGACCTCCACCACCTCGGCCCGGACGGTTCCGGCGGCGATCGCCTTCTTCACCGGGAGCTCCCAGTTCGAGCAGCCGACCGGCTCGATCGCGGCCGCCGCCGTGATCATCACGATCCCGATCGTGGTCTTCGTGCTGCTGTTCCAGCGCCGCATCGTCGCCGGGCTCACCGCCGGCGCGGTCAAGGGCTGAGACCTCCATCGAGTGCCCGCATCGAGTTCCCGCATCGAGTTCTTGCATCGAGTTCTTGCATCGAGTTCCCGAGGTTGAGCCCGCCGCACCCGGCGGACCAGGAAGGCGGATCGTGGCCGAGATCGTCCTCGACGGCATCACCAAGCGCTACCCGGACGGCGCCCTCGCCGTCCGCGACGTCGACCTCACCATCGCCGACGGCGAGTTCGTGATCCTGGTCGGCCCCTCCGGCTGCGGAAAGTCCACCACGCTCAACATGATCGCCGGGCTGGAGGACATCACCGAGGGCACCCTGCGGATCGCCGGGGAGGTGGTCAACGACCGCGCGCCCAAGGACCGGGACATCGCGATGGTCTTCCAGAGCTACGCCCTCTACCCGCACATGAGCGTGCGCGACAACATGGGGTTCGCGCTGCGCCTGGCCAAGGTCGACAAGCCGACCATCGCCGCCAAGGTCGAGGAGGCCGCCCGCATCCTGGACCTGACCCGGCACCTCGACCGCAAGCCCGCGAACCTCTCCGGCGGGCAGCGCCAGCGGGTCGCGATGGGCCGGGCGATCGTCCGCGACCCCAAGGTCTTCCTGATGGACGAGCCGCTGTCCAACCTGGACGCCAAGCTCCGGGTGCAGATGCGCACCCAGATCGCCGCCCTCCAGCGCCGGCTGGGCACCACCACCGTCTACGTCACCCACGACCAGGTCGAGGCGATGACGCTCGGCGACCGGGTGGTGGTGATGCGCTCCGGCATCGTCCAGCAGGTCGGCTCGCCGCAGCAGCTGTACGACGAGCCGGTGAACCTCTTCGTCGCCGGGTTCATCGGCTCGCCCGGGATGAACTTCCTCGGCGCCGCACTGGAGCAGGGCGCCCTGCGCACCTCGCTGGGCGACCTGCCGCTGGACGACCGCACCCGGCGCGCCCTGGAGCGCGCGGACGCGCCGCGCGAACTGATCGTCGGCATCCGCCCCGAGGACTTCGAGGACGCCGCCCTGGCCGAGGGGCACACCGGAGGGGTCACCGTCACCGTGACCGTGGAGGTCCGGGAGTCGGTCGGCTCGGACGTCTACGTCCACTTCGCGGAGGCGGGCGGACCGGCGGCGACCGAGGGCCTCGCCGGCCTCGCCGGAATTGCCGAACTCGCCGAACTGGCGGAACTGGCCGCCGACTCGGGCCGGGCCGACACCGGGATGCAGGAGCACCGTGTGGTGGCCCGGCTGAACCCGGCCACCCGCGCCGCCGAGGGCGGCCCGCTGGAGCTGTGGGTGGACACGTCGCGCATCCACGTCTTCGACCCCCGCAACGGGGCCAACCTGACCCACCCGGAGTGTTCGTAGCGTGGTACGGAAGGCCCAACCCCCGGCAGGCGCGCGGTGTGCCTGACCGGGGGCCCGCGAAAGTCGACCTAGATTGCCCGGCTATGAGAGAAATTGTCGGAATCAGTCGACGATCGGTACTCAAGGCCGTTCCCGCAGCCGCCATCCTCGTGGCGGGCTCCGACGGGCTCCTCGCCGGGCCCGCGACGGCCGCGACGGCCGCGACCCCCTTCCCGCAGCCGGCCGTCCGCAGCTCCCGGTCCGCCTCCGACGGGTCGAGGGCGGTGCTCGACCAGGCACTCGACGTCCGGTTCACGGACACCGCCGTCCCGGGCTACGGGACGGTCACCACGCGCACCTACAACGGCACCATCCCGGGGCCCACCCTGCGGGTGCGCGCCGGGGACACGCTCTGGCTGACCCAGGTCAACGGCCTGCCACCGAACCCGCCGAACCCGCCGCACCACGGCGGACACAACCGGCCGCACCGCGCGAACAGCTTCAACCTGCACACCCACGGCCTGCACGTCTCGCCCTCGGGGAACGCCGACAACGTCATGCGCGAATTCCCGCCGCGCAGCGCCGACGAGGCCGCGGCCGGCGCCCCCGAGCCGCGCTACCTGACCACCGTCGAGATCCCGCCCGGCCACCCGGCGGGGACCTACTGGTACCACCCCCACGCGCACGGCGCCACCGCCGAACAGATCGCCGGAGGGATGGCCGGGGTCATCATCGTCGAGGGCGACGTCGACGAGGTGCCGCAGATCAAGGCCGCCGCCGACCTGGTCGTCTGCGTCAACGAACTCCGGCTCAAGGACGGGAAGGTCCCCGAGTTCACCTCCGGCGACGCCCTGGCCGCCGTCCCGCCCACCTTCACCGTCAACGGCGCGGTCAACCCCACCCTCGCGCTGCGCCCCGGCGAGGTCCAGCGCTGGCGCCTCGTCGCGGCGACCGCCTTCACCACCCTCTCGCTCCAGATCGCCTCCGGGGAGCAGAAGCTGACGATGCATCAGATCGCGATGGACGGCGTGACCTTCCCTGCGCCGGTCGCCGCCGAGACGGTCTCCCTGGCCGTGGGCAACCGCGCCGACGTGCTGGTCCGGGGCGGCGAGGCCGGGACGTACGAACTGCGGGCCAAGGGCGTGCCCGTGCCGCTGATGACGATCGAGGTGGCGGGCGAGGCCGTCCGGCCGCCGATGGAACTGCCGACCGCGCTGCCGCAGGGCAAACCCTTCCTCGACGAGAAGGACCTCGCCGACCCGGGCGTCGACCGCGAGGTGGTCTTCCACGTCGACGCGAAGGTCTTCGACCCGCCGTTCCCCAACGCCTACCGCGTCCTCGGCAGCCACCCCACCCCCGCGGCCGACCCCGGCGGCGACCTCACCCGCGACCCCGCCTACGGCCTGTTCGACCCCGAGTTCGTCAACCACACCCTGGAACTCGGCACCGTCGAACGCTGGACCCTGCACACCGACGACTCCATGCCGGCCTTCCACCACCCCTTCCACCTGCACACCAACCACGTCCTCGTCACCCACCGCAACGGCCGACGGCTCGACCCGCCGGTCTGGCAGGACACCGTCGACCTGGTCGGCGGCAAGCCGGGCGACACCGTCACCCTGCTGGTCAAGTACGAGGACTTCACCGGCCGCACCGTCCTGCACTGCCACCAGCTCCAGCACGAGGACCTCGGCATGATGCAGCTGGTCGACTACGTCCAGCCGCGGCGGCCCGGGGAGCCGGGCCGGCCCGCCTGGCCGGGACGGCCCAGCCCGCTCGACCACTGAGCGTGCCGCCTCCCGGCGGGGCGGACACCGGTCGGGAGGCGCGCCCGACCAACCGCGCGGACGCCGGTCGGGAGGCGCGCCGCCCGCCCGCCCGCCCGCCCGCGCGGGCCGTGCCGTTGCGCGACCGCCCGGAAGACGGGCAGGAGAACACCCGGAAGCAGGAGAACGCCTGGAACGTGCGTTCGGAAACGCCTCCCCGGGGTAGGAACACTCATGCAGCGGCCGTGACCGTTCCGGCTGCTCGGCACCGTGGACGGTGCCGCCGGGACCGCGCTCGAAGAGACCGGGCACGGGTCCTGGGGGAAGAAGTCCGCGACGCACGAGGTGCGGATCCGCACGCGTCGCCGGGCGTCCACCCCGATGCCCAGGAGTGATCACGTGTCCATCCACCTGGAAACGACCGACCGGGAGGCCCCGCCCGAGGGCCTGCCCCCCGACCTGCCGCGAAGACCGACGGCGGCCGAACTGCGCCGGATGGGCAAGTCCGAGGCCCGCGAACTGAGCGACGCGCTGTTCGGACGGCTGGCCGGGCTGGCCCGCGAGACCCACGCCTACAGCTACGTGCGCGGCACGATCATCGAGCTCAACATGCCACTGGTGCGCTTCATCGCGGCCCGCTTCCGCCACCGCGCCGAGGACATGGACGACATCCTCCAGGTCGGCACGATCGGCCTGATCAAGGCAGTCGACGGCTACGACCCGCAGCGCGGCGTCGAATTCCTCACCTACGCGATCCCCACCATCACCGGCGAGATCAAACGGTTCTTCCGCGACACCTCCTGGCCGGTACGGGTCCCGCGCGGCATGCAGGAGCTCTACCTCTGCGTCGCCCGCGGCTCGGACCGCCTCGAACAGGAACTCGGCCGACTGCCCCGCCCCGAGGAGATCGCAGAGGACCTGGACCTCACCGTCGAACAGGCCACCGAGGGACTGATGGCGGGCCGCGTCTACCGCCCCAACTCCCTGGACGCCCTGCGCGACCAGGACACCGACGAGAGCGGCAGCGCCCTGCTCGACCACCTCGGCGGCTGCGACCCCGGCATCGACCTCGCCGATTTCCGCATCGCGGTGCGCCCCCTGCTGGCCCGGCTGCCCGTCCGCGAGCAGACCGTCCTCGAACTCCGCTTCTGGAACGGCTGGACCCAGTCCCGGATCGCGGAGCGGATCGGCGTCTCCCAGATGCACGTCTCCCGACTGCTCAGCGCCACCCTGGCCCGGCTGCGCGAGGAACTGGAGGACCGCGACGCCCCTGGCTGGGCCGACGGAACCGGCGGGACCGGTGGAACCGACGGGGCGGCCGAGGGTGCCGGCTGAGACGGCCGGTGGGCTCGGGGGGCCGCCGGGCGGTCGGGCTGTGGCCGGGGCCGGGCGTTAGCGATTGCGCATCCGGGGTACCCGGTGCGGGACCACGGGGGACGGCGCGGCGAGGAGGCGGACACCATGGGCGGACACGAGCGGGCGCGACCGCGCGGAACCGGAAGGCCGCCGCGCCGCGACCGCGCCCCGGAACCGTGGCTGCGCGCCGTCCGGCTCGGCCTGCGCGGCCGGGCCTGGGACCTGGTGCGAGGCCTGCGGCAGCGGACCGTCCTCGGGCTCGCGCTGCTGTCGCTCGGACTCCTGGCCGCCGGACTGGGGGCGTCGAAGACCCCCTTCCTCTGGGGCCTCGCGGGCTGCTGGGCCCTGACACTGGCGACCGCCTTCGCGGTGCTCCGTGCCTGCGCCGACGGCCGGACGCCCTCGACGGCCCCCGACGTCCACTGACGGCCTCCGGCGGGTGTCGGCGGCCGTCGGCGGGCCGACCACCGGGGTGAGGCGACCGACGACGCGGTTTCGCTGCGTGATCGGCGCATACTTTCCGTAAACACACGGAGGTGCTCATGCCCATGGTGGATGTCGCTGCGCTCGGCCGGCTGGTCGCGGAGTACGAGGCCCTGTCCCCGTCGAGCTCGCCGGAAGCCGGGCAGCGGCTGCGCGACGTCTGCTACACGATCGGCATCTACACCGGGGAGGCCGACGCGGTCCGCGCGGTCGCCAGGGCCCGCCTGCTGCTGGCACGCCAAGGCCCGGCCGACGTCGCCACGGCGACGGCCGGGGCGCCGGCGAACGACCGGGCCCGCGCGGCGCTCCTGGCCGAACTCGGCGAACTCGCGGCCCACGAACGGGTCCGGTCCGGGCCCCTCCAGAGCCTGCACGACGTGGTGCAGCTGACCCGGGTCACGGTCCCGGACTGCGTGGGCGCCGCCGTCAGCACCTGGCACGACGACGGCTCGGTCGAGACCTTCGCGGCGACCCCCTCCTACCTGCTCGCCCTCGAACGCGCGCAGGGCGGCTCGGAAGCCGGCCCGCTGCCCCGGCTCCGCCGCCAGGGCGAAGGACAGGTCGTGGTCCGGCTGGACCCCGGCCGGTCGGACCGGTTCGCCGACCGGGCCCGGCGCTGCGGCGTACGGGCCGTGGCCGGCGCCCACCTGCGCACCCACCCGCACGGCTGCACCGTGTTCAGCGCCTACCTGCGCACCCCGGTCGAGCCCGGCACCCCGGCCCTCGGCCTGGTGGAGGTGCTCGCCCTCCAGGCATCGGCCGCCCTCGACCGCTTCGCGCTGTCCCGGGCGGTCGCCGACCTGCTGGACCGGCGGCACGCCACCGGCCTCGCCATCGGCATCACCGCCGAACGGTTCGACGTGACCCCGCACACCGCGCTGAGCCTGCTCGTCGGCGCCGCCCAGCGGCTGGGCACGGACCTCGACACCGTGACCCGGCACCTGGCCGAGGGCGACGGGCCGCGTTCCGCGCCCTGAGCCGACCCGGTCGGGCCGGACCCTCCGGCGGCTTGGCCCGGCCCGGGCCGGGCCGGTTGGTCCGGGCGGGTCCGGTCCGGGGCGGGGTCGGGGTCGAGGTCGGGTCGGACCGCCGGGACGGTGGCGGGATGCGGGATGGTTGCGCCGGTGCCGGACGGGCAGGTGCACAGACGGGCGGGAAGGCCCCGGCCGCAGCCTACGAGGAGGTCCTCATGAGCACGGTGAAGGAATCCGTGGACGTGGCCGTGCCCCTGCACACCGCCTACAACCAGTGGACGCAGTTCGAGGAGTTCCCGCGCTTCATGGAGGGCGTCGACTCGGTGACCCGGCTCGACGACCGCCACATCCACTGGCGCACCAGCATCGACGGCGTCACCCGCGAATACGACACCGAGATCGTCGACCAGGAGCCCGAGGAACTGATCGCCTGGCGGGTCGTGGACGGCGAGGCGGACCGGAAGGAGAAGGTGACCTTCCGGCGGCTCGACCCGGGCCACACCCGGGTCACCCTCGCAGTCGACCTCCGGCCCGAGCGGCCGGGGGAGAAGACCGGCGAAGCCAGGGCCGCCGTCGACCACCGGGTGAAGGGGGACCTGAGACGGTTCAAGGAGTACGCCGAAGCACGCGGACGGGGGCCGAGCGGCCCGGGCTGAGCCGACCGCGGCTCGCTGCGCGTGACAGTCCGGACGGTGCCACCGGCCCTGCGGAAGTTTTGGGCCAGCCCCCGTCACCGCGCGGCGGCCCGGCGGGCGCCGCTCCGGTACTCGGAGGCGGCCAGCACCCCCAGCAACAGCAGCACCGGCGCCGCGAAGATCGCGAACAGGTAGTTGCCCGACAGCGCCCCATACCCCAGCAGCAGCACCTGCACCCCGGCCATCGCCACGACGAGGACCCTGCCGTCACCGGGCCGCAGACGCCAGAGCTCGCGCACCGCCAACCCGTTGATCCCGGCCATCGTGTACCCCCCGAGCGCCAGAAGGTGCGGTACCACCTTCGACCGCGGCGCCATCTCGTCCTCGAACGCGATGCCGTTGTAGAGCAGCGGCACCGCGATGCCGAAGTACAGCACCACCGCCACCGACTCCAGGACGACCAGCACGGTCGCCGCAGCCCGCGACAGCCAGGAGAGACGGGTCATGGTGTTGAGCCTTCCAGGGGGTTGACGCGGCGACATCCAGCGCGGCGGGCCGAAGCGGAGGTCCGCGGCTGCCCCTCGCCACCGGACGCGTGGCATGACGGGCACGATGGGTATGACGGGCACGACGGGCATGATGGGCACGCCTCATGGCACCGCCCGACCCGGCAGCCCCGGCATCGCAGCATAGTCAAGAAATGGCAAAGGCTGTACCGCGCCGCAGGTCGGAGAGGGCCTTTGCCTGCACGCGTGGGAGGTCGGGACGGCGGGGGTTCGGCCGTCGGTTGCCGGGATTCGGTCAACTCGGCTGTCCGGCCGCCGGAGTTCGCCCGGATCGCGGGCGCACCGGCACGGCTGCTTCTACGCTCGTCCGAATACCGTGGCGTGAGGGGGAGTGCCGTGGCCCGTAGTCCTGTTCGGCGACGTCGGTCGATGACCGCCCGCCGGGTGCGGTGGATGAAGCGGAACGCGCCGCTGCTGGGGGCGGTCGCGCTGGTCGCGGTCGTTCTGGCCTCGCTGGTGGTCCGCTGGCTTGCCCAGCACCTCGTGCTGGTCGCCGTGCTGCTGGTGGCCGGCGTGGGCGCGGGTGTTGCCGTCCTGCGCTCGCGAGTGCGGACCCGGCAGCGGGAGTTGGATGCGCGGACCGCCCAACTGCGGCACATCGGGCCGTTCCTGGCGATGACCCCGAAGGCCTTCGAGCACGCGCTGGCGGACCTGTGCCGCCGGGACGGCTGCACGAAGGTGAAGGTGGTCGGCGGGGCCGGCGACCTCGCGGCGGACGTCCTGGCCACCACCCCCGCCGGGCAGCGGATCCTCATCCAGGCCAAGCGGTACGGGCCGCGGACGTCCGTCGGCTCCGATGACGTCCAGAAGGTCAACGGCACCTACCGCGACGTCCACCACTGCGACCTGGCCGCCGTGGTGACCACCAGCTCGTTCACCAAGGCCGCCGCCGCGTTCTGCACCCAGGTCGGCATCCGCGCCGTCGACCAGCGGGCGCTCGCCCTGTGGGCGGACGGGAGGGGCAGGCCGCCGTGGGCCTGAGCCACGGCTTCCGTGGCCGGCGCCCGTAGGCCCGGGCGCCCGGGCGGCGCCCGGTCGTCCACGACGGCGGCTGTCGGAGGGCCCGCCTAACCTGGCGCAGAGAACAGGAAAAGGGGCGGGGCATGAGCGTGGACTTCTTCTGGCGGCGGGTGGACGGAGCGGTTCTGGACGAACTGTCGCCGAGGGAGCTCCATGCCCTGGTGCCCGGCTGGTTCGACGACGACTTCGGGCCGCTTGACGAGGCCGGTGCGGTGCTGGGCGTGGAGCGCAACGGGTACCTGATGGACGTCGCGCTGACGAAGGCGGCCGGTGGCTCGGGCCCGGACTCGGCGACAGCCCGACTGCCGGTGTTCGGAGGTGAGGAACGGGTGGTCGTCGAGGGGGATCCCGACTGTGGCGACGAGTTCACCGAGATCAAGGTGTGGGTGCTCCGGCCGGATGAGGTCCGGACGGCATCGGGCTTCCTGGACGCGGTGGGCGTCGACGGGTTGGTGAGGACCGTGGACACCGCGGTGGCGGCCGAGGTCGTGTCCCTCGGGTTCGCCACCCCGTGGTCCGAGGCGTGGGCCGGTGCTCTGACCGCCGACCTCCGCAGGCTGAGGGACTTCTTCGCCGCGGCCGCCGCGGCCGGCGACGCGATGGTCAAGTTCGAGGCCGCGTAACACCTGGTGCGCGGCCCGGGCTACTGCGGCGGGTCGGCGGGCGGGGCCGGGTTCGGGCCGTCCGGGAGTGGCTCGCCGAGTCTGCCGGTTCCCTTGCCCGACGGCCGCCGCTCGGATTCCTCCGGCGCCGCGATCCCGTCCGGCAACGGCAACGGCAACGGCGATGGCATCGGTGGGTGGGTGGGCACCCTGGTGGGACCGCGGGAGCCGAGGCCTCGCTGCCTGCGCCACTGGCCCTGCCGGTCGCGCGGGATCCGGTCGCTCACGACGTCCTCCTGATAGCGCTGGGGCTCACCATTGTGGCCCGGGGGGAAGGAGTGCGTGGTGGGAAACCCGTCACTGTGCCACCCTCCGCGTGTCCGGGGCGCGCCGCGGACGCGGAGGAGGCATCGGGGCGGGGTGGGTCCAGCCCCACCCCCGGCGGGGGTGCAGGTGGATTCTGCCGTCGTCCCGCCGTCCCTAGCGTTGATCGCGTGCCGCCCTGAGCTGCGGGCGGCCGTGACGACGCGGGGAGGACGAGGTGCGGGAAGCGGCGGGTGCGGGGCAGCGGGCCCCGGCACTGCGGTTGTCGGGGCTGCGCAAGCGGTTCGGCTCGGTGGTGGCCGTGGACGGCGTCGAGCTGCCCGTGCCGCGCGGGTCGTTCCACCGGCTGACCAGTGGTCAGCAGCGTTCGACACCGGAGAGGATGCGGGGCCGGGTGCGGGCGCGGCTGCCCGGGCGGACGACTGCGATCATGAACGACCCGCACCACCGAACCCGACCGGAGGACTCGTGAGCAGCCCGCAGACCCCAGCCGCCCGCGAGCCGGGCAGCGACGCCCGTGGGCCCGGCGGCGATGTACGCCCGCCCGGCGGCGACGCCCGCGAACGGGCCGACGCCGTCCGCGAACGGGCCGACGCCGTCCGCGAGCCGGGCGCCGCGGCCCGCGAGCTGCGCGCCGCCGCCAGGGCACTCGGGCGGCTCGCCGTCCTGACACTGCTGATACCCGTCGGGGTGGCGCTGATGACGGTCTTCCTGCTGTCCTTCCTGCTCTGGGGCTGCCTCGGGATCTTCCCGCTCTTCCCGGCCGCCACCCGGATGGTCCGCTCTGCCGCCGAGGCGGCCCGGTGGGCGGCCGGCCACTGGTCGGAGGTGCCCGTGCCGCCGCCGTACCGGCCGCGCCCGGCCCTGGAACGCACGCTCCACGGCTGGTACTGGACCGGCCACGACTACCACAGGAACCGCTGGTTCGCGAGCATGGCCCTGAGCGTCCGCTGGCTCTGGAACGACCCAGCGACGTGGCGCGACGCCCTGTGGCTGATCGCCGACCCGCTGGTCGGCGGCGCCGTCGCGGCCGTACCCGTGCTACTGGTCGGCACCGGCCTGTACGGGATCGTCCAGGCACCGCTGCCGTACGACCTGCCGTTCGGCGGCCTGCCCGCACTCCTCCTCGGCCTCCTCGGGCCCGTACCGATCGTCGCCGGGCTCGCCCTCGCACGCCCCGCGCTGCGCCTGCACGGCCGGTGGACCGGCACCCTGCTCGGGCCCACCGAGCGCTCCCGGCTCGCCCGGCGGGTCGAGCAGCTCACCGAGATCCGGCTGGACGCCACCGAGGCCCAGGCCGCCGAACTGCGCCGGATCGAACGGGATCTGCACGACGGCGCGCAGGCCCGGCTGGTCGCGGTGAGCCTGCGTCTGGGCGCGGCGGCGGCACTGATCGACCGTGATCCGGAGCAGGCCAAGCGGGTGGTGACCGACGCCCAGGAGAGCGTCACCCAGGCCCTCCAGGAACTGCGCGACCTGGTGCGCGGCATCCACCCGCCGGTCCTCGCCGAACGCGGCCTCGCCGAAGGCGTGCGGGCGCTGGCCCTGGACGTCCCGCTGAAGGTCGACGTGCGGACCGAACTGCCCGGACGGGCCGAGGCGCCGGTGGAGTCGGCGGTCTACTTCGCGGTCAGCGAGGCGCTCACCAACGCCGTCAAGCACGGCGACGCCCGGCACGCCGCCGTGCACCTCACCCACGCCGCCGGACTGCTCCGCGCCGAGGTCACCGACGACGGCCGGGGAGGCGCCGACCCGGACGGCGGCAGCGGCCTGAAGGGCATCCGGCGCAGGCTCGCCCCGTTCGACGGTACGCTCACGCTGACCAGCCCCCCGGGGGGTCCGACCAGGCTGATCATGGAGCTACCGTGCGTGTTGTCCTCGCCGAGGACCTCGTCCTGCTGAGGGACGGCCTCTCCCTGCTGCTCGGTGCCCACGGGCACGAGATCGTCGCCGCGGTGGAGAGCGGACCCGAACTGGCCGCCGCGATCGCCGACCACCGCCCCGACATCGCGGTGGTCGACGTCCGCCTGCCTCCCACCTACACCGACGAGGGCCTCCAGGTCGCGCTCGCCGCCCGCCGCGAACGGCCCGGCCTGCCGGTCCTCGTCCTCTCCCAGCACGTCGAACAGCTCTACGCCCGGGAACTGATCGCCGACGGCACCGGCGGCGTCGGCTACCTCCTCAAGGACCGGGTCTCCAAGGCCGACCAGTTCGTCGACGCCGTCCACACCGTCGCCGCCGGCGGCACCGTCATGGACCCCCAGGTCATCTCCCGCCTCCTCGCCCGCAACGCCTACGACCAGCCCCTCGCCCTCCTCACCCCGCGCGAACGCGACGTCCTCGCGATGATGGCCGAGGGCCGCTCCAACGCGGCCATCGCCCAACGGCTGCACTTCAGCGAGGGCGCGGTCAGCAAGCACACCTCCAACATCTTCGCGAAGCTCGACCTCGGCGCCTCCGACGACGACAACCGCCGCGTCCTCGCCGTCCTCGCCTACCTCAACGGAACACGCACACCCTGAGGCCACGCCGCTGCGCCGCGACGCCGACCACGCAGGGGCGCACGACGTATGGGGAACCCTGTGTTGACTTCCAGTCAGGTAATAGGATGTAAGTGCGAGGCTCCGTGTCGGAAGAAGCACCAATGGGGGAAGCCGTGGACCGTGGATGGCAAGCCGATCCTTCCGCTTCGTTCGAGAAGCGACTGGGGAAGTCCGCCAAGGAACTCGGCATGTCCGACGGCAGGGACGAATGCCCGGACATCTGGCAGCTCTCGAACGGCGACGTCGCCGTG
The DNA here is from genome assembly GCF_042885555.1 of Kitasatospora sp. NPDC058048. Lineage (NCBI taxonomy): Bacteria > Bacillati > Actinomycetota > Actinomycetes > Kitasatosporales > Streptomycetaceae > Kitasatospora > Kitasatospora sp. NPDC058048. The sequence continues at coordinate 101,419 of NZ_JBHVRT010000005.1, read as the reverse complement.
ATCGGCCGGGACCTCACGGAGGACTACCGTGGCCGGCTCCCCGAGGGCGTGGCCCTGGGGGCGGGTGAGCGGCTCGTCGTGATCCCCGGCCTCATGCTCGGCACGGCGAAAGCGGACATCGCGGACGCCTGACCGACACGCCCCCGACCTGCGGCCCGGGTCGGCAGGCCGTTGCTCTCCAGTGAACGGAGGTGCTCGGTCAGGACTGTGGGGGTGATCCGATCACCGCTCGTTGCGAGGCGTTGTAGCGGTCGGCCCGTTCCGCTCGCGCGGCGATCAGGGTGCGCACCGGCGCGCCGGTTCCAGGGGAAGGTCGGCCGCAGCCCGCTTTGGTGGCTGCCGCATCGGCGGGTGATCCGGGCGCAGGACGGACGGGCTCCCTGTGCCGGCGCTTCGCGCGGCGGGGCGGGCGTGCCCGGGGTGGGTGTCGTGCCGCGGGTGCCCGGCGGATGGGGGTGAGGGTGTGGCCCGGTCGCCCACGAACTGTGCGCGGGGTAGCGTCACTCCTGGTCATCAGGGCGCTGCGGTGCGTACTCGGCGGCGGATGCCGGTCGGGCCTGGGGGCCGATCCGCTGTTCCGTCCGACGACCCGACAGGAGTGCCCCCCATGGCCGTACCCACCGACTTCGATCAGCAGGCCACCGGCTACAGTCTCCCGCACGCCTACTGGCTGGCGAAGGCCGCGGAACTCGCCTACAAGGACGAGGCCGCGATCGAGGAGCAGGCCCACGCCTGGGGCTTCGACGCCGTGCGTCACCACCAGACGCGCTTCACCCCGCCGTTCCCGCTCCAGGACACCCAGGCCTACACCATGGCCGGCGACGACATGATCGTCACCGCGTTCCGCGGTACCGAACCCGCGCAGATCCGTGACTGGCTCACCGACGCCACCACCCCGCCCTGGCCCGGCCCCGCCCGGACGGGCTACGTCCATTACGGCTTCGCCGAGGCCCTCGAATCGATCTACCCGGACGTCGCCAAGGCCGTCTCCGATCTGCGGACCGACAATCAGACGGTCTGGTTCACCGGGCACAGCCTCGGCGGCGCCCTCGCCATGCTCGTCGCCGCCCGGCTCGACCTGGAGGACCCGAGCCTGGCGGCCGACGGCGTCTACACCTTCGGCCAGCCCCGGACCTGCGACCGGCTGCTCGCCGCCGCGTACGACAAGGGCCTGCGGGGGCGCACCTACCGTTTCGTGCACGGCAACGACATCGTCCCGGAGCTGCCGCCGGAGCCCGCCTTCACCCATGTCGAGGCACTGCGCCACATCGACTCCTCGGGCCGCGTCACGGAGAAGGTCGGGCTGGTCTCCGGGCTGACCGACCGGGCCAAGGGCCTGGGCGCGGCGGCGTTCTCGCCGGACGGCGAGGGCATCCGCGACCACATGATGCGCAGCTACCTCGCCGCGCTGGAGAAGGCCCTGGCCTGATCTGCGGGGCGTCGGAGAGTCCGGCGGGGCGGAGCGGGTGGGGCCCGCCCGGCCGGATCGGGGGGAAGGAGGGGGGAAGGAAGGGGAGGGGCGGGCCGGGGGCGAGGGGCGGGGTCGGTGATCTTGGACGGATAGGCTGCCGTGACGTCAGGTCCTCGCGGTGAGGACCGAGCTGATGAGGATCGGTGGTGTACGGACATGATGGGACCGGCGCATTCGCTGTCGGGTGCGGCCGCATGGCTGGGGGTGGGCGCGGTGGCGGCCGGGATGGGGGAGCCGATGCCCTGGCCGGTCCTGCTCGCGGGGGCGCTGATCTGCGCGGGGGCGGCGCTGGCGCCGGACCTGGACCACAAGGCGGCGACGATATCCCGGGCGTTCGGGCCGGTGTCCCGGGCGCTGTGCGAGGTGATCGACAACCTCTCGTACGCGGTGTACAAGGCCACCCGGGGCAAGGGCGACCCGAGGCGCTCGGGCGGGCACCGGACGCTGACCCACACCTGGCTCTGGGCGGTGCTGTGCGGGGCGGGCGCCGCGGCGGTGGCCGTGTTCGGCGGCCGCTGGGGTGTGCTGGTGGTGCTGTTCGTGCACATGGTGCTGGCGATCGAGGGTCTGCTGTGGCGGCAGGCCCGGGTCTCCAGCGACGTCCTGGTGTGGCTGCTGGGGGCGGCCAGCGCGTGGATGCTCGCGGAGGTCCTCGACAAGCCCGGCAACGGCTCGCAGTGGCTGTTCGAGGAGCCTGGGCAGCAGTACCTGTGGATCGGGCTGCCGATCGCGCTCGGCGCGCTGGTGCACTGCCTGGGTGACGCGCTGACCGTCTCGGGCTGCCCGGTGCTGTGGCCGATCCCGCTCGGGCGGCGGCGCTGGTACCCGATCGGGCCGCCGAAGGGCATGCGGTTCCGGGCCGGCAGCTGGGTGGAGATCAAGGTGCTGACCCCGGTGTTCATGGGGGCCGGCGGGGTCTGCGCGGCGGGGGCGCTCGGCTTCTTCGGCAGTTGACGGGATCGACGGCCCCGGACATGGGCGGGGTCGGGGTTCCGTCCGCAGGGTGGGCGCCGGTCGGTGGGGGATCCCCGCCGGCCGGCGCCCTTTGCGTGGCGCCCCGCGGGCCGGGGCGCGGAAGGCCGCGCAGCCGCTCAGCGGGCCGCGAGCAGGCCGTCCACCAGGGCGTCGAGGCCGTCCCGGTAGGTGTCCTGGGCGGTGAGCGGTGCCCAGCGGTCCGCGAGTCCGGCCAGGCGGGGGAGTCGCTCCGGGTCGAGGCCGGCGAAGACCTGCTGGCGGTGGGTGGGGCGGTCGTCGGCGGGCCGGCGGCGGGTGGCCGTGGCGCGGACCATGATCTCCCCGGCGGTGTAGTACCAGATCGCGCGGTAGCCCTGGACGGCCCGTTCCGGTGAGAGGCCGCAGGTGACCAGGCCGTCGACGATCTGCTCGACGAACCACAGGGAGTGGGCGGACATCAGGCTGTCCCCGGTCAGGACCTCGACGATCCACGGGCAGGCGGCGAGCGTCTGGTGGATGGCGGCGGCCGCGGTGACGACCCGTTCGCGCGGGTCGGCCGGCGGTTGGACCGGTCGCAGTGTCCGCGCGGCGTAGTCGTCCAGCAGCAGGACGAGCAGCTCCTCCTTGTCGCGGACGTGGTGGTAGAGCGCCATCGGCGTGCTGCCGATCTCGGTGGCCAGGCGGCGCATGGTCAGCCGCTCGACGCCCTCCTCGTCCACGATCCGGCGCGCCGTGGTGACGAGCTCCTCCCGGGAGATCCGGGGCGGCCGGCCGGTGGCCTTGCGCCGCGTGCCGGGCCGCGGGGCGGCGGGCACTCCGGCGGGCTGCGGTCCGGTCGGCTGCGATCCGGCGGGTTGCTGGGCGGAGGGCGGCTGGGCGGAAGGCGGCTGGGCGGAGGGCTGCTGCATGCCCCCATCATCACCCGGGGCTCGACAGCGGGGATCGCCCGGGACTACTTTCTATACATGTACAAAAACTTACGAGGGCGCCCCGGCCGGGTGCTCGCGGCGGTGACGGTCGCCCAGTTCGTCTTCGCCCTGGACATGTCGGTGGTCAACGTCGCCCTGCCCGCGATCCGGGCCGACCTGGGATTCGCACCGCTGGACCTCTCCTGGGTCGTGCACGTCTACGCGCTCACCTTCGGCGGGCTCCTGCTGCTCGGTGGCCGCGCCTGCGACCTGTACGGTCGGCGGCGGCTGCTCCTGCTGGGCCTGGCCGTGTTCGGCCTCTGCTCGCTGGCGGGCGGACTGGCCCAGTCGCCCTGGCAACTGGTCGCCGCCCGCGCCGGACAGGGCGCGGGCGCCGCGGCGGCGGCCCCGGCCGCGCTCGCGATGCTCACCACCACGTTCGCCGAAGGCCCCCGGCGGGTGCGCGCGCTCGGCGTGTGGAGCGCCGCCAACGCCGCGGGCGGGGCACTGGGCGTGCTGGCGGGCGGACTGCTGACCGAGTACACGAGCTGGCGCTGGGTCATGCTGGTCAACCTGCCGATCGTGGCGACGGCGCTCGCGCTGCTGCCGGCCGGCGGTCCCGCCGAGGAGACCGGAAGGGCCCAGGCACCGCCCGTACGGCGGGAGCGGCCGGACGTGCCCGGCGCCGTCCTCGCGACCGCCGGGGTCGGGCTGCTGGTGTTCGGTGTCGTCCGCACCGACGTCCGGGGGTGGGGCTCCCCGGCCACCCTGGGGACGCTCGCCGCCGCGCTCGCGCTGCTGACCGCCTTCGCCGTCACCGAGGCCAGGACCTCCGCACCGCTGCTCCGCCCGGGCCTGCTGCGCAGCCGCTGGGTGGCCGGTGCCAACGTCCTGGTGTTCCTGGCCGCCGCCGGGCAGTTCACGGCCTTCTACTTCGTCTCGCTCTACCTCCAGCAAGTGCTGGGCCTGGGCGCCGCCGCCACCGGCCTCGCCTTCCTGCCCTTCTCGGCCGGACTGGTCGCGGGCACCGTGCTCGCCACCCGCGTCGTCGCGCGCCGCACTCCCCGGGCCGCCCTGGTGCCCGGGGCGGTGCTGGCCACCGCGGGCCTGGCCTGGTTCGCGCTGATCAGCCCGGATGGCGGCTTCCTCACCGACGTCCTCGGCCCGTCCCTGGTCACCAGCATCGGCACCGGGCTGGTCCTGGCCCCGGTCGCTGCCGCCGGGACCACCGGGGTGGCCGCCCGCGAGGCCGGGACGGCCTCCGGCCTGCTCAACAGCTCCCGCCAGCTCGGCGGCTGCGTCGGCCTGGCCGCCCTGGCCACCGTCGCCGCCCACCGCTCCGGCGGCGCCACCGACCCGTCGGCCCTCAACTCCGGCTACGCCACCGGCCTGGCCGCCGCCGCCGGGCTCTTCGCCCTCGCCGCGCTGGTGGCGATCGGTGTGCTGCCCCGGCGGCGGCCGCCGGCGGCCGGACACGCCCCGGGGCACCCCGCCCCGCTCACCCCCGCTGAGAACCGACTGGAAGGAACCCGCTCATGACGACCACTCCGCTCGCGGCCGTGGACCTGTTCGCCTCGGCCCTGCACATCCACCCCGACGGCGACGTCCGGGCGGCCGGGCGCCGGATGGCCGCCGGCGACGCCGGGGTCTGGCAGATAGCGACGTTCCACGTGGAGAGCGACGCCGACGTCCACGCCGACCACTGGGAGATGCACCCCGAGGCGGAGGAGGCGGTCTGCTGCCTGGCCGGCGCCGTGCGACTCCACCTCCGTCCCGTCGAGCCCGGCGACGCCGAGTCCGTGGTGCGGCTGGCGGCGGGTACCGCCGCGATCGTGCCCCGGGGGCGCTGGCACCGCTTGGAGCTCGACGCCCCCAGCGACCTGATGTCGATCACCCTCCGCAGCGGCACCCGGCTGGAGCCGCGTACGGAAGCCGGCTGACCCGAGCCGAAGACCGTGGGGCGGGGCGGACGGGGCGGACGGGGCGGTCCGGAGCCGGTCGGGCCGCCCCGCCCGCCGTCAACGCCCCTCGTCGCTCGGGACGTCGGCATCCTGCGGAGCGGCGGATCCGGCGATCCGGCCCAGCAGGGCGGCGAGCTCCCCGGGCATGGACAGGAACGGGGCGTGGCCGCTGGGCAGCCGGTGGACGGTGTCGGCGCGGGCGGCGAGCTCGCGCTGCCGTGACGGTTCGAGGGCCCGGTCGTGCTCGCACACGATGTAGCTGGACGGCACGGTGCGCCAGCCCGCCGTGGTCACCGGCTGGGTGAAGGACCGGACGCTCTGCGGGGTCATCCGGGCCAGGGCGCGGTCGGCCTCGGCGGCGGGCACGCCGGTGTAGTGCAGGCGGCGGGCGTCGGCGTTCGGCGGGGTGCGGCCCGTGTCGTCCTCCGGAACGGGGGCCCCGAGGAAGGAGAACACGCTTTCGCCGACGTCCAGTTGGAAGGCGGTGAGGTAGACCGCCCGCACCACGTTGGTGGCGCCCGCGATGGCCTCGGTGGTGGGGGCGCCGCCGTAGGAGTGGGCGACCGTCACCACCGGGCCGTCGATCCGCCGCAGGCGGTCGCGGATCGCGTCGGCGTCCTCCAGCAGGCCCGCCGGGCGGGCGGCGTCGGGGCGGGAGCCGTCGGGGTGGGCGGCGGAGCTGGGCAGGTCCACGGTGTGGGTGCGCCACCCGTCGGCGGCGAGGGCGGTGCGCACCGCGTCCCAGCACCAGGCGCCGTGCCAGGCGCCGTGGACCAGGAGGAAGGCGGGGCGGTCGGGGCCGGCGGTCATCTGCGGTGGTCCTCCGTCGTACGGGGCGCGGGCGGTGGGCCTTCCGAGTATCCAGCGGGAACGTGACGGCCGTGTGACGCCGGGCGTGTCGCCCGCCGGCCCGGGGCCGGCGCGGACCGTCGCCGGCCGCCCGCCACCCGCCGTCGTCAACTCGGCTTCCGGAGTGTCACCTTGACGGGTGAGATGCCGCTGTCGGGTGACGGGGGCGGGGGCCAGGGCCCGTCCCACCGCCGCCGTGCCGCCCCGGTCCGCCCGGGGCGGCACTCGCGGCACCGTCACCCGAGGGCGCCCCCGGCCGGATCCGGCGGATCCCGTCCGATCGGTCGCCTACCCTACGAACCGACCGGCAGTCCCGGCCGTGGCCGTTCCAGAAGGAGTCCTGTGTCGTCCTGCGACCCCCAACACGCTCCCGTCGGCGATGTGAGCGCAGCGCTCATGGTGATCGACTCCCGGCTCAGGTCCGTCTACGAAGGCAAGTCCGGGACGGGCCCCGAGCACCGGCTGATGGTCGACCGGCTCACCGCGTCCTTCGGCCCCGACGAGGCCGAGGCGCTGGTGGAAGGCGCCTGCACGCTCGTCTACATGTACATGAACTGGCTGCGCTCGGCCTTCGAGAAGCACGAGGAGGACGTGCTCGAACACGCGATCCCCAGCCTGCTGGCCACCATGCGCATGATGCCGAGGACCTTCAGTCCGGAGGTGATCCCCACCATGGCCGGCCTGCTCATCGCCGCCGGCACCGGGCTGAGCCCCAATCTGTGGCGCGCCCAGTACGGACCGTGGACCAAGGAGGAGATGAACCCCCTGGAGGCGACGGCCGTCCTGCTCGCGGAGTACATCAACCGGATCTCCGGCAACGGCGAGGACTTCGCCACCAAGCTGGTCACCGACGCGCTGTCCCAACTGGATTAGGAGCGCCGGGTCCGATCCGGAACGCGCCAGTGGCGCCGCCCTCGACGGGGCGGCGCCACTGGCGTTCAGCGGGGTCCGGGTGGGCGTCAGCCGTGCCGGCCCGGTCGGCGGTAGGCGACGAAGCAGAGGGTGCCGCCGCCGAGGAGGGCGATGGCGCCGAGTGCCGCGACGAGGGTGTCGGGGGAGGAGCCGCCGGTGTGCGGCAGTTCGCCGCTCTTCGACGGGCTCGGGACCTGGGTGTGGGTGTGCGTGTGGGTGGCGGTGGCCGTCGGGCTCGGCGAGTGGGACGGCGAGTGGGACGGCGAGGAGCTCGGGCTCGGCGACGGCGTCGGCGAGGAGGTCGGCGAGGGCGAGGAGGTCGGCGAGGGCGACGGCGAGGGGGAGGTGGTCTGGAGGATCACGCCCATGTCGAGGTCGAGGTCGCGCTGTCCGCCGCTGAGGGTGACGGTCTGGGTGATGCCGGTGGCCGGGTCGGCGTCCGAGTCCTTGGCCGGGTCGGTGCCGGCGTGCTGCTTGGTGACGGTGGCGCCCTTGGGCAGGGTGGCCAGGTCGAAGCGGACCGCGTAGCTGCCGTCCGGCAGGTTGTCGAACAGGTAGTGGCCGGTGGCGTCGGTCACCGCGGTGACCGGCTTGCCGTCCTTGTCCCGCACCGGCTGGCCGTTGCCGTCCAGCAGGTGCACGGTGACCCCGGCGATCCCGGTGTCACCGGGCTTCTGGACGCCGGAGCCGTCCTTGTCCTGCCAGACGAAGTCGCCCAGCGCGTTGTCGGAGGGTGTGACCCGCTTGACCGCGACGCCGACCTTGGCGGGCTCGGCCGGCAGCAGCCGGCGGCCGGCCGCGTCGGTGGCGGTGTACGCGAAGCTGTTCCAGGCGTACTCGCCCTCCGGTGCGTCGTAGGAGGCGACCATCGGCCAGGTCAGGGTGAAGGACTCGCCGGAGGCCATGGTGCCGGGGCGGTGGATGCGGAACCAGGTGGCCGTCCCGGGGCCGGGGAAGGTGGTGCTCCAGACCGCCGCGCTGTTGCAGCCGGTGCGGTCGACGACGACGGGCTCCACGCAGGGGTTGGGGTCGGTGGTGTACTCGATCAGCACGGTCGGGTCGCTGCTGGTGATCGGCTGGCTGAGCGACGGGGTCCAGGCGCTGCCGCGCGGGGCGTCCTGGGTGAGCACGTAGTTGTCGCCCGGGGTGGGGAGCCTGTCGTAGGCGATGAAGTCGGTGACCGGGTCGGGGGAGTCGTTGCGCACGGTCATCCGGTAGGAGATCCCGCCTCCCGGGGTGGCGGTGCCGATGCTCACGTAGTCGGAGTCCAGGTCGCCCTTGACCTCCTTGTACGAGCGCAGCACCGACGGCACGTCCACCCGGATCTGCGAGGAGGCGTGGCAGAGCAGCTCGGTGGTGTTGCCGTTGCCGTTGAGGTCGAGCACGTCCGGGGTGCTGCCGCTGTCGGAGCCGGAGAACATGCAGGCGACCGGGGCGGTGGGCTGGTCCACGGTGACGTAGACGTCGTTGGTGAGGTCACCGGAGCGGATGCTGTTGGCGACCTGGACGTCGAAGAGCATCCGGTAGGCCAGCTGGTCGTGCAGGTACGTCATGTCCGGCGCGCCGGCCGGCCACTCCATCCGCAGGATCTGCCGGCCGTCCGGGCCGGGGGTCACGGTGATCGACGAAGGGGCCTTGGCGTCCGGGTAGTTGGGGTCGGGCCGGGCCGAGCCGTCGATGTAGACCACGCCGGCCGGCAGCACGTCGTAGAGCACCAGCGGCCGGTCCAGGTCGCGGGCGCTGCGGTTGTACGGGATGACCTGGAAGGTCGCCCGGCCGCCGGGGGCGGACAGTTCGCCGGCGACGGTGGTCTTGGCCGCGCCGAGGTTGGTGGCCCGGGTGACGGTGGTCCGGGCGCAGGCGTTGGCCGAGGCGTTGTCGGTGCCGTCGGTGGCGGTGGTGTCCACGCAGTTGGTCAGCGGCTCGGGGGCCTGGCGTCCGTCGTGGCCGGGGGTGGCGACCTGGGTGACCAGCTGCACCGCGTTGCCCGGGCTCCAGCCGGTGGGGATCGGGCCGTTCCAGGTGAACCGGAGGCCGTCCAGCCACCGCCCGGCCGGGATGCCGAGTACGTCGTTGGCCGGGTCGCCCGCGCCCGGTTCGAAGGTGATCCGGCGGGTGTCGGAGCCGCTGAACGGGGTGCCCGGGGTGAAGGTCTGCCAGGTGGGGTCGCCGTTGAGGCGGTACTGCAGGGTCAGCAGGATGCTGGTGGGGTTCCACGGCTCCAGCTGGAGGGACTGCGGGAAGATCCAGTTGTAGATGCCGTCGGTGCTGCCGGCCCCGGGGTCGGTGACGGTGAGGCTGGTGGCCGGTCCGGCGGTGTTGGTGGCCGACAGGCTGAAGGAGTTGAGGTCGCCGTTGACGGTGGTGTCGCGCCAGACCTTGCTCGCGGTCACCACCACGCCGGTGGCCGGTGGCTGGAACGGGCCGGTGGTGGCGTTCGCGGTGTCGAGCTGCCGCTCCGGGTCGGGCCCGATCGGGTCGCCGTGCAGGGCCACGACGTTCTCGGAGGTCGTCCCGTCCGGGAAGGAGGCCTCCGGGTAGTTGACGACCAGGACGCCGGGGATGCGGCAGCCGCCGCGCCCGTTGCCGGAGACGAACGGGCCGATGTCGTAGCCCCAGGTGTCCGGGCCGGGGGCCACCGGCGACCAGCCCGGCGAGCGGCCGGTGTCCACCACCGCGCCGGGCGGCAGGGTGTCCAGCAGCCGGCTGGTGTTCAGGTCGACGTTGGGCACGTTGTCGGTGGCGCAGGCGCTGAACTGGTAGGTGACGGTGCGTCCGTCACTGCTGGAGGTCTGGACGCCCTTGGTCACCGTGTACTGCGGCTGCACCTGGACGGCGGTGTCGGCGGTGGCGGTCTGCGAGGGCTCGCCGTTGGCCGACATGGTGGCCGAGTTGGTGGAGGTGGCGCCGTTCGGGGTGGTGAAGTTCGGGTACTTCGTCGTCACCGTGACGGTGGCGGTGGTGCCCGGACTCAGGTCCTTCAGCCGGATGTCCATCGTGCCGCCCATCGCGCCCGCGGCGGGCACGGTGGAGGCGGCCACGTCCACCGAGGACGGGTCCGGCGTCCAGCCGAGGAACTGCATGTTCGAGGGCAGGGTGTCGAGGATGTGCCCGCCGGTGCACTCGGTGATGGAGCAGGTGTAGCGCAGGGTGTAGGTGACGTTCTCCCCCGGGGAGACGGTCGCCTTGTCGACGCTCTTGGTGAAGGAGATCGCGGCCTGGGCCGGTGGGGCCAGCACGCTGCTGCTCAGCAGCGAGCCCGCCACCAGCGCCAGGACCGAGACGATCCGTCCGGTCCGGTGTGGAATACGCATAGCGCGCAGTCCAGCCGATCGCCGTGTCGGGCCGGTCGGCGACACGAGGGGCGGTCGCGGCGATTCACCTGCTCGGCGGTCGCCCGCCCGGCCGCACCGCGGTCGCCGGAACGGGCGGCAGGGCCGATCATGGGCCGGGCCGCGGGCGACCGGCCCGACGGGGAGCCGTCCGGGGAGTGCCCGGCCCGGCCCGCCCGACGGAGCGCCCGGCGGGCCCGGCCGTCCGGGCCGGTCAGCCGAACATCACACCGGTCTCCCGGGCCAGGGTGTCCAGGCCGTAGCGGGTCACGTGCTCGGCGTTGTCCGGGTCGATGGTGCGGACGCCCTCGGCGGCGAGCCGCTCGTTGATCTCGTCCAGGTGCTGCTGGACGACCTGCTTCTCCGCGTCGGTGGTGCGGCCCTTGTGCGGCCGCCCGGCGTGTTCCAGGCTGGCGTAGTTGACCCGCTCCCGGCCGGCGGCGAGGGCCGTCGCGGAGGCGGCGGCCCGGGCGGCCGGCCTGGCGCCGCGCAGCACCTCGGCCATCGGCGCGGCCGAGGCCAGCCGGTTGAAGGTCTCGGCCTCCATCACCACCGTCTGCGGCTCCGCCCGGTCCGGGTGGTGCAGCTCGATCGTGACCAGGTCGAGCGTCAGCTCCCGCACCTCGCCCAACTCCCCGGCGAGCGCGTCGATCTCGACCGGACCGTCCGTCAGGTCGGGGTGCTGGAGCACCACCACCCGCACCAGTTCACGGTCGTTCTCCGCGTGCCGGCCGGTCAGGTCCGAGAACCGGATGATCTTCTGGCCCATTGTCTCCCTCTCTGCCCCTGTGATCAGCCGAGAGCCTACGCCGGGATGATCATCGATGTGCGCAAGCGGCCGGGCCCGGGGGATCACCCCCGGGCCCGGCCCTACCTGTCCCGCATCAGTGGATCGTCGGAGAGGCCTCCTCCCGGCTCAGTACCGCGGGTTCACGCGGTAGATCGGACGGTCCGGCACCCACCAGTGGCTGGAGCGCCAGATCCCGAAGGTGAAGATCACACCGTGGCTGCCGCGCTTGTTGGCCGCCTTGATGAACTGCTTGCCGATCTTCTTCATCAGGTAGGACAGCGCCCACAGGACGTAGCCGGCGGCCCGGGCGACGATGTGCGGGAGCCTGCGCAGGATCTTCGAGATGCCCTGGGCGATCTTGCCGGAGACGTACAGCAGGGCACCGATCGTGTTGCCCTCGGACCGGCTGAAGTAGGCCGTCCACTTCTTCTTCCAGTTCAGACCGGTCAGGTCGTCCATGGTGATCGGGTCGACCGGGTAGCCGTAGGCGTTCGGCGAGCCCTCCAGGACCGGGTCGGTCTGCAGGAAGCGGCCGGTGGTCGAGTCGTACAGGCGCACGCCCATCAGGGTGAGGCCGGAGAGGCCGTCGGCCTCGCGCTGCGCCCCGCCGAGCCAGCCGTACGCGGTCGAGCCGGTGGAGTCGACGGTGTTGCCGTACTCGTCGTAGTGGTAGACCGCGAGGTCCTCCAGGCCGTCCGGGGACATCTGGACGGACACGTCGCCGTGCAGGTTGGTCAGCAGCAGGATCGCGCCGCCGTCGGTGCCGGTGGCGGCCGTGAGCTGGCCGGTCAGGTCCAGGACGTTGCGGGTCAGCCGGCCGGCCGCGTCCTTGGACCAGGAGGCGCTGTCGTTGCCGCCGTCGAAGTGCTTGGTGTCCTGCTCGGTGACGGTCCAGGTGCCGTCGGTGCCCTTGGTCTCCGTGGTGCCGACCGCGAGGCGGCCGGAGGCGTCCAGGTCCCAGGTCCTGCGGGTGTCGCCGAGGGTCTCGGTGCGGACCAGGTCGTTGGCGTAGTAGCCGACCTGGGTGCCCTTCGGCAGGGCGGTGGTGCGGCCGAAGGCGTCGTACACGTAGCCGGTGTCGGTGAGGCGGTCGGCGGTGTCGTAGCCGTGGTTCTCGGCCTGGGTGACGGCGTCGGCGGTGGCCGGGTCGCAGTCGTCGGTGACGCTGGTGCGGTTGGTCCGGTTGCTGCTCCGGTCGAACGCGTAGGTCCGGGTGGAGCAGGCCAGGCCGGTGCTGTCGGCGGCCTTGGTGAGGCGGCCGGTGGCGTCGTAGGTGTAGCCGCTGGTGGTGCTGTTGCCGTCGCTCTGGGTGCGGCCCGCCTGCTGTCCGTGGACGGTGTAGTCGGCGGTGTCGGCCAGCAGGACGGTGCCCGCCTGGTTGGTGTAGGTCTTGCCGGTCTGGATGCCCCGGCTGTCGTAGCTGTTGGTCAGGGTGTTGCCGCCGGGCATGGTCTGCGAGACCAGCCGGCCCTCGACGTCGTAGCCGGCGGTGAAGGTACCGGCCACCGAGTCGGTGAGCGAGGTGGGCAGGCCGCGCGGGTCCTTGGCGGTGTCGTAGCCGTAGGTCACGGTGGACGGCACCGAGTCGGACTTCTTCACCGGGCGGTCGAGCCGGTCGTACTCGGTGGTGGTGACGTTGCCGGCGCCGTCGTCGTAGGAGGTCTGGCGGCCGAGCCTGTCGTAGCCCTGGGTGATGGTGGCCTTGCCGTTGCTGAGGGAGGCCAGCTCGCCGGTGGCGGGGTCGTAGCCGAGCACGGTGTCGGCGACCGCGGTGCCGGTGCCGCCGGTGACCGAGATCTTCACCGGGCGGCCGGCCGCGTCGTAGCTGCGGGTGGTGGTGCGGGTGACGCCGTTGGCGGTCTCGGCCTGGACCGTGACGTTGCCCCAGCGGTCGTACTGGAAGGTCTTCGTCGGCAGCTGCAGCGGGTTGCCGCCGCCGCCGGCGATCTGGGCGGCCGGGGCGATCGAGCAGACCAGGTCGGCCCACTCGGGGTGGCCGGCGCAGGCGCCGGTCCCGGTGCCGGTCCAGTAGGTGGTGACGGTGGTGGCCGCGTCGGAGCCGGTGGAGTTCGGGCGGCTCTGCGAGGTCACCCGGCCGCTGGCGTCGTAGCCGGTGGCGGTGGTGATCTTCAGACCGGCCGGGTCCTGGACGGACCTGACGGGCAGGCCCTGGGCCCAGTCGTAGCCGGTGGCGGTGGTGCGGGGGTCGGCGTCGGCGGCGTAGCCGTCGATCCGGGCGCCGACCGTCACCGAGGTGGCCATGTCGCTGACCGCGGCGCCCGCCGGACGGCCCTCGTCGTAGCCGCTGACGGTGTGGGCGCGGGCCGCGACCTCGGCGCCGGCGGCGAGCGCCGGGGAGGTGCCGGAGGCGGCCACGTCGTGCTCCAGGGTGACCAGCTGCAGCGGGTCGTACTGCTCCAGCAGGCGCTTGCCGTCGGCCGAGTGGAGCGAGGTGGAGGAGAGCACCTGGGCGCGGTCGGCCGTCGAGCGGCCGGCGATGCCGAGGGCGCGCAGCTTGTTGAGGTCGTTGCCGGTGGTGGCCAGGGCGAGGACGCGGTTCTCCGCGGAGAGGGTCCGCACCGGGCTGCCGTAGGCGTTGTACTCGGTGGTGGTGATGCCGCCGCCGGGGGTGGCGGTGTTGACCTCGCGGCCGGAGGCGTTGGTGTACGTCACCGAGGCGCGGTTGTAGCCGGCGGTGCCGAGCGCCTTGCCGTCGTGGGTGGCCGGGACGGCGTCGGGCGGCAGCACGGCGGTGGCGTCGGTCGGGGCGTCGGTCTGGCCCCAGGCGGCGACGTCGGACGGCGCCAGCGGGTACGGCGCGTTGGCGCCGCTCAGCGGGACGTCGTAGACCACCGAGGTGGTGGCGGTGCCGTCGGTGACGTCCTTGCTGCCCTGCTTGAGGGTGGGACGGGAGGCGGCGAGCAGCATGCCGTCGCCGGCGGTGGCGGCGTTGCCGGCCTTGCCGTACTCCAGGGTCCACGGCAGCTCGCCGGGGTCGGTCACGGTGGTGACCCGGCCGGCCGCGTCGTAGCCGTACGCGGTCTTCAGCGCCGGGCCGGTCCGCGGGTCCCACACCTCGCGCAGCCGGCCCTGGTCGTCGTACGCGTACTGCGAGACGACGACGGGGGTGGCGGTCGCGGCGCCGGGGTCGGTGGACCACAGGCGGATCTGCTTCACCTGGCCGGCCGTGTCGCCCGGGGCGGACGCGGTGGCGGTGGTGGTGTCGGCGTAGACGTACTCCAGCACCCGGCAGCCGGCCGTGGACGGCACGGCGGCGCAGTTGGCGGAGGCGGTCGCCGAGCCGGGCGCGACCACGTACTTCGGGCGGGCCAGGGTCTTTCCGCCGGAGACGACCTTCTCCGAGACCACCGAGGTGGTGGAGTTGTCGCTGGGCAGCGAGGAGCCGGAGGCCTGCCAGGTGGTGGCGGCCGGGTCGACCTTGGCGAAGGTGACCGTGATGCCCTCGGTGTCCTTCAGGGTGAAGGCAGCGGTGAACGCGCCGGTCAGGGTGAGGTTCTCGGCCCCGGGCTCGGGCTTCCAGCCGCCGGAGCCGGTGGCGGTGAAGCCGACCTCGGAGCCGTCCGCGGAGACCACCGAGAGGGAGGTCGCCGAGGTCTTGCGGACGTAGGAGTAGTCGGCGTCGGTGATCTCGGCGGTGGTGCCGGAGCTCCACTGCGGGCCGAAGATCGCCGCCTGGCCCTCCTGGGCCGAGCCGTTGGCGGGCCGGCGGGAGGAGAAGGAGCGCTCGGCGTGCAGGCCGAAGGCCTCGGCGTCGGTCTCGGACAGGGTGAGGTCGCCGGTGAGGGTGTTCACCGAGCCCGGGCCGACCTTGGTCTCCGGCGCGGTGCCCGCGTTGCGGTCCACCGTGACTGTGTTCGGCTCGGTGGCGTCGGTGGCGGTGCCGTCGGTGAACACCGCGCGGACGTCGACCGGGCCGTTCTCGGCCAGGGTGTCGGTGATGTTCCAGGTCAGCGCGGCCGGCTTGCCGCCGGGGGCGGGATGCGGCCAGGCGGTCACCGGCTGGCCGGCGGTGGTGGTGACGTTGGCGACCGGGACGTCCTTCCAGGCGTCCGTCTCGCCGCGGCGGTACTGGTAGCGCACCCCGGTGTAGGTGCTGTTGCCCTCGGCCTGCAGCGAGGTGCGGCGGGCCGGGCGCTCTCCCGCGCCGGGCGCGACCAGGGCGGAGCCCTTGCCGGCGTAGAAGGCGTAGGTCCGGTCTGCGGAGACGTTGCCCGCGGCGTCCCGGCTGTGCGCGGTGACGGTGTGGGCGCCCGCCTTGAAGGTGAGCTTGGCGTTGACCGGCGTGCCGGTGGTGGCCGCGGTGACCCAGGCCCCGCCGTCCAGCTTGTACTGGATGTCCTTCACGTCGCTGCTCGGCGGGGTGAAGGTGAAGGTGCCGCTGTAGTCGCCGTTGGCGTCCGGGGTGCCCGCCCACTGGCCGGCCGGGAAGTCGCCGGAGGAGACGGTGGTCGCGCCGGGCGCGGTGGTGTCCACGGTGAGGGTGCGGAAGGCGGACCAGGCGCTGTTGGCGGTGCCGTCCCAGGAGCGGGAGCGCCACTTGTAGGCGCCGGCCGGCAGCGCGGTGCCCGGGGTCCAGGTGAAGGTGGAGCCCGAGGCCGCCATGGCGGTGCGGCCGGACTGCAGCGCGGCCGTGCCGTTGGACGCCCAGACCTCGAAGTCGAGGGCTATGTTGCCGCCGTCGGGGTCGGTCGCCTTGGCGGACAGCGTCGGGGTGGAGTCGCCGGTGAGCGCGGCGTCGGCCGGGGAGATCAGGGTGGAGACGGCCGGCGGGGTGTTGTAGGTGACCGACAGGTACGGCGTGTTGGACGTCGCGTTGCCGGAGTTGAACTTCTTCCAGCCGTACGGGTCGCTCTCGTCGGTGGCCCGGATGCCCAGGGTGTTGTTGGTGTTCCCGTTGGCGGCCCAGGCCTTGACCAGGGCGGTGATGTCCTGGTTCACCCAGCCGTCGTTGCAGGAGCTGGAGTAGCCCTTGGTCGCGGTGGAGGTGGCCCACTTCTTGTTCCAGCCGGGCTGGGCGGTCCAGCGGGTGGCCGTGGTGGCCGTGCCGGTGTCCCAGACCTCCCAGCTCTTCGCGGTGCAGGACCAGCTGTGGAAGTTCCACAGGTTGAGCTTGCCGCCGGTGATCTGCTTCCCGCTGATCTTCGCCATCGGGAACTGCAGGAACGAACGCGCGACCTGGCCGGAGCCGTTGTTGCCCAGCTTCAGCTCGGTCTGCGAGGAGACGTCGGTGGCGTAGCCCTGCTGCACGAAGGTGTCGAAGCCGACGCCGATGTTGACCGCCGGGTCGATGGTGACCGGGTACTTGGTCTTCGGGTCGGTCAGGAAGGCGGCGTCCGGGGTCAGCGTCAGGTCGATCGCGTTCCCGTTCTGGGTGACCTTCAGCGCGACCGGCGCGGTGCGGGTGTGGTCGCCGCTGCGCTCGTCGACCTGGGCGTCCCACATCACCGGGGCGGGCAGCTGGCCCTTCTCCTCGCCGGTGTTCGGGTCGAGGAAGGACACCGAGTTGTCCGCATTGTGGCGGGCCTGGAGGCCGGCCGCGTCCAGGGTGAGCGTCACGCTGCCGTTGGCGGCCACCGCCGAGCGGTCCTTGAGCTCCAGGAACTGCTCGAAGCCGGTCCGGGTGGACTCGACGACCAGGTCGGTGGCGGTGAGCGCGTTCGCGTACCGGGCCCTGGCGCCGTCCACCGCGGGTTCGGGCAGGGCGCCGCGCCAGGACAGCGACATGGCGGTGCCGTTGCCGTTGTCCAGCGAGACCAGCGGGGTGGTCGGGGCCTTCGGGTCCCCGGCCGGGGCGCCGGCCGCCTTGAACGCCGACGCGGCGGCGGGCGGGGTGGCGCCGGCCAGCGAGAGGTTGAGCGGGTGGCCCTTGGCCTTGACGCTGCCGTCCGGTTGCCGGGCGAGGTCGGTGTCGATCGGCTGGAGCCTGCCGGACCTGTCCTTGTAGCGCACCGGCCCGGAGGCGAGGTCCAGGGTGGTGGTGCCGTCCGGGTTGATCCAGCTGGTGGTGGACTCGGTGCGCTCGTCCACGACCTCGATCCGGCGGTTCTCCAGCCGGGCCTTGAGGTGGGCGGTGGCGATGTCCTTGGCCTCGGCCGGGCCCAGGGCCTTGGCGGGCTTCGGGGCCTGCTCCGTGGTGACGGCCACGGCCTGACCGGTCGTCATGATGACGGCGGCGGCCTCGACGGAGAGCACCACGGCCAGCGCGACGGCGGTGTTGCGCAGCACGCCGTTGCGACGGCGCTGCGTGGAGGGGGGCGGCGAGCCGGCTTCGGACCGGTGCCGTGATGATCCGCCCGGGGGGCGTGACATGGAACTCCTCGATTGTTCTGTGCGGGAGGGAAGGGGGGTGGAGAAACGGGGGCACGGCCGGGCCGCCGACGGTCCTTCGGCCATGCCGGGGTAAAGCGGTAGCAATGAACCGGCCAACTTCCCGGCCGGGTGGGATCGGTGGAAACCCGTCCGGAACAGCGGAAACCGTTCGGGCGGGACGGCGGGTGGCCGACGCGGACCCCGTCGGTCGGCGGGACTACCGGAGGCCGGACGGGAGCCGGCCGGTGCGCGCCAGCGCCCGGTCCAGCAGGCCCCGCGCCCGTGCCAGGGCCGCCGTCTCGTCGGGGGCGCGGACGTAGAGCACCAGGCCGATGCCGTCGGGGACGGCGCGGGCGCGCACGTGCTCCAGGCCGTCGCCCGGGCCGGCGCACGCCCACAGCCCGGCCTGGACCTCCGCGGCCGCCGCCTCTCCCGAGGGGGCGGCGGCATCGGCCGGCAGGGTCAGATGGACCGCGAACACCGCAGGTCAGACCTGCCCGACGGCGGCGTCGGCCGACGGGCCGTCCCAGCCGATCGACCGGGTGGAGGGGGTGTCCCAGCCGATCGAGAGAGCGGCGGGGCCGTCCCAGCCGATCCCTCCGCCCGGGCCCTGGGCGGCGGACGGGGCGGCGTCGGGGGCGGTCGGACCGGCGGCGAGGGCCTGCGCGGCGGAGCCGGCGAGGGCGAGGGTCAGGAGGACGGCGGCGACTGGACGGACGGACACGGGAGGGTCCTGTTCTGTGCGGGAACTGCGCTGAGGGAGACCGCAGTTCTGGGTGTCCGGGGAAACGGGGAGTGCGCGCACCGGGAATCCTCCCGTTCTCCGGACCGCCACGGGAAGCGAATCCGCGGGCAGGATCAGGACAGGCAGCATGCTGCAACACCGCGCCGGGCAGCGACCGGAATTCCGCCCTCGTGCGGGCCCCGCCGAGGGTGTCGACGGCCCGGGTGGGGCGTTGACCGGATCATGCCCTTGCGAGGGCGTTCCGGCCGAAGGAATGATCAGCTCCGGGCCGGCCGGGCATACGGAACCGTCCACGGGGATCAGGGGTCGAGAAGTGCTGGAACTGCTGGGGCTCGATGCCACTGCGGAAGCCGTCTACCGGGAAATGCTCGCCGACCCCGAGGGAGGGGTCGCGGAACTCTGCGAGCGGCTCGGCCTCCCCGAGGCCGCCGTGCGCGCGGCCCTCGACCGGCTCGCCGACCTCACCCTGCTGCGCGCCTCCCGCGAACGGCCCGGCACCCTGCGGCCGGTCAGCCCGGAGCGCGGACTGGAGATCCTGCTGCGTCGTCAGGAGGAGGAACTCGCGCGCCGGCAGCAGGAGGTCGCCGCCTCCAAGGCTGCCGTCGCGCGCGCCCTGGGGGAGTACGCGAAGGTGCGGGCCGACACCCCGGTGGGCGACCGCGAGCGGCTGCTCGGCCTGGACGCCATCCAGGACAAGCTGGAGGTGCTGACCTCCCGGCTGACCAGCGAGGTCCTGGCGGTGATGCCCGGCGGCGCCCAGTCCGCGGCCAGCCTGGCCGCGTCCCGGCCGCTGGACGAGGACGCCCTGCGGCGCGGGGTCAGCCTGCGCACCATCTACCAGGACAGCATCCACGACGCCCCGGAGACGCTCGACTACGTCCGCTGGATGGCCGGTCTCGGCGGCGAGGTGCGGACCGCGCCGGTGCTGCCGCCGCGGATGCTGGTCTTCGACCGGAGCACGGCCGTGGTGCCGATCGACCCGGAGAACACCCGGGCCGGCGCGCTGTGCACCAGCGAGCCGGGGATCGTAGCGTCCCTGGTCGCCCTGTTCGAACAGACCTGGGAGACCGCCGTCCCGATCGCCGACGACCGGGAGGGGGCGGCCCCGCTGAGCCTGACCGCCGGGGAGCGCGAGCTGCTGCGGCTGCTGTCCACCGGGCTCACGGACGACGCGGCGGCCAAGCGGCTCGGCGTCTCGGTGCGGACCGTCCGGCGGCAGATGGCCGCCCTGATGGAGCGCCTCGACGCGGCGAGCCGCTTCGAGGCCGGGCTGAAGACCGCCCGGCGCGGCTGGTTGTAGCCGCCGTCCGGTCGGGCGGGACCGCCGCGGGCCGGTCACGGGGGCGTCGGCGCCGTGGCGGAGCGCCGGTCCGGCACGGGCTCGGGCTCGGGCTCAGGTGTGGGCTCGGGCGGGTCCGGTGCCCGGGTCGCGTCGGCGGCCGCGGCTGCCAGGCGGTCGACCTCGACCCACTCGTCGAGATGCGGGCCGGTCGTCCGGTGGCCCGGGTCTTCGGGGTGCGCGGGCCTGCCGGGGCGACCGGGACGGCCGGCGGCGGGCGGGGCGGGGAGGAAGGCGGGGGAGCGGCCGCGGTGCAGGTACCAGGAGCCGAGGCGCTCCAGGGCGGCGCGGCGCTCCGCGGCGCCGGTCTCGACGGAGCAGCGCTCGGTGGCGTAGAGGCGCAGGAGGTCGTTGAGCCGGTAGCGGTCGTGCTCCTCGGGGGCGAGCAGGTGGGCGGCGGCCAGTCGGTCGAGGACGGGCCGGACGGCGGCGGCCGGGGCGCCGGCCAGGGCGGCGGCCGCGTCGGAGCCGATGCCGACGGCCGGGACCAGGGTGAGCAGCCGGAGCAGTGACCGGGCCTCGGCGGGCAGCGAGCGGTAGGAGAGGTCGAAGGCGGCGCGGACCGCCGAGGTGTCGTCGCCCTCGATCTGCAGGGCGCTCAACCGGTGCTCCGCGTCGAGGAGTTCGGCGGCGTAGTCGGCGAGGCCGCGCTCCGGGCTGGCGGCGAGGCGGCTCGCGGTGACGGCCAGGGCGAGGGGCAGCCGGCCGCAGGCGGCGGCGAGTTCGGCGGCGGCGCGCGGCTCGGCGCGGACGCGGTGCCCGCCGACGATGCGGGCCAGCAGTTCGAGGGCCCGGTCGACGGGCAGCACGTCGAGCACCAGCGGCCGGGCCCCGTTGCGGACGGCCAGCCCGTCGAGCCGGGTGCGGCTGGTGACCACCGTGCGGCAGTCCGGGGCGCCCGGCAGCAGCGGGCGGACCTGCTCGGCGTCGCGGGCGTTGTCGAGGACCACCAGCAGCCGGCGGTCGGCCAGCAGGGAGCGGTAGAGCGCGGCCGCCTCGTCCGCCGCCGCGGGGATCCGGTCGCCGGGCACGCCGAGGGCGCGCAGGAAGCGGGCCAGGACGGTGTGCGGGGCGAGCGGGGCGTCGACGGAGTAGCCGTGCAGGTCGGCGTAGAGCTGGCCGTGCGGGAAGCGGTCCCGGACGCGGTGGGCCCAGTCGACGGCGAGGGTGGTCTTGCCGACCCCGGCCGGTCCCGAGACGGCGCACACGGCGGCGGCCGGCCCGGGCTCCTCACCGGCCGGGGCGGTGAGCAGCGCGTCCAGGGCCCGCAGTTCCGGGTCGCGTCCGACGAAGGTGGCCAGGGCGGGCGGGAGTTGGGCGGGCGGCGGGGGAGGCGCCTGCGCCGGGGCGGCGGGTGGCGGAGCGGGCGGGGCGGGCGGCGGGGCCGGCGCGGTCGGCGCTTCCTCGGCGCGGGCCGGGGCGGCGGGCACCGGCTCGGTGGCCAGCAGCTCCAGGTGCAGCGCCCGTAGCCCCGGACCGGGGTCGAGCCCGAGCTCGTCGGCCAGCCGGTCCGCGAACCGGCGGTAGGCGGCGAGCCCCTCGGGGGCGCGTCCGGAGCCGTGCAGGGCCCGCATCAGCTGGCCGGTGAAGCGTTCCCGCAGCGGGTGGTCGGCCACCAGCGCGGTCAGTTCGGGGACGGCCGCGCGGTGCCGGCCGAGGGCGAGCTCCAGGTCGAGGCACTCCTCCCAGGCGGTCAGCCGCAGTTCGTCCAGGGCGACCGCGCCCGGGGCGTCCGCGTCCACGGCGAGCCCGTCCAGGGCCGGCCCGCGCCACAGGGCGAGCGCCGCGCGGAGCCCGTCGACGGCCTCCGGGGTGCGTCCGGCGGCGGCCTTGCCGCGGGCGAGGGCGAGCCGGTCGGTGAAGTCGCGGGCGTCCAGCCGGTGCCCGGTGAGGGTGATGCGGTAGCCGCGGCCGTCGGTGAGCAGGACGGGCGGCGCGGCCGGGTCGGCCTCGGCGAAGCGGCGGCGCAGTACCCCGGCGAGGTTGCGGACCTGGCGGGTGGCGGTGGCCGGCGGCCGCTCCTCCCAGACGGTGTCCACGAGGCGGGCGACCGGCACGGAGCTGTCCGCGTTGAGCAGCAGGGCGGCGAGCAGCCGCTCCTGCCGGGAGCCTTCGGAGGGGACGCGTCGGCCGTCGCCGGTCCACACCTCCAGCGAGCCGAGGATCCTGAACTCCATGCGTCCCTCCCTGGGGGCCGCGGGGCCGGACCGGACCGCCGCTGTGCGTGGATGGGCACGAGTGTGACGAAGTGATGATCAGATGATGCCAGTTGTGTGCGTTCGGTTGAGAGCTTTGTCGTGCACCGGCTGAAACGAGCCGGTCACCCACGAGGCACCCGAACCCTGGAGCAGTCGATGAACCGTCTGAAGAAGGCCGTCGCCACCGCGACCGCCGTCGCCGCCGCCGTCCTGATCCCGCTCACCGCCGCCCCGGCCTCCGCCACCACCGGGCCGGCCACCCACCTGGGGATGACCTGGTCCGCCGTCTCCTACGGCCCCGAGGGCACCGTCCAGGTCGGCGGCCCCGGCGGCAGCCCGAGCAACGCCTACAGCGGCGACACCGCGCCGTCCGTCTCGCTGCCCGTGCTCTGCCTCAACGTCGACGGCAGCCCGGCCCCGTCCGGGATCAGCCTCGGCTTCTACAACGGCTGGGCGCAGGGCACCGTCGCCCTCAGCCAGCCGGTCAAGGGCTCCCGCCTCAACAGCCGGGCCGCGGCCGACAGCGTCTGCCAGGCCGCCTTCGGCGCCGGCTGGCGCGAGGCCGAGTTCCACGACGGCCACTACGGCACCGACCTGTCGCAGACCGGCGGCTGGACCTTCTGGGCCTACGGCAACATCCCGAACAACACCCGGTTCTGGACGGCCATCAACGACCAGCCGGCCAACCCCTGGAACTGACCGGACGGACGCCGCCGGTGCGCCCGCCCTCCCGGCGGGCGCGCCGCGGCGGCCGGTTTCGGGATTCGCCGACGGGCCGCCCGGGTACGCCGTACGCTCGGGGCGCCGGCGGTCGGCCGCCGCCCGGGACCCGGAGGAGGACGGCGTGGACACGGCTGCGGAACGCACGTCCCCGGGCGGGCCCCGGACCGACCCGGCGCTCGTCGACCGCGTCACCGAGGCGCTCCTGCTGGCCGGCCTGCCCGTCGGGTACGGCGGACACGGGCACGGCGTCCACCTGCGCCCGGCCCGGCCGTACGACGACTCCGACGACTGCGCCGGCCTGATCGCCCTGCACTGGGAGCCCGGCCCCCGGCTGGCGGCCGCCGCGGCCATGGAACAGCCCCAGCAGCCGGCGTTCGCCGCCCGACGGGTCGTCGGCAGCACCATGCGGAACGCGCTCGCGGAGTTCCTGCCGGCCTTCGGCATCGAGGTCGTGGCCGGCCGGCTCGACGGGGAGACCCGGGTCGGACGGGCCGACGGACCCGCCCCGGCCACCGGCCAGGACGCCGCCGCCCCGGCCCCGGCCGGCTCCCGCCCGCAGGACCTCGGCATCGGCGCGGACGTCGTCGCCGCGGTGCGCCGCACCGCCGGGCTCGCCGGCCTGCCGGTCGCCGAGCACCTCCACGCGCCCGGCATCACCCTCACGCCGTGCCCGGCCGTCGAGGACGGGGACGACATCACCGGCGTCGCCGACCTCCGCTGGAACCCCTCCCGCCGGCTGTCCGCCGCCGCCGACGGCGACACCCCCGCCGCGGAGCGGGCCGCCCGGGCCCGCACCGCCGTCCAGGACGCGATGCGGCACGCCTTCGGTGCCGTCCTCGGCGCCTGCGGCCTCGACCTCCAGTGGCGCCGCCCGGCCGCGCTCCCGTACCAGCTGCGCGCCTACGGGCTCACCGACGGGCTGCCGGTACGCCGCTGACGCCTGCCGTGCCCGCCGGAGGGTTCGGCCCGCTGGTGCGGATCCCCTGTTCGGTGCGGGGAGTCGGCGTGCGGAGACACCGAAGGATGATGGAAAGGGCGGGCGCCGGTCTACGGGACTTCGGCCTCCTCCCGCAGATCGCGTGCGGCGTGCGGGAGTCGCACCGCGGGGCGGCGCAGTGGGCCGCGGAGGCGGTGGGCCAGGGCGGCGGCGGCCACGCAGAGGGCCAGTGCGGTCCAGAGCAGCGGGGGGTTCTGCAGGCCCAGGCCGATGACGGCCGGCCCGACCGCGTAGGACACCGTCCAGGTCAGCTGGAACAGGGACATGTACGGGCCTTCGTCGCCCTTGGGGGCCATGGCGACCGCCGCCGCGGCCGCGGTGGGCTTCGAGGCCAGTTCGGCCAGGGCCAGGACCGCCGCCACCAGGACGGCGAGCGGGCCCTGGACGGCGTGCGGGGCGGTGGAGACGGTCGCGGTCAGCGCGATGGCGACGGCCACCGCGCCGATCGACAGGCGCAGGACCCGCGAGCGGCTCCAGCCGGAGAGCCGGCGGCTGATCCGCATCTGCAGGGTGGTGGCGGTGGCGTAGCGGACGGCGACCACCACGGTCGGCCACCAGGCGGCCTGGTGGAGGCTCTCCACGAGGTACACGGGGAAGGCGACCGTCGGGATCAGCCAGGCCGCCGACAGCAGGGTCTGGGACGCGACCAGGGACATGAAGGGCCGGTCGCGCAGCGCCGCCCGGGTGTTCGACCTGGCTGCCCTGCGCGCGGGCCGCTCGGCGGCCGGCACGGTGACCCCGAGCAGGAGGACGGCCGCGAGCAGGGAGCTCGCGCTGTTCAGGGCGAGCGCGACCTGCAGGCCGTGTCCGCCGGCGAGCGCCATCAGGGCGGTCGCCCCCAGGGTGCCGACCCCCAGCGAGGTGGTCTTGAGCACGGTGACCGCGGAGAACCACGCGGTGAGCTCCGCCGGCTTCGCGAACCGCGCCACCAGCGTGGGCCAGGCGGCCCCGTAGAGGCGGTCGGCGGCCGTCACGAGGAAGCTCACGGCGGCCACGGCGGGCAGGTTCCCGGCCGCGAAGAACAGGCCGTACCCGAGCGCGGTCAGGACGCTGCTGACGAGCAGGCAGGACTTGGGCCCCGCCGCCTGGACGAGCCGCCCGCAGAGCGGCACGACGGCGAAGGACGCGATCGACCCGACCGTCACGGCGGTGCCCGCGGCGGCCGCCGGGAAGTGCTGGACGGTGACGAAGAACAGCAGCGACAGCGGCAGGAAGACGCCGGAGCCGAACGTGTCGATCGCCACCGAGAGGAACAGCCGCCGCTGCCGACGGAACCGCCCGGCCCCTGTCACGCCACCCCCACCCTCGAACCCCCGGTCACCCCTGCCCCGATCGGACCCCCCGATCGCGGTCGCGACTACCGCGTGTCGCGCAGCTTGAGAATGTACGTCGCGGTCAGCGCGACCGCACGGTCCTCGTCCCGGGTCAGCTCCGCGAGGGCGCGCGACGTCGTGCTCCCCGGGACGTCCGCGAGGGCCTGGGCCAGCCTCCGGCGGGCGTCCGGTCCGAGGCCGTCGAGGGCGAGGCGGTCCACCAGCCCGGTGGCGATCCGGTCCGCCAGCGCGGGGTCGTTCGCCAGCGCGCCCAGGGTGTCGGCCGCGTCGGCGTCGTTCGCCGCCTCGACGATCATGTCGATGAGCGTCGGGACCGCGTCGGCGACGCCACGGGCGCCGAGTGCCAGCGCCGCGTACCTGCGGACCACGGCGTCGGGGCTGCCGAGGGCTTCCCGCAGCAGTGCGGTCGCGGCGCCGTCCGGCAGCTCGGCGAGGGACCGCACGGCACGTTCGCGGACCTCGGCCGCGGGCGAGCCCAGGCCCTGCGCGAGCAGGGCCGCCCCGTCGCCTCCGGTCTGCGCCAGCGCCCAGCGGAGGGCGCCGGCCACATTCGGGTCCGACTCGCCCAGCACGGCCTCGACCAGCGCCTCCACCGGCACCGCGACGTCCTCGCCCGCGGACAGCGCGGCGCGCTGCCGAGCCCCCGGGCTCTTCGACTCCAGGGCCTGGAGCAGCGCGACGACCTGGAGCACCTCCTCCCAGCCGGCCGGTCCCGCGGCGTCGATCCGCCGTAGCCGGGTGAGCAACTCGGTCTCCGCCGCGATGCGTTCGCGGGTGCGGAGGATGAGGTCGTCGACGAGTTCGGCGGGTGCGAAACCGGGGTCGTCGAGGGCCCGCCCGACGTCGCGCAGCGACAGGCCCAGCGACCGCAGGCTCTCGATGTGGAAGATCCGCCGGATGTCCTCGTCGGCGTACCGGCGGTAGCCGGAGCCGGTACGGCCCGTCGGCCGCACCAGCCCGAGCGACTCGTAGTGCCTGAGCATGCGGGCGCTGACCCCGGACCGCCGCGCGACGTCGCCGATCAACACTGCCTACCGTCCCTCCCGGCGGCCCTCGCCGAGGACCGCCGTGCGCTTCGCCTCCTCGATCGCGAACTCGAATCCGGCGTCCGGGTCGCGCCACAGCCGCTCCGTGGCGAGCGCGTGGGCGCGCACCCCGGGGTCGGGGTCCGCCGCCGCGGCGTCCAGTGCCGGCAGCATCGCCTCCCCGAGCGCGATCAGCGCCCGGCTGAGGCTCAACTGCGTCTCGCGTCCGCCGCGTCCGAGCTGAGCGGCCAAGACTACGGCCAACTCGCGCTCCCCACCCTCGGGCACGAGCACGACCGCGGCCCGCCAGGCGCTGCGGGCCACCTCCTCGTCGGTGTCGGCCAGCAGCGCCGGCGTGATCGCCGGCCAGGCCCGCCGGTCCCCGATCTTGGAGAGGGTGTGCAGGGCCTGGCTCCGTGCCTGGGCACCGTCCGCGCGCACCTCGTCGAGCAGCAGCGGGACCGTCACGGCCGCCTCGTGCCGGGTGAGCGCCCAGGTGAGCGTCTCCCGCACGGTGAACTCGGGCTCGACCGCGCACCGTTCGACGAGCCCGCCGACGAACCGCGGGTCCGGCTCGCTGCCGACGGCCATCGCCGCCCGCAGCCGTACCGACGAGTCCTCGTGCGCCAGACCCCGCAGGGCCCGCAGGGTGTTCGTGTCCTCTTCCGTCCCGACCATCAGGACCACCTCCTCGGCAGCAGTGAAGACCTTGTCACCGTGTCAAGGTCAAACAGCCGGGAGGGAGGAACCGGGCGGGGCCGGGACGGTCAGGCGAGCACCTTCGCCTTGGCGCGCTGGTACTCGTCCTCGGTGATGGCGCCCTTGTCCTTGAGCTCCGCGAGCCGGGCCAGGTCGTCGACGTGGGAGGCGGGTGCCGGGCTGTCGGCGGCCGTCTGCCGGACGTAGTCGCGGAACTCCCGCTCCGCGTCGGTCGCCCGCAGGACCTCGCGCCGCCCCATGCCCTTGCCCCGCGCGATGAGGTACACGAACACGCCGAGGAAGGGCAGGACGAGCAGGAACACGGACCAGCCGGCCTTGCCCCAGCCGCTCACGCTGTCGTCGCGGAAGAGGTCCCCGAAGACGCGGAACAGCAGGAAGAACCACATGATCCACAGGAAGATCCACATGGTGGTGAAGAAGATGTCGAGCAGTGGGTAGTCCACCGCGAGCCTCCTGACATCGACGGCGTGCCCCGAACGGGCTGCCGCGGGCGCGGTCTGCCGGGCGGGTGCGCCCCGAGCGGCCACCCGGGGTGTCGGGGTCCGGGCGGGAAGCCGTGACGTGCTCCACCCTCCAGGGACGCGCCGCGGGTTCGTCCCGTCATCACCCGGGCCGGGTGGTCCGGCCCCGGGGCGGCCGCCCACCGGCGGGGTTATTCTGCGGCTGATGGGCGGATCGGAGAGTGCGCGTCGACGACAGCCCGGCGTGGTGGGACGACTGCTGAGGGCGCTCCGGGCGGATCCCTCCCACATGCCCGAGCGGCTGGCGGCCTTCGTCGTCGACTACCTGGGCCCCCAGGCGGCCGAGACGGCCGCGGCGCTGCGCGGGCCCGGGCAGGAGGGGACGGCCCGGCAGGATCCCACCGAGCAGATCATCGACCGGGGTGTGCGCCGGACCGTGGTGGAGGGCTCCTTCCTCGGGGGTCCGTTCCTGCTCCTGCTCCCGGTCGCGTTCGTCGCCGCGCTGCTCGCCCAGCTGCGCATGGTGCTGGAGCTCGCGGCCCTGGCCGGCCACGACCCCTGCGGTGACGACGCGGCGGCACAGATCCTGGTGGTGCAGGGGGTCCATCCGACGGTGGAGCAGGCGCAGGAGGCCCTGCGGAAGGCGGCGCGGGCCGGAACCGGGGGGCGGGACAAGGCCTCCTGGCCGGCCGTCGTCCGCCGCCAGGCCTATCTGATCGGCCTGTTGACCCCCGAGGACCCGGCGCGCTCGGCCGTGCGCAAGTGGCTCGGCTGGGCCGGCCTGGGCGTACTGCTCCTCGTCGGAACCGTGGTGCCGTTCGTGTGGGTGCCCGCCTGCGGACAGATGTACTGCCGCGCCACCGGCGAGCTCGCCGACCGGGCCCTCCTCCGGTTCGGGCTGACGGCGTCCGCGGCCGCCCAGGCGAGAAGGACCTCGTCGATCCTGCGCCCGGGCATGCTCCTGGTGGCGCTGCGGACCGTGCTGGCGTGTCTGGCCACCGCGGGCGCGGTGGTGGTCGTGCTGCTCACCGGGGCGCGGGTCGTCGGCCACGCGTGGCTCGCGGTGTTCCTCCTGCTGCTCGGGGCGAGTGCGCTGGCCGTCGGCTGGCGCTGGTTCCGTGACCGGAGGCACCGGCGCACCCGGGCGGGGTAGGCGCGGTCCGCCCGCCGCGGGGGCGGTACGAGGTCAGAGCAGGTCCAGTTCGCGCGCCCGGCGTACGGCCCGGTTGCGCCCGGTGACGGAGAGCTTCCGGTTGATGCTCTTGAGGTGCGTCTTGACCGTGTTCACCGAGAGGAACAGCCCGGCGGCGATCTCCTCCGTGGACAGCATCTGGGCCGCCAGCCTAAGGACGTCCAGTTCGCGGTCGCTCAGCGGTTCGACCAGGGCGTCGGTCGCGGTGGTGTCCCCGGACGCCCCGGCCGGGAGGCCGGGCAGCAGGTCGGCGGGCAGCCAGCCGTGGGAGTCCGCCAGCTCGGGCCGGGCCTGCAGCAGGTGCCGCAGCCACGGCCCGGCGTCCCGGAACGGCCGGCGCAGCCGCTCCGGCCGGGCGACCGCGAGGGCGCGGGCGAGCAGGCGCTGGGCCGCGGCCTCGTCGCCGAGGGCGGCGGCCGCCTGGGCCCGGGCCAGCAGGACCCGCACGGTGATCGCGGGCCCGTGGCCGTCGCGCTCCGGGACCGCCTCCAGGATCCGCAGGGCGCCCCGGTTCTCCCCGGCGGCGAGGTGCGCCCGGGCGGCGGCGACGGCGTGTTCCGGACCGTCCGCGCCACTGCGCTCCAGCGCCTCCAGCGCGGCGGCCGGGTCCCCTTCGGCGAGGTGCCCGGCCGAAACGGCCACGGCCACGGCCTCCCGCACCCAGGGCGGCGGGGGGTCGGTGGCGGGACCGCCGTCCGCGAGCCCGCCGAGGAGGTCGAGGGCCGCGCGGGGGCGGCCCTCGGCCAGCAGCGTCCTCGCCCGGACGATGGCGATTCCCGCGGCGACGGCCGGGTCGTGGTCGGCCGCGGCCGACCGGGCGGCCCGGTCGATCGCCGCCCGCGCGGTGGGCAGGTCGTCGCGGTCGACGGCGAGCGCGGCCAGCACGAGCTGGCCGGCCCCCGTGCGGGATTCCGGGGACAGCCCGGAGCGTTCGGCCTCGGCCCCCGCTTTCCGCAGGTGGGCCTCCGCCGGCCCCGGCCTGCCCCGCAGCACGTCGATCAGGGCGAGCCGGGTGAGCGATTCGTGGCGCGGGCAGGCCGTGGTGGGGTCGTCGGCCGCCGCGGCGGCGGCGGACAGGGCCGCCGCGGCGGCGTCGAGGCTGCCCTTCCAGAGCAGCGCGGATCCGAGGTCGGCCAGCCGGAGCGCGGGAAGTTCCGGGTGCTCGCCGAGCAGCGCCGGCGGGACGTCCTCCTCCAGTCGCGCGGCCTGGACGGCGGCGGCCCGGGCCATGTCGGCCGAGCCGAGCAGCCGGCCCGCCAGCACCCGGAGGTGGGCCGCGCTGAGCAGGGCCGTCGGAACGTCCTCGGCACCGCGTTCGGACAGCAGCGTCTCGGCGCGCCGGAGGTGGTCGAGTCCGCGGTCCACGTCGTGGCGGGCGAGGTCGCGGGCCGCCCGGACCAGTTCCGGGGCGGGCCCCCGGGCGTCGGGCGCCATGTCGGCGAACAGGCGGTCGAGCCGGTCCGCGTCGCGGCCGGTGAACAGCCGTCCGATGGCCAGCCGGTCGACGACCTGCGTCGCGGCGAACTCCCAGTCACCGGCCGCGGCGGCGTGCACCAGCCCGTCGGTCAGGTGTCCGGCGGTGGTGAGCCAGCGGGCCGCCCTGCGGTGGAGCGCCCGGTCCAGCCCCGGGTTGCGTGCCGCCAGCTGGACGCGCAGGATCTCGGCGAACAGCGGGTGGCAGCGGTACCAGGAGCGGCCGACGGGTTCGACGAAGGTGTCGGCGCGCGCGAGGCCGGCGAGGATCCGCGCGCCGTCCGGCCGGCCGGTCAGGGCGTCGGCCAGCTCGGGGTGGATCCGGTCCAGGACGCTCGTGCGCAGCAGGAGGTCCTGGGTCTCGGCGGGCTGGGTGTCGAGGACCTCGGCGAGCAGGAAGTCCGCGACCGTGCTGCGGCAGGCCTCGAACTCCTTCAGGTACGCCTCGGGGTCGGCGGCGCCCTGGGCGGCGAGGGCGGACAGCCGCAGACCGGCGGCCCAGCCGCCGGTCCGCTCGGTCAGCGTCCGGACGGTCCCGGCGGAGAGGGCGAGGCCGTGCCGCCGCATCAGCGCGGCGGTCTCCCGCGGGCGGAAGGCCAGGTCGGCGGCCCGGATCTCGGTGGCGCAGCCGGAGGCGCGGTAGCGGTGGAGCGGCAGGCGCGGCTCCGTGCGGCCGATCAGGACCAGCCGCAGCCCCTGGCCCGCGTGGCCGAGCAGGAAGTGGAGTCCGGAGGCCACCTCGGCGGACGACACCTGGTCGAACTCGTCGAGGACGAGGACCACGGGCGCCTCGCGGCGGCTCAGGTGGGCGGCCAGCCGGGCCAGCAGCGCGTGATCGACCTCGTCGGCCCGGGCGGGGGTGCCGATGTCGTCCGGCAGGGCGACGCCGTGGTGCCGGAGGGCTTCCAGCAGGTAGGCCCAGAAGACCCCCGGCGCGTTGTCCTCCCGCTCCGCGGTGAGCCAGACCGCCGAACCGCGCAGCCGCGTCGTGGCCAGCCAGTCGGCGACGAGCAGGGTCTTCCCGGCGCCCGCCGGGGCGTTCACCAGCAGGAGGGACGTCCGGAGACCGTCGCCGAGGCGCTCGGCCAGCCGCGGCCGGTGCACGAAGGTCCCCGGAACCGGGGGGACGGCGAAGCGGGCCGCGAGCACGGGGTTGCCGCCGGGTATCCGGGCCGGCCGGGCGGAGCGGTGTCGAGGTGCGTCCGCCGGACGGACGGGGGAGTCGACGGCTGGGCTGAGGGGCATGGTGCTCACCTCAGGGTGGGGTACGGCGCATGGTGAGCGCGGATCGCTGACAGATCCCATCCTGGCCGACGCCGTCCGACCTGGCAAAGGGGCCTCCCGGCCCACCGGTGGGGGCCGCCCGCCGCTGCGGGTCCCGTCCGGCGGCCGCTCAGTCCTCGTCCGCCGGGACCGGCTCCGGAGTCCCCAGGAGCCGGGCCAGTCGTCCCTGGCTCGCCACCACGTACCCGATGCCGATGCCGAGGGTGATGGCCGTGAACACCACGATGAGCCAGCTGAGCAGGGTGAAGACCAGGCCGAGCGGGCCGAACTGGGTCACGCTGCGGTTCAGCGAGCGGGGGACGTAGAGCCGCGACGCCCAGGCGAGCGTGGTCAGCGCGGCCCCGGTCAGCACCGCCCCGGGCAGCAGCGGGAGCCAGGGGATCCGGCCGCCGAGCAGCAGGTGCTGGGTCCACCACCAGAGCAGCGTGGCGGTGACCAGGTAGACCAGGACCCCGAGGCCGGTGCCCGCCCCGAACCCGGACCGCACCTGGCCCTGGAGGATCAGGGCGGTGAGCCAGACCAGGAGCCAGGCGAGCCACCGCCAGGCCGCCAGGCGCCCCGCCAGGTGGGGCAGGTACCAGCTCTGCTCGCACAGGCGCTGCAGGATGCGGCTGCAGCTGGTGGCCGAGAGCAGGGTCACCAGGATCCCGATGCCGCCGAAGGTGTCGGTGGTGGACTCCTTGCCGCTGGGGTGGAGCGCCCCCTTGATCTCGTCGAGCGATTCGCCCTGGAGCCCCAGGACGGTGCGCAGGGACTCGGAGACGGTGTTGCGCACCTCCTGGGGCATGAAGGCGGCCAGCACGAACAGCACCGGGATGGCGGTCAGGAAGGTCTGGGCCGCGAGGCGGGTGGCCATGTCCAGAACCCGGACGTGGAGCAGCTGGGCCGCGAGCCGGCGCAGGAACGGCACGTCGCGCAGGGTGGCCGTCCGCCCTCTCAGCCAGGCGGTCCGGGCGCGGAACCATTCGGCGCGGCCGGGCTCACCACGCTGTGCCGCCACCCCGGGCTCCCTCCGGTCGATGCCTGCCCCCGGTCCGTCGCGGCCCGTCGTCGGCCGAGCGCCGAGGATTTCAAGACTGGGCGACGGGACGGCGGGCGGCACTTCGGGTGGTCCGCCGTTCGGCGCAACCCGCGGGCACCGGCGGCCGGCCGCCCCGGCGGTCCTCGCCGATCAGGTGGGGCCGGGGCCGCGCGTAGCCACGCCGCGGGTGACCGCCCGCCGCGGCGGCGCCCTCGACGGGCGACCCGGTCACGGGGGGGCGAGGGTACGAGGCAGGCGCGTACGGACCGCGTGGGCCGGTGTGCGGGAGGAGTCACGGTGAAACGCTGGAGGGCGCTGATCGTCCTGGGCATGGCGCAGTTCCTGATGGTGCTCGACGCGTCGGTGATGAACGTGTCCATCAGCCAGCTGGTCGAGGACTTCGACACCGAGGTCACCGCGATCCAGGCGGTGATCACGCTCTACACGCTGGTGATGGCGGCGTTCATGATCACCGGCGGCAAGCTCGGCGACATGTT
This sequence comes from Kitasatospora sp. NPDC058048, assembly GCF_042885555.1. Classification (NCBI taxonomy): domain Bacteria; kingdom Bacillati; phylum Actinomycetota; class Actinomycetes; order Kitasatosporales; family Streptomycetaceae; genus Kitasatospora; species Kitasatospora sp. NPDC058048. Next base: position 68,903 of record NZ_JBHVRT010000005.1, on the reverse strand, counting down.
CGGGCGCCGCCGGATGTTCACGGTGGGGCTGGTGGTCTACGCCGTGGGATCGGCGATCACGGCGGTGGCGCCCACCCTGGGGCTGCTGGCGCTCGGCTGGTCGGTGATCGAGGGGCTGGGCGCGGCACTGGTCCTCCCGGCGCTGGCCGCGCTGGTGGCCGGTTCCTACCGGGGACGGGACCGCGCGACCGCCTACGGCGTCATCGGCGGCCTGGCCGGGGCGGGCATCGCGGTGGGGCCGCTGCTCGGCGGATGGCTGACCACCTACCTGACGTGGCGGCTGGTCTTCGCCGGCGAGGTCGTCCTGGTGGTGGTCATCCTCTTCCTGCTGCGCTGGATCGAGCGGCAACCCGTACCGGAGCACCACGAGCGGATCGACCTGGTCGGTGTGCTGCTGTCGGTGTCCGGGCTGGGGCTGGTGGTGCTGGCCGTGCTGCAGAGCAGCACCTGGGGCTGGCTCCAGCCGCGCAATCCGCCGTTCACCGTCCTCGGATTCTCACCGACGCTCTTCGCCGTCGCGCTCGGCGGGGTGCTCCTGGTGCTGTTCCGGTCGTGGGAGCTGCGCAGGGAGCATCCGCTGGTCAGGTTCGCGCTGTTCGGCATCCCACCGCTGAGGTCCGGGCTGCTGATGCTCTTCAGCCAGAACCTGATCCTCCTCGGGCTGTTCTTCGTCATCCCGCTCTACCTCCAGGCCGTGCAGGGCCAGAACGCCTTCCAGACCGGTCTGCGGTTGCTGCCGGTGTCGATCACGATGCTCGCCGCCTCCATGTCCGGCCCGCTGCTCACCCGCTTCGCCTCGCCGAGGACGGTGGTGCGGATCGGGCTGCTGGTGCTGTTCGCCTCGTCCCTGTGGCTGGTGGGCACCGTCCAGCCGGAGCTCGACGACCTGTCGTTCGCGCTGGCGATGGCCGCCCTGGGGATCGGCATGGGGCTGCTCGCCTCGCAGCTGGGCAACGTGGTGCAGTCGAGTGTCGGGGAGGAGGACCGCAGCGAGGTCGGCGGGCTGCAGTACACCGCGCAGAACCTCGGCTCGTCGCTGGGCACCGCGCTGATCGGTGCCATCCTGATCGGCGCCCTGACGGTGGCGTTCGGCAACGCCGTGGCCGGGAACCCGGAGATCTCCGACGCCGTGAAGCAGCAGGCGGGCATCAGGATCGAGGCGGGCGTCGCCTTCGTGCCCGCGGACCAGCTCGCCACCGCGCTCGCGCAGACCACCGTCCCGCCGCAGGAGGCGGCCGCCGTCGTCGACTCCTACCGCGCGGCCCAGCTCGACGGCCTCAAGGTGTCACTGCTGGCCGCCGCCGCGATCACGCTCACCGGCTTCGCCTTCACCGGTCACCTGCCCGCCCGGCGGGCGCCGGGCGGGAGCGGGCCGAAGCGCCGGGGCGGGGGGACGGCCGGGGTGTAGGGCCGCACCGGTTCCCGCGCGGCGGCTCGCCGGGGACGCCGACGCCGGCCGCCCCGCCCCGCCCCCGGGGGCCGTGTCACACCCCGGGCCGGGCGGTGATCCGGCCGCTGTCGATCGCGGCGGTGAGCGCGGCGTGGTCGGCGCCGGTCAGGTCGGTGTACGTGAGGGCGAAGTCGGCGATGGCGCGGTCGAAGACGTCTCCGGAACCGAGGTACGCCGCGATGGCGACGCGGTCCCCGGTGCGGGCGTGTCCGCGGGCGAGGGTGCGGCCGCACAGCTCGGCGTACCCGTCCAGCAGCTCCCTGGGCATGCCGTCGATGACGGCGGAGCCCTTCATGTCGCGCAGCTGGCGCCAGTAGAAGTGGCGGCCGGCGGGGCCGGTGGCCCAGCCGAGGAAGATGTCGCTGACGGCCTGGAGGCGGCGCTGGCCGGCGACCACCCGCCGGCCCTGGTGCCGGTGGGCGCTGGGCGCGAGGTGCGGTTCCAGCACGGACCGTTCGGCCTCCTTCACCTGGAGGAACAGCGGTTCGCCGGTGGCGCGTGCGCGGAACAGGCCGATGTGGCAGCGGGTGCCCACGCTGCCCACGCCGACCACCTTGCGGGCCGCGTCGACCAGCTCGAAGCGGTCGAGCAGCGCCGCCCGCTCCTCCGGCAGGGTGTCCCGGTAGTCCAGCAGGATCTGCTGCAGGCGGGGCAGGTCGTCGCGGTTGATCGGCTCCAGCAGCGGCGGGTCGTGGATGATCCGGGGCTCGCCGTCCGGGCCGGGTTCGGTGAGTTTGGCCAGGGCCTGCAGGCTGGTGCGCGCGCGTGCCTTCGCGATCGTGGTCCGCACCCGCTTGCGGTACTTCGACGCCTGGATCAGCGGCAGCAGTTCGGCGGTGTCCACCCGCTCGTACCAGACGTCGAGTTCACCGAGGCCGGCGAGCCGACGCATGGCGAGCCGGTACGCCCGGGCGGACGACTGCGCCACGGCCCGGGCGGAGTCGTCGGGTTCCCCGTTCTCGCGCGCGGCCACGGCGATGCTGGCGGCCAGGCGTTTGACGTCCCACTCGAAGGGGCCGGGCAGGGTCTCGTCGAAGTCGTTGAGGTCGAAGAGCAGGGCGCGCTCCGGCGAGGCGAAGAGCCCGAAGTTGCACAGGTGGGCGTCCCCGCAGAGCTGGACGGTGAGGCCGGTGTTCGGGGCGGCGGCGAGGTCCGCGGCCATGATGGCGGGCGCGCCGCGCAGGAAGGCGAACCGGGAGGCCGCCATCCGGCCGTAGCGGATCGGTACGAGCTCCGGGACGCGGGTGGCGGCCTGGGCCTCCAGGATGTCGACGGGGTCCGCGCGGTCCGGCCCGGGGGTCCAGGCCCCGTGGGCCGAGCGCGGCACGTTCCGGCGGACCCGCCGCCCCGCCGAGACCGGGTCGGAGGCCGACGGGTCCACCCGCTCGGCGCCGTCGGCTCCCGGGGGCCGGCCGGGCGCCCCGGCCGGTGCCGACGTCATGCCCGCACCTGCCCGTGTGTCGTGCGGGTGGCCTGTCGGATGGTCTCGACGACATGCGCGACGGCGTGGGCCATCGTGCCGGTCAGGAGGAACAGGACGGTGATGAGGATCCAGCCGTTCTTCTCCTCGACGCCGAGGTCGGCCGCGTGCACCGGGCGGACCGGCGTGGGTGCGCGCTGCGGCGCGGGGCGCAGGAGTTCCCTGGCGATCGCGACGATGCCGGACAGCGCGTGGGCGATCGCGCCGGCCATGAGCATCGAGGTGCCGAGCACGATCCATCCGACGCGTCCGAGCTCGTCGGGTGAGGTCGTGGTGGTGGGACGTGACGCCTGGTGGTGGATACCGAGCACGGGGCTCGCCTCCTTCGGGGGTTGGACTGGGTCGCCGGGGTCGTCGGGGTGGTGGAGCGGCCCTCCTTCGGCATTCATCCTCCGGGTCCGGGGCGCGGGGTGCCCGCCGCGGTGGTCCGGTCGTGCGGCAGGAACAGCGCCGCGCAGAGTCCGGCCAGGCCGCAGACGGCGAGGGCGGCCATGGCCGCCGCGTAGCCGTTGCGGGTGAGCTGCGAGACCAGGATGGTTCCGGCGATCGCGGTGCCCAGCGAGGAGCCGAGGTTGGAGATGCTGCGGGAGAGGCCGGAGATCTCGCCCTGACGGCTGTCGGGGAAGGCGGACTGGACGATGTTGACCGAGGGCGTGAGCATCAGGCCGATGCCCAGCCCGATCAGCAGCAGGCCGGGGGTGAACGCCCAGACGCTGTCGACGGCGCGGACCAGGAGCAGCAGCACGACGATGCCGGCGGTGGTGAGCGCGAAGCCGGTGAGGATCAGCGTGCGCTGGGAGTGGCGCTCGGCCAGGCGCTCGGCGGCGAGCGAGGTGGCGAGCAGGCCGAGGGTGGCGGCGGTGAAGACGCCGCCGGTGGCGATGGCGCTGTAGCCGCGGACGACCTGGAGGTAGGCGCCGACGGTGAACGAGACGCCCATCAGGACGAGCCACTGGGCGTTCTGGGTGACCAGCCCCAGGTTCGAGGTGCGGTTGTGGAAGAGGCTGGTGGCCAGCAGCGGTTCGCGTCCCGTGCGCTCCAGCCGGCGGATCCAGCGGAAGAAGCCGGCCAGCACCGCGGCGCCGGCGAGCAGCAGCGCGATCATCAGCCAGGTGTTGTTGTCGGCGGCGAGGATGCCGGTGACCAGCAGGATCAGCCCGGCCGCCGACAGGACCGCGCCGACGGTGTCGAACGGCCGGGTGGGGTCGGCGGGGAGCGGGTCCTCCAGCGTGCGGGTGAGGAACAGGATCAGGGCCACGATCACGGCCTGGAAGCCGAAGTTGGCACGCCAGTCGATGGCCGTGGTGAGCAGGCCGCCGAGCAGCGGTCCGGCCGCGGCGCCGATGCCGCCGAGGGCCATGATGGTGCCGAAGGCGCGGGCCCGGGCCGCGGTACCCGTGAACAGCAGTGTGGTCAGGATGTAGACCGGGGGGATCAGCAGGGCGGTGCCGACGCCCTCCAGGACGGAGTTGCCGAGGATGAGGACGCCGAGTCCGGGGGCGGCCGCACTGAGCAGGGCGCCGACGCCGTAGACGGCGAGGCCGGCCATCAGGCAGCGCTTGCGGCCCCAGCGGTCGGTGAGTTTGCCGCCGGGGATCATCAGCGCGGCCATCACCAGCAGGAAGACGGTGATGGCGACCTGGACGCCCTGGACGCTGGTGTCCAGGTCCGTGCTGATGTCGTTGATCATCACGTTCATGCTGGAGCCGGCGAAGCTGCAGATGAACTGGGCCAGGGCCAGCGGGACCAGGACCTTGCGTCCGGCCGTGGCGGCGGTGGTGACGGTGGAGGTCATCCCGCGTCCCCCTCAGGAGGCCCCGTGGCGGTCGAGTTCCTCGTCGAGGGCGAGTGCCGCGTCGATGAGGGCGAGATGGGTGAACGCCTGGGGGAAGTTGCCCAGTTGCTCGCCGGACGGGCCGATCTCCTCGGCGAACAGGCCGACGTGGTTGGCGTAGGTGAGCATCTTGTCGAACGCGTAGCGGGCCCGGTCGACCCGCCCGGCCCGGGCCAGGGCCTCGACGTAGAGGAAGGTGCAGAGGTTGAAGGTGCCCTCGGAGCCGCTCAGCCCGTCGGGGGAGGCGGCCGGGTCGTAGCGGTAGACCAGGCTGTCCTGGACCAGTTCCCGGTCCATGGCGTCGAGGGTGGACAGCCAGGACGGATCGGTGGGGGAGAGGAAGCCGACCTTGGGCATCAGCAGCAGCGAGGCGTCCAGGACGTCGGTGCCGTAGTGCTGGGTGAAGGCCTCGCGCTCGGGGCTCCAGCCGCGTTGCACGATCTGGCGCAGGATGTCGTCGCGCTCGGAAGCCCAGCGGTCGAGGTCCGCGGGGCGGGCGAACCGGCGGGCGATGCGCACGGCGCGGTCGAAGGCCACCCAGCACATCAGGCGGCTGTAGGTGAAGTCCTTGCGTCCGCCGCGGGTCTCCCAGATGCCCTCGTCCGGGCGGTCCCACTGTTCCGTCAGCCAGTCCATGAGCCCGCGGAACGCCGCCCAGCCGCGCAGTGCCCCCATGTCGCTCTCGTCGGCGGCGAACGCGTAGGCGGCTTCGCCGTAGATGTCGAGCTGGAGCTGGTCGGCGGCGGCGTTCCCGGCGCGCACCGGGGACGAGCCGCGGTAGCCCTCCCACTGGGTGAGGGACTCCTCGGTCAGGTGGGGGTCACCGTCGATGCGGTACATGATCTGGAGCCGTTCTCCCCCGGAGCCGGCGGCCTCGATCCGGTCCCGCACCCAGCGGCGGAAGGCGCGCGCCTCGTCGTGGAAGCCGAGGCCGATGAGGGTGCGGACGGAGAGCGAGGCGTCCCGGATCCAGGTGTAGCGGTAGTCCCAGTTCCGTTCCCCGCCGATCTGCTCCGGCAGCCCCATCGTCGCGGCGGCGATCATCGCCCCGGTCGGGTGGTAGCTGAGGAGCTTGAGCGTGATCGCCGAGCGGTCCACCATCTGACGCCAACGGCCGTGGTAACTGGAGGACTTGAGCCATCCGTACCAGAACTCCCGGCAGGCGTCGAAGGTGGCGAGGTGCTCCGCTTCGGTGGGCGCGGCGGTAGCGGCGGCGCCGGCCGGCCGGGCGGTGAGGAGCACGGTGGCCATCTCTCCCGCGTCCAGCGTGAACCGCGCGGTCACGTCGGAGCCGTCGGGGTGGAGCACGACGGGGCCGGTGGCCTGCACGCACAGTTCCTGGTCCGGGCCGCGGAGCACCGCGCAGCGTTCGTCCGTCAGGGTGAGCCGGTGGGAGGCCCGGCCGTAGTCGAAGCGCGGCCGGCACTCCAGCAGGAAGGGCACCCGTCCGCGCACCACCCGGGCGGTGCGGATGATCCGGTGCCGGTCGCTCGGGGTCGCGGAGGTGTCGGGGATCATGAAGTCGACGACCTCGGCCACCCCCTGCGGGGCGAGGAAGCGGGTGATCAGGATGGCCGTATCGGCGAGGTAGAGCTGTTTCACCTGCGCGTCGGGCACCGCGTCCCGGTCGACGGCGAGCCCGCACCGGCCGCCCTCGGCGTGGTCCAGCAGGGAGGCGAACAGGCTCGGGGAGTCGAAGCGGGGGGCGCACCACCAGTCGATGTCGCCGCTGGTGGCCACGAGCGCGGCGGTCTGGAGGTCGCCGATGACCCCGTGCTCGGCGATCGGGGGGTAGGGGTTCAAGGCGAGCTCCTCGGCGGACGACCAGGGAAACATCCTTCCCCTCACGCTAGGGGCGGTGGCCGGAGCCCGGGTCACCCGGCGTGGGTGACCGCGGCCGTGCCGGAACCCGCGGCGCGGGTGATGATGGCCGCGACGGACCCCAACGGCCGTCTCCGCGGCGATGACGGGAGCAGGCGTCGTGACAACGTCCCGCGGTCCTGCCCCCGCCCCGCGCGACCCGGCCCGGGGCGGAATCCGGAAGCGGACCGACTACGCCGGAGCGGTGTACGGCTCGATGCTCGCCGCCTCCGTGATCGCGGCCTCCAGCCTCACCGAACCGCACCCCCGGCTGTCGCTCATCCTGCTGCTGGTGATCACCGGGATCGTGTTCTGGATCGCGCACGTCTACGCGCTGGTGGCGGGGGAGCGCGAGGCCGGCCGCCAGGTCACCTGGAGCCAGGTGCGCGAGGTCGGCCGGCACGAATGGCCGCTGGTCGAGGCGTCGGCGCTGCCCGCCCTGGCGGTGCTGGTCAGCCCGTGGCTGGGGGCGGGGGAGAACGCCTGGCTCGCCCTCGGTGTCGCCGTGGCGCAGCAGGTGGCCTGGGCGACGCTGGGCGCCCGCCGGGCGGGCGCCTCGCCGCGCCAGATCGCCGCCGAGGGAGTGGTCAACCTGCTCCTGGGTCTGGTCATCGTGGCGGCCAAGGTCGCCGTCGGGCACTGAGCCACCCGCGGCGGGTGGGGCCGCCCGCCGTGCCGACCGTCCTCGGCGCCGTGCCGACGGTGCTCCGTACCGTGCCGACGGTGTCAGCCGGCCAGCAGCCGCTGCTTCTGCGTGGCGAACTCCTCCTCGGTGAGGACTCCCTGCTCCTTCAGCTGCGCCAGCTGCTGCAGCTGGGAGATCTTCGCGTCCATCCCCGGCGGGGCGGGCGCGGCGGGTGCGGCGGGAGCCGGCGGCGGGGGCGGCGGCGCGGGTTCGGCCATCTCCTCCTGGTGCGCCCAGCGGCCCGCCTGGCGACGGGACACCCGGTTGGACACGGCGGTCGCCGTTCCGGCGACGACGGCGGTGCGCGCGACACCGCGCAGCAGTCCAGGCATGACGCGTACTCCTCTCGGTGGCTTCGGATCTCGGTGGCTTCGCGTTCCGGCGGCTTCGCGTTCCGGTGGCTTCGCGCGGTGGCGGACGGCCCGGAGACGGCGCCCGCCCGGCGCGTCCGTCAGGTCGTCCCTTCGGTACCGTCCAGCTCGTCCAGGGAGTGCAGCAGCTCCGGCATCGGCACCCGGCCACTGGCGACCACCCGGGCGCCGCCCCGGCGCAGGGCGGTGGCGAACGGGGCGGCCCAGGTGTTCTCGTAGATGAGCACACCGGCCGAGTTGCCGGGCTCGATGACCCCGGCGGCCTCGCTCAGGTCGCCGGCGTCGAGCAGTCCCGACCCGGCGCCCTCGAAGACGGCCAGGTCCAGTCGGCCGTCGCCGTCGAAATCGGCGATCTCCATGCCCGTGACGGTGCCGTCGGCGTCCTTGCGCACGAACGCGAAGTCCAGGATGCGGATCACATTCCGTTCCACCAGGTCGACCAGCAGCGGGAGCGCTTCCCCGGTCATCCGGTTGCCGGGGAACTCGACCACCACGTAGTCGATGGGCCCGGTCTCGGCGAGGACGTCCTCGGCCATGGCGGTGCTCCTTTCGGGGGAGTCCCTCGCCCGGCCCGGCGGGCCGGCCGCTGGTACCGACCGTAGGGGCCGCCGGGGCGCCGGCGGATCACCTGTCCGGGGTGAGGCGGCGGCCCGGTGCCGGGCACGCCCCGGACCGGGCGGAGAGTGGGCGGCCGGGTCGCGCTCCTCGTCCGGGTGGCCCAGCCCGGGGTGCCGGGCGGGGGCTCCTGCGGCGTGAATGGTGTCCAGCGGCGCCGTGGCCGCGCAGCGAATGCCGGGAGGGCCGTTGAACGGGCCGAGTGAACCCCAGCCGTCCGAGCCCCCGACGGGCGGACCGGTGAACGGAGGCGCCACCGCCGGGCCCCGGCACCCCTCCCGGGCGGGCCGGATCGTCAGGAGCACCGTCTCGGCCGTGCTGATCACGCTGACCTGCATCCTGGTGCCGGTCTCGCTGCTCACCGTCTGGGTGCACGACATCGCGCTGGACACCGACCGGTACGTCAGCACGGTCGCGCCGCTGGCCACCAACCCCGCGATCCAGGACGCCGCGGTCAAGCGGATCACCCAGGCGGTGGACGTGAAGGTGAACGGCCCGGAGGTCGCCTCCGACCTGGCCTCCTGGCTGCAGTCGCAGGGCCTGCCGCCCCGGGCCGCGTCCGCCGTCAAGTCGCTGGGGCCCAAGATCGACGACGCGGTGGACCAGGTGGTCTCCAAGGCGGCGACCAAGGTCGTGCAGAGCGACGCCTTCGACACCGTCTGGACGCAGGCGAACCGCGCCGCCCACACGGCCGTGGTCCAGGCCCTGACCGGACACGGCCGCGGCGCGGTCGGAGTCAGCGACGGCACGGTCACCCTCGACGTCGGGAAGGCCGTGGACCAGCTGAAGGACCAGTTGGTGGCCGCAGGGCTGACCCCGGCCGAGAAGATCCCGGAGGTGAACAAGCAGCTGGTGCTGTTCCAGTCCGACAAGCTGGCCAAGGTCCGCGGCGCCGCGCACGCGCTGGACGTGCTGGGCAACTGGCTGCCGGTGATCACCGTGGTGATCGGTCTGGTCGGTGTCCTGCTGGCACGGCGCCGGCGCCGGGCCCTGGTGTCCACGGCGCTCGGCGCGGCGGGGGCCGGCCTGGTGGTGGCGATCGCTCTGGTGATCGCCCGGCACTACTACCTCGACCACCTGCCGCCCGCCGTGCAGTCCCGGGACGCCGCGGCCGCGGTCTTCGACACACTGGTGAGGTTCCTGAGGGTCAGCCTGCGCACCCTCGTCGTCCTGGGCGTGGTGGTCGCGCTCGGCGCCTACCTCTCCGGGGCGGGACGGCTGCCGCGGGCCGTGCGCGGCGGGGCCGACCACGCCGCCGACTCGGTCGCCGGCTGGGGCGGCGCGCACGGCGTGCACACCGGACGGGCCGGAATCTGGACCGACGCCCACCGCCGCTGGCTCGCCCTCGCGGCGCTGCTGATCGTGGCCCTGGTGTTCGCCCTCTGGAACCACCCGACGGTGCTGACCGTGCTGCTGCTCGTCCTGGTGCTCCTCGTGCTCCTCGCCGTCCTGGCCCTGCTCGCCGCCTCCGGACGGGTCGCCGGCCCAGGACGGGGCGGTGCGCCCGGCGGGGCCGATGCGTCCGGAGGGGGCGGGGTCGGTGCGCCCGAAGGGGGCGGGGCGTCCGGGGGCGGCGGCACCGAGAACCCCCGGGAGGAGGGCTGAAAGGGCTCCACCAGGGCTGTCCGGGCCACGGCCGCGGCCGGTACGACGCCACGACAGGACGGGGATCCGGTTCTACCGTGAACGTAGGACTTCTGTTCCACCCTCCCGCCTACCGCGGTCCGCGAGGCGGTTGCCATCGAAGGAGTCACCGTCATGACGAGCAGCGTCAGTGGAGTCGGCAGCAGCCAGATCCCCCAGCCCCAGCGGCACCCGTACGCGTCCGGGTGGACCATCTTCGCGGGGGTCATGCTGATCACCGGCGGTCTCATGGCGGTCTTCGAGGGGATCTCCGCCATCGCCAAGGACGACCTGGTCGTCGTCACCCGCAACTACGCGTACTCGCTGAACAGCGCGGGCTGGGGGTGGATCCACCTCATCATCGGCGTCCTGATCGTCGTGGCGGGCATCGCGGTCTTCAGCGGCGCCCTCTGGGCCCGGATCTTCGGTGTCGCCCTCGCCGGCCTGGGAATGATCGCCAACTTCCTGTGGCTGCCCTACTACCCGGCGTGGGCGATCGTCCTGATCGCGATCGACGCCCTCATCATCTGGGGGCTGTGCCACGGCGGCCTCAAGGCGGCGGCCGAATGACCTCCGCGCAGGCCCGTCCCTGACCCGCGCCACCGGCCCGGATCCCGGCATCCGCCGAGGTCCGGGCCGCTGCGTGCGCACCGGGAGAGTCGGCGCCGCCCCGCCGCGGCCGTCCCGGCGAGGGGCCCCCGTCCGGCCCCGACGGGCGGCGGGACGGCCTGTGAGGCCCGGGTGAAGGTCGTGGGTGGGGCCGGTGATCGGCCGTTGATCGGGCGTAGACGGCGAGCCAGGAGCATCGGGAACCGGAGGGAACCGGTCGGAGGCCACAGCCTGATCGCCGGGTCCCGTACGGCCGGACCACGGGCCGTGCGGGCGCCCGGAGCTGAGGCCGCCACCGGTCCCGACGCCAGGAGGAGTCCGGACCACGAAGGGCAGACGAGGCATGGACGGCGGGCAGTCGGTGCAAGCGGTGAGAACGGCGGCGGGCTTCGGCGAGCTGCTGCGGCTACGGCGCGAGCGGGTCGGGCTGACCCAGCAGTGCCTGGCCGATCACGCGACCCTGAGCGTGCGGGCGATCCGGGACATGGAGAGCGGCCGGGTGCGCCGGCCCCGCAACGAGACCGTCCGGCTGCTGGCGGACGCGCTGCGGCTGGAGGGCCGGAGCCGGACGGACTTCGAGGAGGCCGCCCGCCGGCACCCGCTCGCGGACGAGCCGGTGGCCGAGCCGGCCGCCCCGCCGGTGGCCCGCGGGGCGATCGTCGGCCGGGACATGGAGGCCGAGGTGCTGGCCGACGCCTTCGCCGTGCACGGGGACCGGCTGGTCTCGCTGGTGGGCCTGGGCGGGGTCGGCAAGACCCGGCTCGCCCTGGAGGTGGCCCGCCGGCTGCACCTGGCCGTCCGCTGGTCGGTGCGCTGGGTGGACTGCGGCGGCGGCCCGCACCCCTGGCGCGCGCCGCTGGACGACCTCGCCCGGGACATCGGCGCGCGGCCCGCCCTGCTGGTGCTGGACGGCGCCGACGGCGGGGTGGACGCCGGGCAGCTGGACGGGCTGTTCCACCGCTGCCCCGGGCTGCGGGTGCTGATCACCGCCCGGGAGGCCCGGCCGCTGCCCGGGGGACAGGTCATCCCGCTCGCGCCGCTGCCCGTCCCGGCCCCCGAACTCGACGCCGAACCGGAGGCGCTGGCACAGGTCGGGGCCGTCCGGCTGCTGCTCTCGCACCTGTGCCGGCTGCGCCCCGGCTACACCCTGGAGCGCTCCGAGGCGCCCGCCGTCGCGGAGCTCTGCCGCCGCCTGGACGGTCTGCCGGGTGCGCTGGAGCGCGCGGCGGGGTGGGCGCTGGTGCAGTCCACCTCCCAGCTGGTGGCCGGGCTGGCGGTCGTCCCGTTCACGCTCGCGGCGCCGCCCGTGGTGTTCGGCGCGCGCGGTGACCTGCGGGACGAGGTGGAGCCGGCGATCCGGCGGCTGACGGAGCGCCAGCGCGCCCTGCTGGAGGTGCTCGTGGACGAGCCGGGGGACTGGTCGGGGGAGGACGCGGTGGTCCGCAGCGGCTGGACGCTGCAGGCCTGCCTGGCCACGGTGCACGAACTGCTGTCGCGCGGGCTGATCCGCAGCGTGCCCGCCCGGGACGGCGTGCGCTTCACGGTGCTCAACCTGTGCCGGCGCCTCGTCCGGGAGGAGCCCGGGATCCGGATGGGGCCGGCGGGGGACGGACCGCTGCTGGCCGTCGCGGGCTGACCGCCGACCGCCGACGATCCGGTGCGGGCCGGTGGGGGCCGACCGCGACGCGTCGAACGGCTGCCGATTCTGCCGCTTAATGCCGCAGGAGCTGCCGCTTGCCGGGCCCGATCGTTCCTAGCGTTCTCCGTGGGGCCGGACCGCCGCGGGAACGCGCCGGAACGCCATCGAGGATCTCTACCGATGAGGGCTGAGTCGTGGAGCACGGAAACGCCGAACAGAACGGTCTGGACGTCGTCGTGACGACGACGGCCTCGGATTCGCACACCTGGAACCTGGTCTTCCTCCAGTTCCTGCTGGAGGAGTCGGGCCACCGGGTGACGAATCTGGGCGCGTGCGTCCCGGACGCGCTGCTGATCTCCGAATGCCGCCGGATCGAACCGGACCTGATCGTGATCAGCAGCGTCAACGGGCACGGCTTCCAGGAGGGTCTGCGGGTGATCGAGGCCCTCCGCGCCTGCCCGGAACTGCGGCGCACCCCGACCGTCATCGGCGGCAAGCTCGGCATCGCCGGGGCCGACGACCCCGACCGCGAGCGGACGCTGCTGGCGGCCGGCTTCGACGCGGTCTTCGAGGAGGGCGCTGCGGTGGCCGGGTTCCGCGAGTTCGTCGGCGGACTGCGCTCCGGGGTCCTGCTGTGACGGAACCTGTGGTGACGGGCTCCGCCGTGACGGGCCCCGCCCGGGCGGGCTTCGGCGCGTTCGTGGCGCAGGCCGCCGAGGCCGGCGCGCTGGTGGTCCAGCCCCGGATGGGCATGGCGCGGGCGGCCGTGATGCGGGAGGGCCTGCTCGCCACCCGGGGGGCGGCCGCCGTCACCGTCGGCACCATCACCCTGGACAGCTACACCCGCACCGGCGACCTCGACGCCGCGCGGCGCGCCCTGGCCGCCGGGGCGGGCCTCAACGGCTACCCGATCGTCACCCATCCGGTCGAGGTCACCCGGGAGGTGCTGCGCGGGGTCGCGGACGCGGGCTTCCCGGTGCAGGTCCGGCACGGCTCGGCCGCGCCGGAGCGGATCGTCGAGGCGCTGCTGGCGGCCGGCCTGGACGCCACCGAGGGCGGACCGGTCTCCTACTGCCTGCCGTACGGCCGCACCCCGCTGCACGAGGCGGTGGCGCGCTGGCGGCGCAGCTGCGAAATCCTCGCCTCCGTCCGGGAGTTCGGTGCCGAGCCGCACCTGGAGACGTTCGGCGGCTGCATGATGGGACAGCTCTGCCCGCCCTCGCTGCTGATCGCCATCAGTGTGCTGGAGGCGCTGTTCTTCCGTCAGAACGGGCTGCGCAGCATCTCGCTCAGCTACGCCCAGCAGGCCAACGCCCGCCAGGACGAGGAGGCGCTGGCCGCGCTCGGCCGGATCGCGGGGGAGCTGCTCGCGGACGTCGACCGGCACCTCGTGGTGTACGCGTACATGGGCGTGTACCCGCGCTCGCCCGGCGGCGCGCGGCTGCTGCTGGAGGACGCGGCGCGGCTCGCGGTGCGCGGCGGCGCGGCCCGGCTGATCGTCAAGACCACGGCGGAGGCGCACCGCATCCCCACCGTCGCCGAGAACGTCCGGGCGCTGGAGACCGCCGCCGCGGCCGCCGCCGCGGAGCGGGGCCGGCCACGACCCGTCGCCGCGCCGGACACCGGGATCGAGGCCGAGGCCAGGGCGCTGATCGGCGCGGTGCTCGACCTGGACGCCGACGTCGGCCGGGCCCTGGTGCGGGCGTTCGCGGCCGGCTACCTGGACGTGCCGTACTGCCTGCACCCCGACAACGCCGGGCGGACGGGCAGTTCGCTGGGCCCGGACGGCCGGCTGCACTGGTCCGGTGTCGGCTCGATGCCGATCGCGGGGCTCGTCGAGCGCGGCCGGGCGCCGATCCTCGGCTCGGCCGGGCTGCTGGCCGCCCTCTCCCACGTCCGGCGCGGCTACGACGGCCGGGCCGAGTACGCGGCCGCCTCCGCGGCGGCGTCCGCCGCCCGGGGCCTGCCGGTGGCGCGCTGAGCCGCCCGCCGGGCCGCGACGCCCGGCCCGCCCGCCCGTCGTTCCAGCACCCCCGCCCGCCCGCCGCTCCACCACCGACGACCGCCCGCGCCTTTGACGGCGGGCCACGGACCACCCGAGAGAACAGGACCCCGACCATGCCCGACACCACGCCCCCGCCCCCGGTCGATCCGGGCCGGCACCTGACCGCCCCGACCACCCGCAGCGCCCTGCGGATCCAGCAGCAGCTGCTCGCCGCCGCCCGCGAGTTCCTGCGCGGCCGGGGCTTCACCGAGCTGCTGCCGCCGATCATCGGCCCGGTCACCGACCCCGGTGCGCGCGGTTCCAAGCAGGTGGACATCGACTTCTACGGCCACCGCTACAAGCTGATGACCAGCGCGATCCTGTACAAGCAGGCCTCGCTGCTCGCCTTCGACAAGATCTTCTGCATCGCCCCGAACGTCCGGCTGGAGCCGCTGGAGACCGCCGGGACGAGCCGGCACCTGGCCGAGTTCCACCAGCTGGACGTGGAGGTCGCCGGCGCGAGCCGGGACGACGCCGTCCAGCTGGCCGAGGAGCTGGTGGTGCACATGGTCGACAGCACGGTGCGCGAGCTGCCCAAGGAGTTCGCCGAACTCGGCCGGGACCCGCAGGCCTTCGCCGAGCTGCTGAAGGGCTCCTTCGGCCGCGTCCGGCACGCCGAGGCGGTCGCCGAACTCCAGGGCATCGGGCACCCGCAGAGCTCCGACGCCGAACTCGACTGGGAGGGCGAGGCACTGCTGTCGGCCCGGCGCGACCGGCCGTTCTTCGTCACCGACTACCCGAAGGGCTCGCGCGGCTTCTACGACCGCGAGCACCCGGAGGACCCGGGCCTGCTGCGGAACTTCGACCTGCTCGCGCCCGAGGGCTACGGCGAGCTGTGCAGCGGCAGCCAGCGCACCAACGACTACGCGGAGATCGTCACCCGGATGCGGGAGACCGGCGAGAACCCGCAGAAGTACCGCTGGTACCTGGACCTGGTGCGCGAGGGCGTGCCGGCCAGCGCGGGCTTCGGCATCGGGGTCGAGCGGCTCACCCGGTACGTCGCCGGGCTGGACGCCGTCTGGCAGGCCAGCGCGTTCCCCAAGGTCGCCGGGGTGGTGTCACCGTGAGGGAGCGCAGCGAGGCGGACGCCGCCGTGCAGGACCTGACCGCGCCCGGCTTTCCGGAGGAGGAGGTCCGGCGGCGGGCCCGCGTCGGCGCGGCCGCGGCGTTCCCGCCCGCCGAGGAGTACGGGCGGGTGCTGTTCGGCGCCGGCCGGCCCGGGGAGCCCGCGCCGAACGACACGCTCGACGCCCTGCGGATCGTCCCGCCGCTGTTCCTGCCGCAGCGGCTCGCCAAGCTGATCGACCTCGGCCGCGAACCCGACTACCGGGACGTCGAACTCGCCACCGCCATCGGCGGGTTCGCCTCGGCTCTGCCGGTCTACGTGTCCGCGACCGGCTCCACCCGGGCGGCCGGCGGTGACCTCGGGCTGGCCCTGAGCCGGCAGGCCGGGGCGCTCGGGATCCCGATGGTGATCGGCGAGAACGTGGTGCCGGTCAACGGCTACGGCCGGCTCGGCGAGGCGGCCGACCGCACCCTGCTCGGCCGGCTGCGCGCCTACGGAGAGCAACTCCCGGACGGGCTGGGCGGCGTGGCCGTGCAGCAGAGCACCGAGGACGCCGACGCCGAGGTGTGGAACCTCGTCCACAGCGATCCGGCCGCCCTGCCGCTGCTCGAATCCGGGCGGCTGGCCTTCGAGTTGAAGGTCGGCCAGGGGGCCAAGCCGGGCCTGGGCGGGATGACCGTGCTGGACGCGGAAGCCGCCGCCGCGCTCGGCGACCGCTTCGGGCTGGACCCGCTGTTCGGCGACGGCCGGGTGCTGCGCGCCGCCACCCCGGGCACCTTCACCGCGGAGATCCTGCGCCAGCAGATCCGGCTGATGCGCAACAACTACCCGCGGGTGCGGATCTGGGTGAAGCTCTACCCCGGCCGGGACGTGGCCGAGGCCGCCCGGGTGGCGCACGAGGCCGGAGCGGACGCCGTCGTGGTGGACGGCGCCGAGGGCGGCACCGGCTGGGCGCCGGGGGTGTTCCTGCCGCACGTCGGCCTGCCGCTGGCGGAGTGCCTGCGCCGGCTGGCGGCCGCGCCGCCGCCCTCCCTGCTGGTCTCCGGGCGGATCTGGGAAGGCGCCCGGGCGGTCAAGAGCCTGGCGCTGGGGGCCCGTGCGGTGGGCCTCGGGCGGGCGGCGCTGCTCGCCGTCGCGGAGGACCGGGAATCCGGTCTGCACCGTTTCGCGGAATGCCTGGCGCTGGAACTGAGACTGCTGATCAGTTCGCTCGGGAAATACTCCCCCGAGGCCCTGGACGGGGCGGACGTCTGGTCCCCCGAGAATTCCTGAAACACCCTCGGCCGGTAGCCCTGGCCTGCCTGGAAAGCGGCATGATGAAACTGCCGATTTCCTTCCGCTCATTCTGCCGATAGGGCCGTCGAATTCCCCCTATCGTCGCTTTCGTCGCCGATTTCTCTCACGATCTGGGGTTGGATGATGTCCTCGCGCGGTTTCCCCACCGAATTCACGGCGCCCGGTTTCGCGCCGTTCGCCTCCGCCGTCGCCCGCTTTCCGGAGCGGCCGGCCGTCC
Source organism: Kitasatospora sp. NPDC058048 (assembly GCF_042885555.1). Taxonomy (NCBI): domain Bacteria; kingdom Bacillati; phylum Actinomycetota; class Actinomycetes; order Kitasatosporales; family Streptomycetaceae; genus Kitasatospora; species Kitasatospora sp. NPDC058048. The sequence goes on along the minus strand of NZ_JBHVRT010000005.1, from coordinate 52,114 downwards.
GGGCCGGCGGCCGGACGGTCGACTACCGGGAGCTGGACGGCCTGACCGCCGCCCTCGCCGCCCGGCTCGCCCCCGGCCGGACGGTCGCCGTGACCGGCCGCGACCGGCTGGACCACGTGGTCGCGCTGCTCGCGGCGCTGCGGGCCGGCGCCACCTACCTGCCGCTGGACGGGGAGGCCCCCGAGGAGCGCAACCGCTGGATCGCGGAGGACGCCGGGGCCCACCTCGCCCTGGACGGGGAGGAGCTCACCGAGATCGGCGCAGGGCCGGGCGGGAACGCCGGCGCCGGCTACGTCATCTACACCTCCGGCACCACCGGCCGCCCCAAGGGCGTGCACGTGCCGCTCGCCGCCCTGGCCGGCCACCTGGCCGGTGTCGTCGAGACCTTCGGCCTGACCGAGCGGGACGTGGTGCTGCAGTTCGCCCGTCCGACCGTGGACGTGGCCGTCGAGCAGGTGCTCGGCGCGCTGTCCGCCGGGGCCTGCCTGGTCCTGCCGGAGCAGCGGCTCCTGGCCCCGGCCGCGCTGCTGGACCTGCTGGACGCCGAGGGCGTCACCGTCGCCAACCTGGCCGCGGGCTACTTCCAGGACGTGGTGGCGGCCCTGGGCGGCCGGGTGCCGCGCACCCTGCGGCTGATGATCTCCGGCAGCGACAAGCTGGAGCCCGCCACCGCCGCCGCCTGGTGGTCGGCGACCGGGGTGCCGCTGCTGAACGCCTACGGCCCCACCGAGACCGTGGTCACCGCCACCACCCACCGGCTCGACGGCACGCCGGAGCAGCCCGCCGCCCGGGTGCCGATCGGCACCGCGGTCGGCGCGCGCCGCCTCCACGTGCTGGACGGGCGGCTGCGGCCGGTGCCGCCCGGCGAGGCGGGCGAACTGTACGTCGGCGGGCCGCTGCTGGCCTCCGGCTACCTCGGCCGTCCCGGCCTCACCGCCGGCCGCTTCGTCGCCGACCCGTTCGCGGCGGCCGATGGGGCCCGCGGGGCCCGGATGTACCGCACCGGCGACCTGGTGCGCCGCGCCGCCGAGGACGGCCCGCTGGAGTTCCTCGGCCGCGGCGACCACCAGGTGAAGATCCGCGGCTTCCGGGTCGAGCCGGGCGAGATCGAGCAGGTGCTGGCCGGTCACCCCGGCGTCACCGGCTGCGTCGTGGTGGCGCACGAGGGCCGGCTGGCCGCGTACGTCACCGGCGCCGCGCCGGGGTACGCCGAGGCCCGGGCCTGGCTGGCCGAGCGGCTGCCCGAGCACATGGTCCCGGCGACGCTCACCGCGCTGGACGCCTTCCCGCTGACGGCCGGCGGCAAGGTGGACCGCGGGGCGCTGCCCGAGCCGCGGACCGCGCCGCAGGGCAAGCCGGCCGGCCGCCCGCCGCGGACCCCCGCCGAGCAGCTGATCGCGGCGGTCTGGGCGGACGTGCTCGGGGTGCCGGAGGTCGGCGCCGACGACAACTTCTTCCACCTGGGCGGCGATTCGCTGACGGCCGTGCGGGTGGTGGGCCGGGTCTTCGACGTCTTCGGCATGGTGTCGCCGTACACCATCTTCGACGCGCCGACGCTGGCCGAGTTCGCCGCCGCGGTGACCTCCGCGTCCGGCGGCGCGCGCCCGGCCCCGGTCCGCTCCGGTGCCGCCCAGGCCCCGCTGTCCAAGTTCCAGCGCGGGCTGTGGTTCCTCGACCAGTGGAACCCGGACGCGCCGACCTACGTGGTGCCCTGGGTGTTCCGCTTCTCCGGGCCGGTCGACGCCGAGCTGCTGCGGCGGGCGCTGGCCGGGGTGGTCGAGCGGCACGAGAGCCTGCGGACGACCTTCGAGCTCGCCGAGGACGGTCCGCGCCAGGTCGTCCACCCCTTCGTGGAACTGCCGTTCACGCTCACCGAGACCACCGCCGAGCAGGTGGACGCGCTGGTCGCCGAGGCCGCGCTGGAGCCCTTCGACCTGGAGCGGGGGCCGCTGGTGCGGGCCCGGGTCTTCCGGGCCGACGGGGCGACCACGCTGCTGCTGCTCCTGCACCACATCGTCTGGGACGAGGGCTCGCTGGCCGTGCTGGAGGCCGAACTCCAGGAGCTGTACGCCGCCTCGGCCGAGGGTCGGCCGGCCGAGCTGCCGGAGCTCGCCGTCCAGTACGGCGACTACGCCGCCTGGCAGTACCAGGACGACACCGCCGAGCGGCAACTGGAATACTGGCGCGAGCAGTTGCGCGACGCTCCGACCGCCGACGCGCTGGTGCCGGACCGGCCCCGGCCCGAGGAGCAGGCCTTCCGCGGCGCCTTCCACCGCTTCGCCATGCCCGGCCCGGTGGCCGAGGCCGTCCGGGCGCTCGCCCGCAGCGAGGACGCCACCCCGTTCATGGTGCTGCTGGCCGGGCTGGCTCTCACCCTGCACCGCCGGTCCGGTCAGCGCGACCTGGTGCTCGGCTCGCCGGTGAACGTCCGCGGCCGGGCCGAACTCGACGGCCTGATCGGCTACTTCGTCAACCTGCTGCCGCTGCGGCTGAGGCTGGAGGAGGGCGCCTCCTTCCGCGAGCTCGTCCGGCACGTGCGCGAGGTGTCGATCGGCGGCTACCGCCACCAGGAGGTGCCCTTCGACGACATCGCGGGCGCCGTGCTCGACGAGCGCCCCGAGGACCGCAACCCGCTCTGCCAGGTGCTGCTGGAGCTGCACCCGCTGGACCCCCGGCCGTTCACGGTGGGCGGGTACGAGGTCACCCGGGCCCTGCACTCCAACCCGGTCTCCCGCTTCGACCTGTCCGTCTCGGTGGACGACCTGGGCACCGGCTTCACCGGCCGCTTCGAGTACGACAGCGACCTCTTCGCCCCGGACACCATGGCCGGCCTGTGCGAGGAGTGGCTGGGCACCCTGGCCGCCGCCGTCGAGGTGCCGGTGCACGCCCTGTTCGAGGCGCGGGCCGCCCGCGACCCGCGGGCCGTCGCCCTGATCTCCGGCGAACGGACCGTCGGCTACGGCGAGTTGAACACCGCCGCGAACCGGCTCGCCCGGCACCTGACGGGCCTCGGCATCGGGCGCGGCGACACCGTCGCGGTGCTGGCCGAGCGCGGGCCGGAGCTGGTCGTCGCCCTGCTGGCGGCCCTCAAGGCCGGCGCCGCCTACACCCTGCTCGACCCGGACTTCCCGGCCGAGCGGCTGGCCGGCGCGGTCGCCGACACCGGTGCCGCCACGGTGGTCACCCACCGGCGCGCCACCGTGCCCTTCCCGGTCGGGCGGCAGGTGGACCTGGACGCCTCGGCCGCCGAACTCGCCCGGTACGCGGGGCACGACCTCGGCCTGCCGGTCGGGGGCGCCGACCTCGCCTGCGTGATGTTCACCTCCGGCTCCACCGGCCGCCCCAAGGGCGTCGCCGTCCCGCACCGCGCGCTCACCACCACCTACCTCGGCCAGGACTACGCCCGCTTCGGACCCGAGGAGGTCTGGCTGCAGTGCTCGCCGGTCTCCTGGGACGCCTTCGCCCTGGAGCTGTACGGCGCGCTCTGCTTCGGCGGCACCTGCGTCCTCCAGCCCGGCCAGCGCCCGGACCCGCAGACCATCGCCGAGCTGACCCGCCGCCACGGCGTCACCCAGCTCCAGCTCTCCGCCAGCCTGTTCAACTTCCTGCTGGAGGAGTTCCCGGAGACCTACGACGGCCTCAAGCTGGCCTTCACCGCCGGCGAGCGGGCCTCCGTCACCCACGTGGCCAAGGCCCTGGAGGCCTACCCGGGCCTGGCGGTGGCCAACGGCTACGGCCCGGTGGAGAGCCTCGGTCTGACCACCTGCCACCGGGTCGGCCCCGCCGACACCGCCGGTGCCTCCGTCCCGATCGGAGTCCCGCTGAACGGCAAGGGCGTCCTCGTCCTGGACGAGCGGCTGCGCCCCGTCGAGCCCGGCACGACCGGCGAGCTGTACGCCACCGGCGGCGGTCTCGCCCACGGCTACCTCGGCCGGCCCGGCCTCACCGCCGAACGCTTCGTCGCCTCCCCGTACGGCGCCCCCGGCGAGCGCCTCTACCGCACCGGGGACCTCGGCCACCTCGACGCCGAGGGCCTGTTGGAGGTCACCGGCCGGATCGACGACCAGGTGAAGATCCGCGGCTTCCGGGTCGAGCCCGGCGAGATCGAGGACGCGCTCACCCGCCACCCGGCCGTCCGGGAGGCCGCCGTCGCCGTCCACGAGCCCGCCCCGGGCGACCGCAGGCTCGCCGCCTACGTGACCGTCGCCGCCGGCGCCCCCGTCCCGGACGCGCTGCTCGACCACCTGGCCGCCCTGCTGCCCGAGCACATGGTGCCCGCGACCCTCGACGTCCTGGACGCCCTGCCGCTCAACCACAACGGCAAGGTGGACCGCAGGGCGCTGCCCGCCCCGGCCGGCCGCCGGGCCGCCGACGCGGCCGGGGCCACCGACGCCACGGGGGCAGCCGACGGCTCCGGGGCCACCGGGGCCGCCGACCCGCTGACCGAGGCCGAACGCCTGGTCGCCGAGGCGATGCGCGAGGTGCTCGACCTCGCCGAGGTCGGCCGCGAGGACAACTTCTTCCGGATCGGCGGCAACTCGCTGGCCGCCGTCCGGGTCGCGATGCGGCTGTCCCGGGAGACCGGCAGCCGCGTCCCCCCGCAACTGGTGTTCCGGGCCCGGACCGTGAGCGCCATCGCCGAACGGCTGGCCGCCCGATGACGGGCCGCACCGCACACGAAGGGAACGAGGCCGTGAGCCCGTCCGACCGCCCGGCGCGCACCGCGCCCGTCTCGGGGCTGCAGCGCGGCCTCTGGTTCCTCGACCGCCTCGACCCGAAGGCCGTCACCTACTGCACCCCCTGGACCCTCGACGTCACCGGCCCGCTCGACCTCGCCCTGCTCCAGCGCGCGCTGGACGCCGTCACGGCCCGGCACGAGACGCTGCGCACCACCTTCGCGCTGCACCCCGACGGCCCCCGCCAGCAGGTGCACCACCGCCTCGCCGTGCCGCTCGCCGTGACCGACCTGCGCCCGCTCGGCGGCCCCGGGCAGGAGGAGCGCCTGGAGGACCTGCTCGCCGCCCGCTGCGCCGAGCCCTTCGACCTGGCCGCCGGCCCGCTGCTGCGCGCCGAGGCCTTCCGGCTCGCCGACGAGCGCACCACGGTGCTGTTCACCGTCCACCACATCGTCTGGGACGGCTGGTCCGCCGAGGTCTTCGAGCGCGAGCTCGCCGAGCTGTACGGCGCGGCGGTGCGGGGCGGGCAGGCCCGGCTGCCGGAGCTGACCGTGCAGTACGCCGACTGTGCCGAGGAGGAGCTCGGCACCTCCTACGAGGAGCACCTGACCTACTGGAAGCAGCAGTTGGACGGCGCCCCCGCCCTGCTGGAGCTGCCCACCGACCGGCCCCGGCCCGCCGAGCGCGGAGCGGCCGGCCGGACCGAGGAGTTCGGCCTCGCCCCCGGGACGGTGGCGCGGGTCCGCGCGCTGGCCGAGGCGGAGGGCGTCACCCCGTTCACCGTCCAGCTGGCCGCCTTCGCCCTGCTGCTGAACCGCTGGACCGGCGCCGACGACCTGGTGGTCGGCACCCCCGTCACCACCCGGGACCGCCCCGAACTGGAGCACCTGCTCGGCTACTTCGTGAACCTGCTGCCGCTGCGCCTGCGGCTCGCGCCCGCGCTGGGCTTCCGGGACCTGCTGGAGCACGTCCAGGACGTCGCCTTCGAGGCGTACGGCTACCTCGACCTGCCCTTCGACCAGATCGTCGACCGGCTCGGCGCCGCCCGCAGCGCCCAGCACCCGCCGCTGGTCCAGGTGGTGTTCGGCGCCCACGGCGAGGACCGCAGCCCGCTGGCGCTCGGCCCGGCGGCCACCGCCCGCAGCCGGGTGCGCTCCAACGGCACCAGCAAGTTCGACCTCACCTGGTCCGTGTTCGACGGCGGGGACGCCGGGGGCGAGCTGCGCGGCGAGGCCGAGTACCGCAGCGAGCTGTTCGACCCGCAGACCGTCCGCCGGCTGGCCGCCGAGTACGACGCCCTGCTCACCGCGGCCCTGGACGACCCCGACGCCACCGTGCTGCGGCTGACCACCCGCCCCGTGGACGCGGCCGCCGCCACCGACACCCCCGGCCACTGCCTGCACCAGCTGTTCGAGCGGGCCGCCGACGCCCACCCCGACCGGCCCGCCGTCAGCGACCCCGACCGCACCCTGAGCTACGCCGAACTGGACCGCCGGGCCAACCGCCTCGCGCACGCCCTGCGCGCCCGCGGCGCCGGCCCCGGCGACCGGATCGGCATGCTGCTGGAGCGCACCGCCGACGTCCTGGTCACCGTCCTCGGTGTGCTCAAGACCGGCGCCGCCTACGTGCCCGTCGACCTGGCCGCCCCCGCCGACCGGGCAGCCCTGGTCTTCGGCGACACCGGCGTCGCCCTGGTCGTCACCGACCGCCCGGACCTGGTGCCCGACGGCCCCTGGCAGGCCTACGACCTGAGCGCCGGGGCAGCCGACCTGGCCGCCCGGCCGGACACCCGCCCGCCGGCCGCCGGCCGCCCCGGTGACGTCGCCTACGTCATCTTCACCTCCGGCTCCACCGGCCGCCCCAAGGGCGTCGCCGTCGCCCACGAGCACGTCAGCCGGCTGATGGCGGACGGCGAGCGGCACTTCGGCTTCGGCCCGCGGGAGACCTGGACGCTCTTCCACAGCTACGCCTTCGACTGGACGGTGTGGGAGATGTGGGGCGCCCTGCTGCACGGCGCCCGCCTGGTCGTCGTCCCGTACGTGACCAGCCGCTCGCCCGAGGAGTTCGCCCAGCTGCTGGAGGAGGAGGGCGTCACCCGCCTCTGCCTCACCCCCTCGGCGCTGCGCCAGCTGGAGCCGGTGCTGCGCCGCAGCCCGCGAGCCCTGCCCGCGCTGAAGTGGATCATGCTCGGCGGGGAGGCGCTGGACCCGGCCGTCGTCCAGCGCTGGTTCGAACTCGACCCGCCGCCCCCGGCCCGGCTCTGCAACCTGTACGGCATCACCGAGACCACCGTCCACGTCACCACCCACGACCTGGCCGGCAGCGCGGGCTTCGAACGCAGCCTGATCGGCACGCCCATGCCGCACCTGAGCGCCCAGGTCCTCGACGACTGGCTGCGACCGGTGCCGCCCGGCGGGGCCGGCGAGCTGTACATCGGCGGCGGCAGCCTCGCCCACGGCTACTGGGGCCGCCCCGGCCTCACTGCCGGGCGCTTCGTCGCCGACCCGTACGGCCCGCCCGGGGCCCGGCTCTACCGCACCGGCGACGTCGCCCGGCGGCTGCCCGACGGCGGACTGGAGTACATCGGGCGCGCCGACTTCCAGGTCAAACTGCGCGGCTTCCGGATCGAGCTCGGCGAGATCGAGAACGCGCTCGCCGCCCACCCGGACGTCGACGCCTGCGTCGTCACCGTGCACGAGGACCGCCTCGCCGCGTACGTCACCGGACGCGAGCCCGCCGACGTCCGGGCCTTCCTCGGCCGCTCGCTGCCCCCGTACATGGCCCCGGCGACCTTCACCGTGCTCGAGTCGCTGCCGCTCACCGTCAACGGCAAGGTGGACCGCGCCGCCCTGCCCGCCCCCGGGCAGCGCAGCGCCGCCGCCGCGGGCCGCCACGTCGAGCCGCGCACCCCGGAGGAGGAGGCCTTCGCCGCCGTCTGGACGGAGGTCCTCGGGGTGGACGGCATCGGCGTCCACGACGACTTCTTCCACCTCGGCGGCGACTCCATCCGGGCCGTCCAGCTGGCCGGCGCGCTGCACGAGCGCGGCTGGGGGCTGAGCCTGCGCGACGTCTTCAACGCCCCCACCGTCGCCGCCCTGCTGCCGCTGGCGAAGCCCGTCACCGAGGACCCGGACGCCCACGAGCCGTTCGCCCTGATCACCCCGGAGGACCGCGCCGACCTGCCGCCCGGCGTCGTCGACGCCTACCCGATGGTGTCCATGCAGCTCTCCATGGTCTTCCACATGGAGATCGCCGGCGGCACCGACAGCTACCACAACGTCAACTCCTACCGGATCTCCGGCGACCTCGACGAACAGGCCTTCCGCCGCTCCGTCGCCGAGGCCCTGGACCGCCACGCCGTGCTGCGCACCGGCCTGGACCTGTCCGGCTACGGCGAACCGCTGCAGCTCGTCCACGGCCGGCTGCCCGCCCCCGTCGACTTCGCCGACCTGCGCGGCGCGGCCGAAGCGGACCAGGACACCGCGATCCGCGAGGTGTTCGACACCCACCGGTGGACGCCCTTCGACCTCACCGCCCCGCCGCTGTTCCGGATCACCGTGCAGCGCCTGGCCGAGGACGCCTTCCAGCTCACCGTCTCCGAGCACCACGCGATCCTCGACGGCTGGAGCTTCACCTCGCTGCTCACCGAGATCCTGGAACGCCACGGCGCCCTCGCCGCCGATCCGCTCGGCGCGCCCACCCCGCCGCCGCGCACCGCCTTCCGCGACTTCGTGGCCGTCGAACGGCAGGCCGCCGGGGACGAGCGCTCGCTCGGCTACTGGCGCGAGCGGCTGTCCGGCGTCAGCGGCCAGCTGTTCCCCGGCAGCGAGTCCGTGCACGAGGCGCCGCGCACCGTCGAACGGGTGCTGCCCGAGGCGCCCGACCAGCTGCGGACCGTCGCCGACGCGCTCGGCGTGCCGGTCAAGTCGGTCGCCCTCGCCGCCCACCTGCACGCCCTCGCCGCCGTCACCGGTAAGCCGCGCGTCACCACCGGCCTGGCCGTCAACGGCCGGCTGGAACGCCTGGGCGGCACCGAGGTGTACGGGCTGTTCCTCAACACCGTCCCGCTGAGCTGCGAGCCCACCGGCGACCTGCTCGCCCTGGTCCGCGAGGTCCACCGGGAGGAGCTGGACATGATGCCGCACCGCCGGGTGCCCTTCGCCCGGCTCGCCCGGCTGATGACCGACACCGCGCTGGACAGCCAGTTCGGCTACCTGCGCTTCCACGCCCTCGGCCGGCTCAGCTCGGCCCGCATCGTGGACGGCCGGATCGGCACCGAGCCGACCCTGCGCCACGAACCCAACAGCTTCGCCTTCGGCGCCTCGGTGATCCAGGACCCGGTCACCCAGCGGGTGCTGCTCGCGGTGGACCACCAGCGCTCGCTGGTCACCGACAGCACCGCCGAGCAGTTCATCGACACCTACGCCACCGCCCTGCACACCATGGCCGCCGCCGCCCGAGACCTCTGAGGACCCGTCATGACCGATCTGCTGGACCGCCTGCGCGCCACCGTCGCCGCCCACCCCGGGCGCACCGCCGTGCTGGCCGGCGCCGACCGCCTGGACTTCGCCGAACTCGACCGCCGCACCGCCGCCCTGGCCCGCGCCCTGCGCGCCCTCGGCGTCGGCCGCGGCGACCGGGTCGGCGTCCACCTCGGCCGCACCGCCGACCTGCCGGTCGCCCTGCTCGCCGTCTGGCGGGCCGGCGCCGCCTACGTCCCGCTCGACCCGGCCTACCCCGCCGAGCGGCTCGCCTTCATGGCCACCGACGCCGGGCTCGCCGCCCTGATCAGCGCCGACGGCCTCCCGGCCGCCGAGGGCGTGCCGGTGCTGCGCCCGGACGCCGCCGCCGACGGGCCCGACCTGCCCGCCGGGGCGCACCCGCTCGACCCGGCCTACGTCATCCACACCTCCGGCTCCACCGGCCGCCCCAAGGGCGTCGAGGTGCCGCGCGGCGCCGTCGCCGCCCTGGTCGAGGCCCTGGAGGCCACCGGCGCCTACCGCGCCGAGCCCGGCGTGGTCGGCTGGAACGCCAGCGTCTCCTTCGACGCCTCCGTCCAGCAGTGGGCCCGGATCTGCCGCGGCGACACCGTCCTGGTCATCGGCGAGGAGCACCGCGCCGACCCGGCCCGGGTCGCCGCCCTGCTGGCCGAGCACGCCGTCACCGACCTCGACCTGACCCCCTCGCACTGGGAGCTGCTGCGCGAGCCGCTCGCCGGCGCCCGGGTGCCGCGGCTGTTCATGGGCGGCGAGCCCGTCCCCGAGCGCACCTGGCGGGAGCTGGCCGACGGCGGCATCGACGCGCTCAACCTGTACGGGCCCACCGAGTGCACCGTCGACGCCGTCACCGCGCCGATCAGCGGCCCCGGGCCGCACCTGGGCGAACCGCTGCCCGGGGTGCGCCTGCACCTGCTGGACGAGAAGCTCGCCGCCGTCCCCGACGGCGTCGCCGGCGAGCTGTACCTGGCCGGGCCCGGACTCGCCCACGGCTACGTCGGCCGGCCCGCGCTGACCGCCGAGCGCTTCGTCGCCGACCCGTCCGGCGGGCCGGGAGCCCGGATGTACCGCACCGGCGACCAGGCCCGGCGCGGCGAGGGCGGCCGGCTGGAGTACGTCGGCCGGGTGGACCGCCAGGTCAAGCTGCGCGGCTACCGGATCGAGCTCGGCGAGGTCGAGCACGCCCTGTCCCGGCTGACGGGCGTCCAGGCCGCCGCCGTCACCGTCCACGAACCCGCCCCCGGCGACCGGCGCCTGGCCGGCTACGTCACCGGCGCCGTCACCGCCGCCGAGCTGACCGAGCGGCTGCGGGCCACCGTGCCCGCCCACCTGGTGCCCTCGGTGATCACCGTGCTGGACGCCCTGCCGCTCACCCCCAACGGCAAGGTCGACCTGGCGGCGCTGCCCGTCCCCGCCGCCCCCGCCGCCCCCGCGCAGGAGGCGGCGGCCGGCACCGGCGGACTGGCGGAGCAGGTCGCCGAGGTCTGGAGCACCGTGCTCGGCGTCACCGGCGTCCGGCCCACCGACGACTTCTTCTCGCTCGGCGGCCACTCGATCGCCGCGCTGCGGGTCGTCCACCTGCTGCGCCGCCGGCTCGGCATCGAACTCCAGCTGCGCCACCTGCTCGACTCCGCCGACCTGGCCGCCTTCACCGCCACCGTCGGGCAGGCCGCCGCGGCCGGCACCGCCGCCCCCCGGCCCGCCCTGACCGCCCGCGCCCGGGCGGCCGGCGCATGACCACCGCGCTGCGGGTGCGGCCCCGCGTCGAGGGGGACTGGCTGTTCGTCCCCGCGCCCCAACCGCACCGCCCCTACCGGCTGTTCTGCTTCCCGCACGCCGGGGGCGACGCCACCGCCTACACCCCGCTCGCCCGCGCCCTCGCCCCGGCCGCCGAGGTCTGGGCGCTGCGCCCGCCGGCCCGCGGCGGCCGGCTCGGCCACCCGATGCCCGCGAGCTTCGACCTGCTGGTCGACGCCGTCCTGGAAGCCCTCACCCCGCACCTGACCGGCCGGTTCGGCTTCTACGGGCAGAGCTTCGGCGCCCTGCTCGGCTACGAGGTCGCCCGGGCGCTGCCCGCCGAGCGGCGCCCCGAGCTGGTCGTCGCCGCCGCCGCCTCGCCGCCCGCCGCCTGGGCCGGGGCGGACCGCCCCCGGTACACCGCCGACGAACTGCTGCGGCTGGCCGGGATGGGCGAACTCGTCGAGGGCGACGCCGACCTGAAGGAGAACGCGCTGCGCGGCATCCGCACCGACCTGGCCGTGGTCGACACCTACCGGCCCCGGCCCCACCCGCCGATCGGCTCCGCCCTGCACACCGTCGTCGGCGCCGAGGACCCCCTCCTCGCCGTGGGCGGCCTCGAAGGCTGGGCCGCCCACACCCGCGGCGGCTCCGGCCACCACGTCGTCCCCGGCGGCCACCTGCTCGCCACCGTCGACGGGCCCGGCCCGGTCGACCTGCTCTCCTCCCTCATCGCGCGGCCCGGCGCCGCCCACCAGTCCACGACGGAGCACTGATGCCAACCACCACCGCGGTCGACCTCACCGACCCCGACCTGTGGGCCCGCCCCGACACCCCCGCGCTGGTCGCGGAGCTGCGCCGGGAGTCCGCCGTCCACCGCACCGACACCGTCGACGACGGGCAGGTCTGGTCGGTGCTCTCCTACCGGCACTCCGCCGAGGTGCTGCGCAACGCCGCCCTCTACAGCTCCGAACAGGGCTCGCTGCTCGGTGCCGGCGAGGGCAACGTCCCGGTCGGCTCCGGCCGGATGATGGCCCTCACCGACCCGCCCCGGCACCGCGAACTGCGCGCCCCCGCCAACCCGTTCTTCGCCCCCGGCCCGGTGCGCGGCGCCGCCCGCGGCATCACCGACCTCGCCGCCTCGATCGTCGAGAAGGCCGTCGAACTGGGCGAGGTCGACCTCGTCGACGCCGTCTCCGCCCTCCCGCTGTCCGTCATGTGCGACCTCCTGGACGTCCCCGAGCAGGACCGCGAGATGGTCGAACGGGTCTGCGACGTCGCGTTCCTCGGCAACACCCCCGAGGAGCGCCGGGCCGGCCACCAGCAGCTCATCCCGTACCTGCTGCACCAGGTGATGCTGCGCCGGACGAACCCGAAGGACGACCTGATCAGCAAGATGGCGACCTACCGGGTCGGCGGCAAGCTGCTGCCGGTCGAGGACGTCGTGCTCAACCTGGACAACATCGTGGTCGGCGGCGTCCAGACGGTCCGTCACACCGCCGCCATGGGCCTGCACACCCTCACCCGGAACCCGGAACTGTGGCGGAAGCTGCAGCGCGGCGAGGTCGGCATGGACTCGGCCCTGGACGAACTCCTGCGCTGGACCTCGGTCGGGCTGCACACCCTGCGCACCGCGAGCCGGGACACCGAACTCGACGGCCACGCCATCCGGCGCGGCGACCGGGTCGCCGTCTGGGTGTGGTCCGCCAACCGGGACCCGGAGGCCTTCGACCGGCCCGAGGAGATCCTGCTCGACCGCAGCCCCAACAAGCACCTCGCCCTCGGCCTCGGCGCCCACTACTGCATCGGCGCACCGCTGGCCAAGGCCGAACTCGGCGCCCTGTTCACGGCGATGCTGGAACGCGTCGCCGTCATCGAGCCGACCGGCCCGGTCACCCACAACCGCTCGATCATCAACTTCGGCCTGGACCGCTTCCCGGTCCGCCTCCTCCCGCGCTGACCGTCCGACGGCGGCAGCCACCCGCACCGAACTGCCGCGTACCTGCCTCGCCTCCTGCCGTTGCGGGCCCCGGGCCGCCCGTACCTTCGAATCAACCCAAGGAGGACACCATGAGCAACCCGTTCGAGGACGACAACGCCGGCTACCTGGTCCTGGCCAACGACGAGAACCAGCACTCCCTCTGGCCCGTCTGGATCGACGTGCCCGCCGGCTGGACCACCGTCCACGGCGAGGACACCCGCCAGGGCTGCCTCGACTACATCGAGGCCAACTGGACCGACATCAGGCCGGCCAGCCTGGTCGCCTCCCTCGCCCACCAGTGAGCGCCGCCATGCCGACCTGGGAACTGAACCCCGGCCGCCCGGCCCTCGCCCACGCCCCGCGCACCGCCGACCTCGGCGAGGCCTGCGACTGGCTGCGGGAGAACGAGACCGAGCTCACCGACGCCCTGCACCGCCACGGCACGATCTTCCTGCGCGGCCTGCCGGTCGCGAGCACCGAGGACGTCGCGGCCGTGCGCGACGTCCTCATCCCCGAGCGCACCCCCTACCGCGAGAAGGCCACCCCGCGCAGCGACTACGGCAACGGGGTCTTCTCCTCGACCGACCTGCCGCCGGCCCAGCCGATCCGGATGCACAACGAGAACAGCTACACCCTCACGTTCCCCGGCCGGCTGCTCTTCGCCTGCCTGATCGCCCCCGAGGAGGGCGGGGCCACCCCGACCGCCGACTGCCGCAAGGTGCTCGAGCACCTGCCGGCACACCTGGTCGAACGGGGACGGACCTCCGGCTGGACGCTCACCCGCGCCTACTCGGACTACGTCTCCCTCGGCTGGCGCACCGCCTTCGCCACCGAGGACCCCGCCGAGGTCGAGGCCTACTGCCGGGAGAACGGCATCACCTGCGAGTGGCGCCCGGACGGCAACCTGCGCACCAGCCAGCTGCGCCCCGCCACCATCCACCACCCGCGCACGGGTGAGGAAGTCTGGTTCAACCACCTCGCGTTCTGGAACGAGTGGTCGCTCGACCCGGACATCCGCGAGGCGATGACCGAGGAGTTCGGCCCGGACGGCCTGCCGTTCAACACCGGATTCGGTGACGCCGAACCGCTCGGAAGCGCCGACGTCGACGCCCTCAACGAGGCGTACCACGCCGCGACCGTTCGCGAGCGGTGGCAGGTCGGCGACGTGATGCTGGTCGACAACGTGCTCTGCGCACACGGCCGGGACCCGTACCGCGGCGACCGCAGGATCGCCGTCTCGATGGGACAGCCGGTCGACGTCCTGGACTGCCGGCCCAGCGTCCGCCCGGACCTGGCCGCCGTCTGACCGCCGACCGACCGTCCCCATCCCGAACACCCCGTGCCGTGCCGTGACGTGAGTAGAGGAAGCACCGTGATCCCGGTTTCGTACGCCCAACAGCGTCTCTGGCTGATCGACCAGATCGAGGGGCCGACCGCGCTGTACAACCTGCCGTTCGCCCTGCGCCTGCGCGGCGAGCTCGACACCGCCGCGCTGCGCGCCGCGACGGCGGACGTGGTCGCCCGGCACGAGGCCCTCCGCACGGTGTTCCCGGTGGTCGGGGGAGTCCCGGTGCAGCGGATCCTGCCCGCCGAGGAGGCGCGGCCGCGCTTCCTGGTGCTGGACCGCGCACCGGCCGACTACCCCGCCCACCGGGACGCGGCCGCCGCCGAGACCTTCGACCTGAGCCGCGAACTGCCCATCCGGGTCACGGTGTTCACCCTCTCCCCGACCGAGCACGTGCTGCTCGTCGTGCTCCACCACATCGCCGGCGACGGCTGGTCGCTCGGCCCCCTGCTTCGCGACCTCGCCGAGGCCTACCGGGCCCGCCTCGCCGGCGGCGCCCCGTCGTGGGAGCCGCTGCCGATCCAGTACGCCGACTACGCGCTCTGGCAGCGCGACCTGCTCGGCGACGAGCACGACCCCGAAAGCCTGCTCGCCCGTCAACTCGACTACTGGCGCACAGCGTTGGCGGGCCTGCCGGAGGAACTGGAGCTGCCGACCGACCGACCCCGACCGCCCGCCCCCACCGGCGCCGCCGACTCCGTCGACCTCGCCTGGGACGCCGGCCTGCACACCGCCCTGCTCACCCTCGCCCGCACCCACCGCACCACCCTGTTCACCGTCCTCCAGGCCGGCCTGGCCGCCCTGTTCACCCGGCTCGGCGCCGGCACCGACATCCCGCTCGGCACCGGCGTCGCCGGGCGCGCCGACGACGCCCTGGACGACCTGGTCGGCTTCTTCGTCAACTCCCTGGTACTGAGGGCCGACACGTCCGGCGACCCGAGCTTCGCCGAGCTGCTCGGCCGGGTCCGGGAGGCCCAGCTCGACGCCTTCGCCCACCAGGACCTCCCCTTCGAGCGCCTCGTCGAGGAGCTCAACCCGCCCCGCGCGCTCGGCCGCCACCCGCTGTTCCAGACCCTGCTGGTGCTGCAGAACCACGGGCAGGACGCCGCGCCCGACCTGCCCGGGCTGGAGAGCGCACCGGAACCGATCGGCCTGCGCGTCGCCAAGTTCGACCTCAACATCGGCATCGCCGAACAGCACGGCCCGGACGGCGCCCCCGCCGGGCTCACCGGCTCGATCGAGTACGCCGCCGACCTCTACGACCGCGCCACCGTCACCGCCCTCGCCGACCGGCTCGGCCGGCTGCTGGCCGGCGCCGCCGCCGACCCGCAGGCGCCCATCGCCACCCTGGACGTGCTCGCCCCCGAGGAGCGCACCCGCATCCTCGTCGAATGGAACGCCACCGACGCCCCCCGGTGGAGCGGCACCCTCGTCGAGTCCTTCGAGCGCCGGGCCGACCGCACCCCGCACGCCACCGCCCTCGTCCACGACGGCGGCAGCCTGACCTACGCCGAACTCGACACCCGCGCCAACCGCCTCGCCCACCACCTCACCGCCCTCGGCGTCGGCCCCGAGACCCCCGTCGCGATGCTGATGGAGCGCTCCGCCGACGTCGTCGTCGCCACCCTGGCCGTCCTCAAGGCCGGCGGCTGCTACGTCCCCATGCACCCCGGCCTGCCGCCCGAGCGGATGACCGGCGTGCTCGCCGACACCGGCGCCCCCGTGCTGCTCACCGACCGCGCCGACCCGGGCTTCCCGCACGGCGCCGCCGTGGTCCGCCCCGGCGACGAGGCCGGCGCCCCGGCCCACCGCCCCGGCGTGCCCGTCCACCCGGACCAGCTCGCCTACGCGATGTACACCTCCGGCTCCACCGGCCGCCCCAAGGGCGTCGCCGTGCGCCACCGCGACGTGCTCGACCTCGCCGCCGACCGGCGCTGGCAGGACGGCCGCCACCAGCGCGTCCTGCTGCACTCCCCGCACGCCTTCGACGCCGCCACCTACGAGATCTGGACGCCGCTGTTGGCCGGCAACACCGTCGTGGTCGCCCCGCCCGGCGCCCTCGACGCCACCGCCCTGCACGCCGTCACCACCCGCCACGACGTCACCGCCGTCTTCCTCACCAAGGCCCTGTTCGACCTCGTCGCCGAGCAGGCCCCGGAGACCTTCGCCGCCCTGCGCGTCGTCTGCACCGGCGGCGAGGCCGCCTCCGGGGTGCTGCTGCGCCGGGTCCTGGAGGCCTGCCCCGAGCTGCTGCTCGCCCACGTCTACGGCCCCACCGAGACCACCACCTTCGCCACCCACCACCCGCTCGCCCCCGCCGACCTCGACGGCCCCCGGGTGCCGATCGGCGGCCCGCTCGACAACATGCGCAGCTACGTCCTCGACGCCCGGCTGCGCCCCGTCCCGCCCGGCGTCCCCGGCGAGCTGTACCTCGCCGGCGCCGGCCTGGCCCGCGGCTACCTGGGCCGTCCCGGCCTGACCGCCGAACGCTTCGTCGCCTGCCCGTACCTGCCCGGCGGCCGTATGTACCGCACCGGGGACCTGGTGCGGCTGCGCGCCGACGGCGCCGTGGAGTTCCTCGGCCGGATCGACGGGCAGGTCAAACTGCGCGGCTTCCGGATCGAACTCGGCGAGATCGAGGCGGCGCTGTCCCGCCACCCCGCCGTCCGCCAGGTCATCGTGATCGCCCGCGAGGACCGCCCCGGCGACACCCGGCTGGTCGCCTACTGCACCGCCGAGGCCTCGCTCACCCCGGCCGAGCTGCGCGCCTTCGCCGGCACCGCGCTGCCCGGCTACATGGTCCCCGCCGTGGTCGTCCTGCTGGACGCGCTGCCGCTCAACGCCAACGGCAAGGTCGACCGCCGCGCCCTGCCCGCCCCCGACCTCGCCGCCGACGACACCGGGCGCGCCCCGCGCGACGAGCGCGAACGGGTGCTCTGCGAGCTGTACGGCGAACTCCTCGGCATCGACGACATCACCATCGACGACGACTTCTTCGCCCTCGGCGGCCACTCCCTGCTCGCCACCCGCCTGGTCGGCCGGGCCCGCACCGAGCTCGGCGTCGAACTCGCCATCGGCGACCTCTTCCAGACCCCGACCGTCGCCGGGCTCGCCGACCGGCTCGCCGACCGCGCGACCGGCACCCCCGCCCCGGCCCGCCCGGCGCTGCGGCCCGCCGCCCGGCCCGAGCGGGTGCCGCTCTCCTTCGCCCAGCGCCGGCTCTGGTTCCTGGCCCGGGCCGACGGCCCCTCGGCCACCTACAACGTCACCCTCGCCCTGCGGCTGCGCGGCCCGCTCGACCCCGCCGCCCTGGAGGCCGCCCTCGGCGACGTCGTGCACCGGCACGAGGCCCTGCGCACCGTCTTCGGCGAGCACGACGGCACCCCGTACCAGCGCGTCCTCGACGCCCCCGCGACCGGCCTGCTCACCGTCACCGACCGCCCGAGCGACGAACTCGCCGGCCACACCTTCGACCTCGCCACCGACCTCCCGGTCCACGCCTACCTGCGGCCCGAGGGGGCCGAGGAGCACGTGCTGGTCCTGGTCGTCCACCACATCGCCGGGGACGGCGCCTCGCTGGGCCCGCTCTACCGCGACCTCACCGACGCCTACCGGGCCCGCCTCGCCGGCGACGCCCCGCCGTGGGAGCCGCTGCCCGTCCAGTACGCCGACTACGCGCTCTGGCAGCACGAACTGCTCGGCGACGAGGACGACCCCGAGAGCCCGCTCGCCCGCCAGCTCGCCCACTGGCGCGAGGCGCTGGCCGGCGCGCCCGAGGAGCTCCCGCTGCCGCTGGACCGCCCCCGCCCGCCGGTCGCCACCCACCGCGGCGCCGTCGTCCCGCTGGAGTTCGACGCCGACCTGCACGCCCGGCTCACCGCGCTCGCCGCCGAGCACGGCGTGACCCTCTTCATGGTCCTGCGGGCCGCGTACGCCACCCTGCTGCACCGCTTCGGCGCGGGCACCGACCTGCCCATCGGCACCCCGCTGGCCGGCCGCCTCGACG
Source organism: Kitasatospora sp. NPDC058048 (assembly GCF_042885555.1). NCBI lineage: Bacteria > Bacillati > Actinomycetota > Actinomycetes > Kitasatosporales > Streptomycetaceae > Kitasatospora > Kitasatospora sp. NPDC058048. Next base: position 33,873 of record NZ_JBHVRT010000005.1, on the reverse strand, counting down.
AGGCCGTGCAGGAGCTGGTCGGCTTCTTCGCCAACACCCTGGTGCTGCGCACCGACCTGTCCGGCCGCCCGAGCTTCGCCGAACTGCTGGCGAGGGTCCGGGAGAGCGACCTGGCCGCCCACGCCCACCAGGACGTGCCCTTCGAGCGCCTGGTGGAGGAGCTGAACCCGACCCGCTCGACCGCCTGCCACCCGCTGTTCCAGGTGATGCTGGCCTTCGCGGGCGCCGCCGAGGACGGCCCCGACCTGCCCGGCGTGACGGTGACGGAGGAGCCGGTCGACTTCGGGACGGCCACCTTCGACCTCACCCTGCGCCTGGTCGAGCGGCAGGGCGCCGAGGGCGCCGCCGCGGGGCTGGCCGGCGTCCTGGAGTACGCCACCGACCTGTTCGACCGCGCGAGCGCCGAACAGCTGGCCGCCGCCCTGGAGTCGATCCTCCGCCAGGTCGCCGCCGACCCCCGGCGGTCCGTCGCCGAGCTGGACGTCCTGCCCGCCGGGCGGCGCGCCGCGGAGGCGGCCGACCACACCCCGCTGCCCGCGACGGTGCCCCTGGTACCGGCCGTCTTCGAGGCGCGGGCCGCGGCCACCCCGGACGCGGTGGCCCTGGTCTGCGGCGAGCTCTCGCTGACCTTCGCCGAGCTGAACGCCCGGGCCAACCGGCTCGCCCACGCGCTGATCGCCCGGGGCATCGGCCCCGAGCGCGTGGTGGCGCTGGCCCTGCCGCGCTCGGCCGAGACGGTGGTGGCCGTCCTCGCGGTGCTCAAGGCCGGCGGCGCCCACCTGCCGCTGGACGCCGAGTACCCGGCCGAGCGGACGGCGCACATGCTGGCCGAGGCCCGCCCGGCGCTGGTGCTCACCGACGACCGCTGGCCGCTGCCCGAGGTGCTCGACGGGCACCCCGTGCTCGACCTCGCCGAGGGCGCGGAAGGCCCGCGGACCGACCCGGCGCCGCGGGCCACGGCGGCCGACGCCGCCTACGTCATCTTCACCTCCGGCTCCACCGGCCGCCCCAAGGGCGTCGTGGTGCCGCACGGCGGCATCGCCGCGCTGCTGGCCGCCCACCGCGCGGGCGTGATGGCCGGGGTCGCCCGGCAGCGGGTCGCGCTCACCGCCTCGCTCTGCTTCGACGCCTCCTGGGACGGCCTGCTGTGGCTGGTCGCCGGCCACGAGCTGCACCTGATCGGCGGCGACGTGCGGCGCGACGCCCGGGCCCTGGTCCGCCACACGCGCCGGCAGGGCATCGGCGTCCTGGAGGTGACGCCCTCCTACGCCGAGCAGCTGATCGAGGAGGGCCTGCTGGAGGAGCCCGCGCCGGCCCTGGTGCTGCTCGGCGGCGAGGCCGTCGGCCAGGCGCTCTGGACGCGGCTGCGCGAGGCCCCGGGCACCGCCGCCCACAACCTCTACGGCCCGACCGAGTGCACCGTCGACGCCCTGACCCACCCGCTGGACGCCACCGGGCGGCCCGTCCTCGGCCGCACCGTCGCCGGCACCCGCTGCCACGTCCTCGACGAGTACCTCAACCCCGTCCCGGCGGGGGTGCCGGGGGAGCTGTACCTCGCGGGCGCCGGCCTGGCCCGCGGCTACCTGGCGCGGCCGGGCCTGACGGCGGAGCGCTTCGTCGCCTGCCCGTTCGAGCCGGGCGCGCGCATGTACCGCACCGGGGACCTGGTGCGCCGCACCCGCGACGGGGAGCTGGAGTACCTGGGCCGCACCGACCACCAGGTGAAGATCCGCGGCTTCCGGATCGAACCCGGCGAGATCGAGCGCGCCCTGACCGCCCACCCGCGGGTGCTCCAGGCCGCCGTCCTGCCCGACGGGGACGGGCTGCGCCTGGTCGCCTACGTGGTCGCCGACGGCCCGCTCGACCCGGCCGAGCTGCGTGCCACCGCCGCCCGGACGCTGCCCGGCTACATGCTGCCGGCCGCGATCGTGCCGCTGGACGCGCTGCCGCTGAACGCCAACGGCAAGCTGGACCGGTCCGCCCTCCCGGCGCCGGACTTCGGTGCGCTGTCGGCGGGCCGGGCGGCGCGCACCCCGCAGGAGGAGATCCTGTGCGGGCTGTTCGCGGAGGTGCTCGGCCTGGACGGGGTCGGCATCGACGACGACTTCTTCGACCTGGGCGGGCACTCGCTGCTGGCCACCAAGCTGCTCAGCCGGGTGCGGGCGGCGCTCGGCGCGGAGCTGGGGATCCGGGAGGTCTTCGAGGCGCCGAGCGTGGCCGGGCTGGCCGCCCGCCTGGGCGCCGGCTCCGAGCGGGCGGCCCTCGGTACGGGCCGTGAGCGCCCCGACCGCGTCCCGCTGTCCTTCGCCCAGCAGCGCCTGTGGCTGATCGACCGGATGGAAGGCCCCAGCGCCCTCTACAACGCGCCGCTGGCGCTGCGCCTGACGGGGGAGCTGGACGCCGCCGCGCTGGAGCTCGCCCTCGGCGACGTGGTCGCCCGGCACGAGAGCCTGCGCACCCTGATCGAGGAGTTCGACGGCACCCCGTACCAGCGCGTCCTTCCGGCCGGGGAGGCCGTGGTCCCGCTCGACACCCGGGACTGCCCCGCCGACGAGGTGGCCGCCACGGTGGCCGGGCTCTGCCGCCACGCCTTCGACCTGCGCACCGAACTCCCCGTCCGCGCCGCCCTGCTGCGGGTCTCGGCCGAGGAGCACGTGCTGGTCCTGGCGCTGCACCACATCGCCAGCGACGGCTGGTCCCTCGGCCCGCTGGTCCGCGACCTCACCGGCGCCTACGCGGCCCGCACCGAGGGCGCCGACCCCGGCCGGGCGCCGCTGCCCGTCCAGTACGCCGACTACGCGCTCTGGCAGCGCGAGCTGCTCGGCGAGGAGAGCGACCCCGAGAGCCTGGCGGCCCGCCAGCTCGCCCACTGGCGCGAGACCCTGGCGGACCTCCCGGACGAGGCGACGCTGCCGCTGGACCGCCCCCGCCCGCCCGTCGCCTCCCACCGCGGCGACCGGGTGGCGCTCACCCTGGACGCCGAGTGCCACCGCGAACTGGTCGCGCTCTCCCGGGCCCACCGGGTCACCCTGTTCATGACCGTGCAGGCGGCCCTCGCCGCGCTGCTCACCCGCCTCGGCGCGGGCACCGACGTCCCGATCGGCTCGGTGGTGGCCGGGCGCTCCGACGAGGCGCTGGACGAGCTGGTCGGCTTCTTCGTCAACACCCTGGTGCTGCGCACCGACACGTCCGGGAACCCCAGCTTCGCCGAACTGCTCGGCCGCGCCCGGGAGACCGCCCTCGGCGCCTACGCCCACCAGGATGTGCCCTTCGAGCGCCTGGTGGAGGAGCTCAGGCCGGCCCGCTCGCTGGCCCGCCACCCGCTGTTCCAGATCATGCTGGTGCTCCAGAGCAACGAGCGGGCCGAGCCGGCCACGGCGGGCCTGCGCGTCGAGCCGCTCGCGGCGGGCAACGGCTCCGCCAAGTTCGACCTCAGCCTGATCGCCGAGGAGTCCTTCGGCCCCGACGGCGAGCCCGCCGGGATCGACTGCGCCCTCGACTACGCCACCGACCTCTTCGACCGGGAGACCGTCGAGGCCGTCGCCGTCCGCCTCGGCCGGCTGCTGGCGGCGGTGGCCGCCCGACCCGAGCTGCCGATCGGCCGCATCGAGCTGCTGTCGGCCGAGGAGCGCACCGCGCTCCCGGCGGCCGGCGCCGCCCTGCCGGCCGAACTCCCGCTGCTGCCCGCCGCCTTCGCGGCCCAGGCCGCCCGCACCCCGGAGGCCGTCGCGCTGGTCTGCGGCGAGGTCCGGCTGACCTTCGCCGAACTGGACACCCGGGCCGAGCGGCTCGCCCACCGCCTGCGGGCCGCGGGCGCCGGGCGGGAGTCGGTGGTCGCCCTCGCCCTGCCGCGCTCGGCGGAGACCGTGGTCGCCATGCTCGCCGTGCACAAGGCCGGCGGCGCCTACCTGCCGCTGGACGCCGAGTACCCGGCCGAGCGCACCGCCCACATGCTCGCCGACGCCCGCCCGGCGCTCGTCCTCACCGACGACCGCTGGCCGCTGCCCGAGGTGCTGGCCGGCCTGCCCGCCCTGGACGTCGCCCCGTTGTCCGAGGACGCCCCGCCGGCCGAGGACGCCGAGGCCGGCGCGTCCCACCCGGGGTGGTGCGCCCCCGACCCGGGCGACGCCGCCTACGTCATCTACACCTCCGGCTCCACCGGCCGCCCCAAGGGCGTCGTCGTGCCGCACGGCGCCGTCGCCGCCCTGCTCGCCGCCCACCGCGCCGCCCTGATCCGGGGCACCGAGGAGGCCCACGGCCGGCAGCGGATCGCGCTCACCGCCTCGCTCTGCTTCGACGCCTCCCTGGAGCCCCTGCTCTGGATGTTCGCCGGGCACGAGCTGCACCTGATCGGCGACGAGCTGCGCCGCGACCCGGCGGCGCTGGTCCGCCACACGGCCGCCGCCGGGATCGACGCCCTGCACCTCACCCCGTCCTACACCGAGCAGCTGATCGAGGAGGGGCTGCTGGACGCACCCGCGCCGCGCCTCCTGCTGCTCGGCGGCGAGGCCGTCGGCCAGGCGCTGTGGCAGCGGCTGCGGGAGCACCCCGACACCGCGGGCCACAACTTCTACGGTCCGACCGAGGCCACCGTCTACGCGCTGACCCAGCCGTTCGACGCGGCGCGGCGCCCCGGTCTCGGCGGCCCGATCGCCGGGGTGCGGGCGTACCTCCTGGACGAGTACCTCAACCCCGTCCCGGCGGGGGTGCCGGGGGAGCTGTACCTCGCGGGCGCCGGCCTGGCCCGCGGCTACCTGGCGCGGCCGGGCCTGACGGCGGAGCGCTTCGTCGCCTGCCCCTTCCAGTCGGGCGCGCGCATGTACCGCACCGGGGACCTGGCCCGCCGCACCCGCGACGGCGGCGTCGAGTACCTGGGCCGCACCGACCACCAGGTGAAGATCCGCGGCTTCCGGATCGAACCCGGCGAGATCGAGCAGGTGCTGGCCCGCCACCCCGCCGTCCGCCAGGCCGTGGTCACCGTCCGGGAGAGCGACACCGGCGACCGCCGCCTGGTCGGCTACTGCACGGTGGACCGGGAGGCGCCCGAACTCGCCGCCGAGCTGCGGCGCTTCGCCGCCGAGTCGCTGCCCGGCTACATGGTGCCGGCCGCCGTCGTGCTGCTCGACACCCTGCCCCTGACCGGCAGCGGCAAGGTGGACCACCGGGCGCTGCCCGCGCCGGACTTCGGGGCGCTGTCGGCGGGCCGGGCGGCGCGCACCCCGCAGGAGGAGATCCTGTGCGGGCTGTTCGCGGAGGTGCTCGGCCTGGACGGCGTCGGTATCGACGACGACTTCTTCGACCTGGGCGGGCACTCGCTGCTGGCCACCAAGCTGCTCAGCCGGGTCCGGGCGGCGCTGGGCGCGGAGTTGGGGATCCGGGACGTCTTCGAGGCACCGACGGTGGAGGGGCTGGCCGCCCGCCTGGGCACCGGCTCGCGGCGACCGGCGCTGAGCGCGGCGGGCGAACGCCCGGAGCGGGTGCCGCTGTCCTTCGCCCAGCAGCGCCTGTGGCTGATCGACCGGATGGAAGGCCCCAGCGCCCTCTACAACCTGCCGCTCGTCCTGCGCGTGGCGGGCGAGCTGGACGCCGCCGCGCTGGAGCTCGCCCTCGGCGACGTGGTCGCCCGGCACGAGAGCCTGCGCACCCTGATCGAGGAGTCCGACGGCACCCCGTACCAGCGGATCCTGCCCGCCGGGCAGGCCCGCGTCCGGGTCGAGCTGCTGCCGCCCGGCACCGAGCCGGCGAGCTGCACGGCCCGCCCCTTCGACCTGGCCGCCGACCTGCCCGTCCGCGCCCACGTCATCCCGGCCGGGCCCGGCGAGCACCTGCTCGCCCTCGTCCTGCACCACATCGCCGGGGACGGCTGGTCGATGGGCCCGCTGCTGCGCGACCTCGCCACGGCCTACGCGGCCCGCACCGGCGGCGCGGCCCCGCAGTGGGCGCCGCTGCCCGTCCAGTACGCCGACTACGCGCTCTGGCAGCGCGAACTGCTCGGCGAGGACGGCGACCCGGAGAGCCTGCTCGCCCGCCAGCTCGCCCACTGGCGGGAGGCGCTGGCCGGCCTGCCCGAGGAGCTGTCGCTGCCCGTCGACCGGCCGCGCCGAGCCGCCGCCTCGCACCGCGGCGACCGGGTCGTCGTCCCGTACGGCGCGGAACTCCACCGCGCTCTAGGCGATTTGTCGCGCCGGCAGCGGGTGACGATGTTCATGACCGTGCAGGCGGCCCTCGCCGCGCTGCTCACCCGCCTCGGCGCGGGCACCGACATCCCGATCGGCTCGGTGGTGGCCGGGCGCGGCGACGAGGCGCTGGACGAGCTGGTCGGCTTCTTCGTCAACACCCTGGTGCTGCGCACCGACACGTCCGGCGATCCGAGCTTCACCGAGCTGCTGGCCCGCGTCCGGGAGACCCAACTCGACGCCCACGCCCACCAGGACGTGCCCTTCGAACGCCTGGTGGAGGAGCTGAACCCGGCCCGCTCGCTGGCCCGCCACCCGCTCTTCCAGGTGATGCTGCTGCTGGAGGGCCGGGGCGACTCGGCGCCGCTCGCCGCGGCCGGCCTGGACGCCTCGGCGGTGTCCTCCGCCGGGACGGTCGCCAAGTTCGACCTGAGCGTGGGCCTCGGCGAGTCCTTCGACGCGGACGGCGCGCCCGCCGGCCTGGAGTGCGCGATCGACTTCGCCACCGACCTCTTCGACCGGGAGACGGTCGAGGCGATCGCCGTGCGCCTCGGCCGGCTGCTGGCGGCGGTGGCCGCCCGGCCCGAGCTGCCGATCGGCCGGATCGAGCTGCTGTCGGCCGAGGAGCGCGCCGCGCTCCCGACCGCAGGCGCCGCCCTGCCGGCCGAACTCCCGCTGGTCCCGGCCGCCTTCGCGGCCCAGGCCGCCCGCACCCCGGAGGCCGTCGCGCTGGTCTGCGACGACGTCCGGCTGACCTTCGCCGAGCTGAACGCCCGCGCCAACCGGCTCGCCCACCACCTGATCGGGCGGGGCATCGGACCCGAGTCCGTGGTCGCCCTCGCCCTGCCGCGCTCGGCCGGGAGCGTGATCGCGACGCTGGCCGTGCTCAAGGCCGGCGCGGCCTACCTGCCGCTGGACGCCGACCACCCGGCCGACCGCACCGCCCGCACCCTCGCCGACGCGGCCCCCGCCCTCGTCCTCACCGACGACGGCTGGCCCCGGCCCGAGGCGCTGGCCGGCACCCCCGTACTGGCCCTCGCCGAGGCCACCGGGCCGGACACCGACCCGGCCCCGCGCGCCTCGGCCGGCCACGCCGCCTACCTGATCTACACCTCCGGCTCCACCGGCCGCCCCAAGGGCGTCGTCGTCCAGCACGGCAGCCTCGCCGCCCTGCTGGCCGCCCACCGGGCCGGGCCGATCGCCGCCGCCGAGGCCGCGCACGGCCGACTGCGGGTCGCGCTCACCGCCTCGCTCTGCTTCGACGGGTCGCTGCAGAGCCTGCTCTGGCTGTTCGCCGGGCACGAGCTGCACCTGATCGGCGACGAACTGCGCCGCGACCCGGCCGCGCTGGTGCGGCACGTGCGCGCGGCGGGCATCGGCGCCATGGACGTCACCCCGTCCTACGCCGAGCAGCTCCTCGCCGAGGGCCTGCTGGAGGGCGCCGCCCCGGCGGTCCTGGTGCTGGGCGGCGAGGCCGTCGGCCAGCACCTCTGGACGAGCCTGCGCGCGGCGCCGGGCACCACCGCCTACAACCTGTACGGCCCGACCGAGGCCACCGTCTACGCCCTCGGCCGGCCGCTCGGCGGGGCGGAGCGTCCCGGTCTCGGCGGCCCGATCGCCGGGGTGCGGGCGTACCTCCTGGACGAGTACCTCAACCCCGTCCCGCCGGGCGTGCCCGGGGAGCTGTACCTGGCCGGCCCGGGCCTGGCCCGCGGCTACCTGGGCCGCCCCGGCCTGACGGCGGAACGCTTCGTCGCCGACCCGTCCGCGGCCGGGGCGAGGATGTACCGCACCGGGGACCTGGCCCGCCGCACCCGCGACGGGGAGCTGGAGTACCTCGGCCGCACCGACCACCAGGTGAAGATCCGCGGCTTCCGGATCGAACTCGGCGAGATCGAGCACGTGCTGACGCTCCACTCGCGGGTCGGCGCCGCCGCCGTGCTGCCCGCCGCGGACGGGCTGCGCCTGGTCGCCTACGTGGTGGCCGACGGCCCGCTCGACCCCGCCGAACTGCGCGCCTTCGCCGCCGGCCACCTGCCCGGCTACATGCTGCCCGCCGCCGTCGTCCCGCTGGCCGCGCTGCCGCTCACCGGCAGCGGCAAGCTCGACCGGACGGCGCTGCCCGCACCGGACTTCGGGCAGCTCGCCGGCGGCCGCGCCGCCCGGACGCCGCAGGAGTCGATCCTGTGCGGGCTGTTCGCGGAGGTGCTCGGCCTGGAGGTCGTCGGCATCGACGACGACTTCTTCGACCTCGGCGGCCACTCCCTGCTCGCCATGAAGCTGCTCGCCAAGGTCCGCGGCGCCCTCGGCACGGACCCCGGCATGCGGGCGCTGTTCGAGACACCCACCGCGGCCGGGCTCGCCCGGCGGCTCGACCACGGCCCGGCGGCCGACGCGCTGGACGTCCTGCTGCCGCTGCGCGCCGGCGGCGACCGGCCCCCGCTGTTCTGCGTCCACCCGGCGGCCGGCATCAGCTGGGTCTACTCCGGGCTGCTGCGCCACCTCGGCCCCGAGCAGCCGGTGTACGGCCTCCAGGCCCGGGGCCTGCGCGGCGACGCACCGGCGAGCGTCGCCGAGATCGCCGAGGACTACGTGCGGCAGATCCGCGCGGTGCGTCCCGACGGCCCGTACCACCTGCTGGGCTGGTCCTTCGGCGCGGTGGTCGCGCAGGAGATGGCCGTGCGGCTGCGGGCCGAGGGCGCCGAGGTCGGCCTGCTGGCCCTGCTCGACGGCGCCCCGGCGGTCCGCACCGCCGACGCCCCGCCCGTCGAAACCGCCGACACCCTCGCGGAGTTGCTGCACTCGCTCGGCCACGACCCGGCGGACGGCCGGGGCCTCGCCGATCTGCGGGCCGTGCTCGGGGAGGCCGTGGCCGTGCTGCCGGAGGTCTTCGACCGGCACCGCAAGCTGATGGCCGAGCACGTGCCGGGCCGCTACCGGGGGGACGCCGTCTTCTTCGGGGCGACCACCGGCAAGCCCGCCGACTGGCCGTACGAGGAGAGCTGGCGGCCGTACCTGGACGGCCGGATCGAGAGCCACCGCCTGGCCTGCGCCCACGGCGAGCTGACCCGGCCGGAACCCCTCGCCCGGATCGCCGCCGTGCTGACCGAGAAGCTGCACACCGAGACGCCGCACACCGAGACGCCGCACACCCAGAAGCCGGGAGCGTGACCCGCGATGACCACCACCGTCCCGATCGAATCACCGGCGCCGCCGGAGCGGCCGCGCGGCCGGTGGGGCCTGTGGGCCCAGGGGGACTTCCGCCGGCTCTGGATCGGTGAGACCACCAGCACCCTCGGCACGGCCGTCGGAAGCGTGGCGCTGTCCCTGGTGGCCGTGGTCACCCTGGGCGCCGGCCCCTTCGCGGTGGGCGTGATCAACGCCGCCGCCTGGCTGCCCTGGCTGTTCCTCGGCCTGCCGGCCGGAGCCTGGGTGGACCGCTGGCCCCGGGTGCGGGTGATGCTGGTCTGCGACCTGCTGCTGCTCGTCCTCTTCGCCAGTGTCCCGGTGTCCGCGTGGCTGGGGGCGCTCTCCCTCGCCCAGCTGGTGGTGGTGGCCCTGCTGACCGGGGCGGTGAAGGTGTTCTTCTCCACCGCCTACGGGGCGGTGCTGCCCACCCTGGTGGCGAAGGCCGACCTGCTGGAGGCCAACGTCAAGCTGCGCTCCGGGGCCTCGGCGGCGGAGATCGCCGGCCCGGGCGCGGCCGGTCTGCTCGCGCAGGCCTTCGGCGCCGCCAGCGGGATGCTCGCCGACTCGCTCACCTACCTGGTGTCGGCGTTCTGCCTGCGGCGGATCAGGACGGAGGAGCGCCCCCCGCCGGTGTCCGAACGGCGCGGCATCCCGCGCGAGATCGGCGAGGGCGTCCGGTTCCTGCTGCGCGACCCCTACCTGCGCACGTTCGCCTGCTTCGCGGCGGTCGGCAACCTGGGACTGAACGGCATCCAGGCGGTGCAGACGGTCTTCCTGGTGCGCAGCGTGGGGATCGAACCGGGCGCGGTGGGCGCGGTGTTCGCGCTGGTGAGCGTCGGCGGGCTGGCCGGTGCGATGCTGGCCGGGCGGATCGCCCGCAGGCTGGGCACCGCGCGCGGGCTGCTGGTCTGCGAGCTGGTGGTCGCGCCCTTCATCCTGCTGCTGCCGCTGGCGGGCGAGCGGCTGCCGCTCGTGGTCAGCGCGCTCGCCTGGGCCGTCGCGGTCTGCGGCGTGGTGGCGGGCAACGTCCTGGCCGGCAGCTTCTCCCAGGCCTACTGCCCGCCCGAGATGATCGGCCGGATCAGGGCCAGCTCCGCGACCCTCAACTACAGCGCGATCCCGGTGGGAGCGCTGCTCGGCGGCTGGCTCGGCGAGGTGATCGGCGCCCGCGGCACCATCTGGCTGATGGCGGGCGTGCTGCTCTCGGCCGGCGGGGTGCTGCTGGCCAGCCCGCTGCGCGGCCTGCGCGACTTCCCGACCCGGCCGTCGGACCCCGCCGCCTGACCGCGCCGCCCGGCCCCGCCCCACCCCGCGCCACCTCCCGACCCGCCCTCACCCGGAGGCCCCGATGACCCGCACCGCCCGCCCGCGCCACTACCTGATGTGCCGTCCGACCCACTTCGAGGTCAGCTACGCGATCAACCCGTGGATGGACCCCGCCAAGCCGGTGGACACCGACCTCGCCGTCGCCCAGTGGGAGCGGCTGTACGCCCTCTACGGCGAGCTCGGCCACCGGGTCGACCTGATCGACCCGCTGCCCGGCCTGCCCGACATGGTCTACGCGGCCAACGGCGCCACCGTGGTGGACGGCAAGGTGCTCGGCGCGCGCTTCCGCAACGCCGAGCGGGCCGCCGAGGGCCCGGCCTACCTGGAGTGGTTCCGCGCCCGGGGCTTCGAGACGCGCGATCCGGAGCACGTCAACGAGGGCGAGGGGGACCTGCTGCTGACCGCGGGCTTCGTGCTGGCCGGGCGGGGCTTTCGCAGCGTGGCCGACGGGCACGCGGAGGCCCAGGAGTTCTTCGGCCGGCCGGTGATCGGGCTGGAGCTGGTCGACCCGCGCTACTACCACCTGGACACCGCGCTCGCCGTGCTCGACGGCGACGAGATCATGTACAACCCGGAGGCCTTCTCGGCCGGGAGCCGTGCCGTTCTGCGGCGGCTTTTCCCGGACGCGCTGCTGGTGGGCGGCGAGGACGCGGCGGTGTTCGGCCTCAACGCGGTGAGCGACGGCCTGCACGTGGTGCTGCCGGAGGCGGCCGTCGGCCTGGCCGCGCGGCTGCGCGAGCGCGGCTTCCGGCCCATCGGGATGGACCTCAGCGAGCTGCTCAAGGGCGGCGGCAGCGTGAAGTGCTGCACCCTGGAGATCCGTTCGGAGATTCGTTCGGGGATTGGTTCGGAGATCCGTTCGGAGGTCTGAGAAGCGGCTCCGCCGGGCACCGGTGATCAGTGGTGACCACCGGTGCTCGGCTGTAGATCGGCCGTTGACCGCCCCCGGCCAGACTGGTGCCACACCACGACGGAACCCCTTCCCCCCGGGGAAGCGACCCAAGGGAGCACCAGAGATGACGCAGCGTCCGGCCACCGCCCGTACCCGCCTGCGGCTGTTCACGGTCGGCCTCGGGGTGGTCGTCGCCCTGGGCGCGGGCCTCTCCGCCACGGTCGCCGTGGCGGAGTCGGCCGGCACCGGGACGGCGACGGTGGTGAGCGGCGACGCGACGCCGACGGCCGTCCCCACCCCGACCCCGACCAGCACCGGGCACGGCAGCACCGGCGACTGGAACAGCACCGGTTCCTGAGCATGCCGAAGCCGGCCGCAGGATCGTTTCTTCAGCAGCCCGACGAGAGCCGGTCGGCGGCCCGCCGCCCCTTCGGGACCGAGGGAGCCGACGGGACGGACGGAGCCGAGGGAGCCGACGGGACGGACGGAGCCGATACGGCCGATGCGGCCGACGGAGCCGGCGCGGCCGACGTGGCAGAACCCTCCCGCGCGGACAGCAGCCCCGCCACCTCCGCCGCCTCCGGCAGCCCCAGCCGGACGAAGATCCGGTGCGCCTCCCGCAGCCGGCCGCCCGCCTCGGCCTCCCGCCCGAGGTCGGCCAGGGTCCGGCCCAGCACCACCAGCGCGTGGCCCTGGTCCCGCTCGGCACCCAGCTCCTCGCACAGCTCCAGCGACTGCCCGGCGTGCTCCAGCGCCTCGTCCGTCCGGCCCAGCGACCGCAGACTGTCCGCCATCCGGTAGCGGGCGTGCGCCGCCCGGGCCCGCAGACCGGCCGCCGAGGCCACCGCCAGGCACTCGCCGAACCAGGTGACCGCCTCCTCGTGCCGCCCCAGCCCGTGCAGCGCCAGCCCCAGCACGTACAGCGTGTACGCCCGGCCCGGATCGTCGTGCCGGGTCCGCAGTTCGGCCAGCACCTCGTGGCAGATCGGCACCGCCTCGGCGGCCCGCCCGCTGCGCACCCGGGCCAGCGCCGCGTTCACCGTCGTCACCAGTGCCCCGGAGCGGTGGCCGAGTTCGCGCGCCAGCAGCAGTGCCTCGTCGTAGTGCCCGACGGCCTCGTCGTAGCGGCTGAGGAACTGGCAGACCAGGCCGAGGTCGTTCAGCGCCTGGCGCAGGATCACCGTGTCGCCCGCCGAGCGGGAGGCGGCCACCGCCAGCCGGGAGGCCGACTCCGCCTCCTCCAGCCGGGTGGCGGCCAGGGCGACGTTGCCGCGGAGGAAGTGCGCCCGGCCAGCTGCCCGGTGGTCGGCGCGGTGGACCGCGGCGGCGGCCAGATCCTGTGCGGTGGTGGCCAGCTGACGGCTGGGCGGGGCGAGGACGAACGGCGTGAGCGCGATCAGCAGATCGATCGCGGCGCGCAGCGGCTCGGGCCCCGGGCCCTGCCCCGGCCCCTGCCCGTGTGTCGGCGCAGGGCCGTCGGCGGGGGCGGGCGGGGCGGCCGCGGCGTCGTCCGCGAGGGTCCAGCCCGCCACCTGGGCGGCCAGCGCGATCGCCCCGGAACCCTCCGCCTCGGCCCAGGCCCGCGCCCCGTCCGGGCCGTCCAGCGGAACGCCCGCGCTGCGGGCGGGCCCCAGCGCGCCGGCCGCCGGATCCCCGGGAACGGCGTGCTGGAAGGCCGTGCACGCGGTGGCCAGCAGGTGGTCGAGCATCCGGTCGCGGGCCGCCACCGCCGCGCCGGGATCGTCCGGACGGCGCCGGGCGAACGCGCGCAGCAGGTCGTGGAAGCGGTAGCGGCCGGGGAAGGGCGACTCCATCATCGCCACGTCCACCAGGGCCTCCAGCAGGTCCTCGGCGTCGTACTCGTCGAGGTCCAGCAGGGCGGCCGCGGCCTGCAGCCCGAGGTCCGGGCCGTCCACCGAGGCGGCCAGCCGGAACGCCCGGGCCTGGGCGGGCGTCAACTGGCGGTAGCTCAGTTCGAAGGCGGCCGCCACCTCCAGGTCGCCGATGCGCAGCTCGTCGATCCGCCGGCGCTCGACCGCCAGCCGGCGGCCCAGCGTCTGCACCGTCCAGCTCGGCCGGGCGGCCAGCCTGGCCGCCACGATCCGCACCGCGAGCGGGAGGTGGCCGCAGACGAGCAGCAGCTCCCGGGCGGCCTCGGCCTCGGCGGCCAGCCGCTCGGCGCCGATGGTGCGGCCCAGCAGTTCGAGCGCCTCCTCGGGTTCGAAGACGCCCAGGTCGGCCTGGACGGTCGCGGGCAGGCCGGACAGCCGGGTGCGGCTGGTGGTGAGCACGGCGCAGCCGACCGCGCCCGGCAGCAGCGGTCTGATCTGCGCGGTGTCGTGGACGTTGTCGAGCACCAGCAGCAGCCGCCGGCCGTCCACTACCGAGCGGAACAGCGCCGAGCGGGCGTCCAGTCCGTCCGGCACCGCGTCGGCCGGCACGCCGAGCGCCACCAGGAAGCCGCTGAGCACCGCCTCCGGGTCGGCCGGGGTGGCGTCGGCGCCCCGCAGGTCGACGTAGAGCTGCCCGTCCGGGTAGGCCTCGCGCACCCGGTGGGCGACGTGCAGGGCCAGCGCGGTCTTGCCGACCCCGCCCATGCCGACCACGGTCGCGATCGCCAGCGCCTGCTGGCCGGGCGCGCCGAGGGCCCCGCGCAGCCGCTCCACCAGCACCGTACGGCCGGTGAAGTCGGCCGCGTCGGGCGGAAGCTGGGCCGGTCTGGGGGCCGGCACGCCGCTCCCGGCCGGGGCGGCGGCGGGTGCGTCCGGCGCCGCGGGTCCGCCGGCCGGCTCCGGCGACCCGGCCCCGGGAGCGGTCCGCTCCGCCGGGCCGGCGACGGGCGCGGCCGGCCCGGGCACGGCGGACACCGGCCGGAGGACCGGCGCCGGGGCGGCCAGCGTCGGGTCGCCCTCCAGGATCCGCTGGTGCAGCAGGTCCAGCTCCGCTCCGGGCGCCACGCCCAGCTCGGCCAGGAACAGCTGACGCGCGCCGCGGAACACCGCCAGCGCGTCCGCCTGCCGCCCGGCCTGGTACAGCGCGCGCATCAGCAGCCCGTACGCCCGCTCGTGCAGCGGGTGTTCGGTGGTCAGCGAGGTCAGCTCCGGGATGCACCGGGAGTAGCGGCCGAGCGCCAGGTCCAGGGCGATCCGCTCCTCCAGCAGGGTCAGCCGCAGCTCCTGGAGCCGCTGGCGCTGGCGCTGCGCGAACGGGCCGGGGATGCCGGCCAGCGGCTCGCCCTGCCACAACTCCAGTGCCTGGTTCAGCAGATCACGCGCCTGCTGCGGCTCCCCGGCGGCCGCCGTGCGCTCGGCCTGCGCCGCCAGCTCCTCCGCCTGCGCCGCGTCCACCGCGTGCTTCGGCAGCACCAGCCGGTAGCCGTCCCCGACCGAGGTCAGCACGGTCGGCGCGTCCGGTTCCTCGCCGTGCAGCACCTTGCGCCACCGCCAGGCGTACGTGCGCACCGTCGTCATCGCGGTGCCCGGCGGCTCCTCGCCCCACAGGGCGTCGATCAGGTCGGTGGCGCTCGCGCCGTGGCCGGGCCGCAGCAGCAGCACCGCCAGCATCGCCTGCTGCTGGGGGCTGCCCACCTTCAGCGCGGTCGCGCCGCGCTGCGCTCTCATCAGTCCCAGCACCGAGAACCGGAAATCATCCATCCCTGCACCTGCCCGCCTCATGTGCTCGCCCCCGTCCGCGCACGTGCCGCCCCCCGATTCGATGAGCCCCTATCAACCCACGGCACCCCGCGGGATGTCGAGGGATCATCGACCCGGTGGTGATCCGGCGTTGATCGGCCGTGACCACAATCGACGGTGTGGCGCCCGCAGTCGGCCCGGCCCCGGCCGCCGGACCCGCCACGTCCCCGGTCGCCCGGCCGCCGTCCGGCCGACCACCACGGCTCTCGGAGGCGGACCCCCATGAACACCGACCTGCTCCACCGGCTGCTCGACGTCGACCCGGCCGCCGGACCGGTCGACCTGCTCCACCGCGCCCGGGGCGAGCGCCACCTCCCGTACCTGGTGCTCGCCGCACTCGCCCGGGACGGCGTACGGATGGGCCGGCACGCCCGCGCCGAGCTGCAGCGCGCCCGCGACCGGGCCGAGTGCTACGCGGGCGTCGCGCGCGACCTCGCCGACGCCACCGGGGTCCGTCCGGTCCGCGACCTGCCACTGGCCGGCTACTACCCGCCCGACCTGCCCCGGCCGCTGGCCGAACTCGGCCTCGTCAGCCCCACCGAGGCCACGCTCTGGCAGGCCGTCAACCGGCTGGTCACCGATCACCCGGTGGAGTCCGTGGAGGTCACCCTGCTCGGCGAGCGGCCCCGGCACACCGCCGTCACCCTGCGCTGGCCGGGCGAGGACCCGCTGCTGGACCCGTGGTACCAGGTACGGGTCGCCACCGCCGCGCTCACCGGCGACCTCGCCTCCGTCCCGGTCCGCCCCTACCTGGCCGCCGACGACCACGTGGAATGCCTGATCGCCCTCGCCGAGGAGGGGCTCGGGCGCGCCTTCCTCGCGGGCGACGTGATCGACGTGGCCCAGCTCGCCGGGCAGCCCTTCGACCCCGTCGAGACCGCCGCGGTGGTCGCCGCCTACCGGCTCGCCCCGGAGGCCGCGGCCCTCCTCGACCTCGCCGCCGAACACGTGCCGCTCGGCTCCCTGCGGGACGTGCGCACCGTCCTGGAGGCCGAGGTCGCCCCCGAACGGCGCCGCCGCCGCGGCCGCCACCACCCGCTCCGGCCGCGCCACGGCACCCTGCTGCGCCGCACCGTCATCCGGCACCGGTGGGACGAGGCCCTGCTGCTCCCGGCCGGCGACGCGACCCTGCTGCTCACCCCGGTCGCCGACTACCTGCTCGGCCCCGAGGGAACCCGGCCGACGGCCTCCGAACGCGCCGCCGCCCTCGCCGCCCTGAGCGACTGGGACGCCACCGCCCCCGGCGGCCCGGACCGGGCCCCGTGCACCGGCCTGCCGGAGCCGCGCCACCGCTGAGCGGGCCCGCGGGCGGCGGCCGGGGGCGGGGGTCGGGGTGGGGGTCGGAGGTGGGGGGGCTTGCCGAGCGGCCCGGGAAGTCTTGTATCGTTCCTGGCGAATCATCCAGAGGGGTGGAGGGACCGGCCCTACGAAGCCCCGGCAACTCCCCGTTCGACCCGGCGTCCGAAGTACGCGCCGTGCCGTCCGGGGGCAGTGCCAACTCCGGCCTGTCGCCACTGTGGCGCGGGAAAGATGAGGAGACACGGTGCTCTCTGTGCTGTCCTTCGCCCGGGCGCTTCCCGCCCCGGCGCTTTCGCGTACCCGTCTCGTGCCCGGCGCAGGCAATCGGCCGTTTCCCCCGGCCCGTCCTCGCTGACCACACCCCCCGGCTCCCCGCCAGGAGCCGCCGTGAGCAGCGACCGTCCGCTGCTCCGGGCCCCGAGACTGGAGTACCCCCACATGGAGAACACGAGCGGCGTCGGCGTGCTCGACAAGGTCACCTCGATCCTCGGCACCCTGGAGGCCGGCCCCGCCACGCTGGGCGGCCTGGTCGCCGCCACCGGCATGGCGCGGCCCACCGCCCACCGGCTGGCCGTCGCACTCGAACACCACCGCCTGGTCAGCCGGGACACCCAGGGCCGGTTCATGCTCGGCCCGCGGCTCGGCGAGCTCGCGACGGCGGCCGGCGAGGACCGGCTGCTGGCCGCGGCCGGCTCGGTCCTCTCCCAGCTGCGCGACATCACCGGGGAGAGCGCCCAGCTCTACCGACGGCAGGGCGAGGTGCGGATCTGCGTGGCCGCAGCCGAGCGCCTCACCGGCCTGCGCGACACCGTTCCGGTGGGCGTCACCCTCCCCATGAAGGTCGGCGCCGCCGCCCAGATCCTGCTCGCCTGGGAGGAGCCCGAACGGCTCCACCGCGGACTGCAGGGCGCCCGCTTCACCGCCACCGCGCTGAGCGGCGTACGGCGCCGGGGCTGGGCCCAGTCGGTCGGCGAGCGCGAACTCGGGGTCGCCTCCGTCTCCGCGCCGGTCCGCGGCCAGTCCAACCGGGTGGTCGCCGCCGTCACGGTGTCCGGGCCGATCGAACGCCTCACCCGGCACCCCGGCGCCCAGCTCTCCCAGGCCGTGGTGGAGGCCGCGCACCGGCTCACCGAGGCGCTGCGCCACCCCTGAGCGGGGCCCCGCCCGCGTCGGGGCCCGGCCGCATCGGGGCCCCGACACGGGCGGGGCCGTCTGCCCCGGGCTCAGGCCCGGGGCAGCAGCACGGCGCGGGAGGGACGGGGGATCCGGCTGATCACCGAGCCGATCAGGGTGCCGATCGACACCCCGAAGACCGCCGACACGGCCGTCAGCACCGACTGCGCGCCGTTCCCGACCTCGATCTGCGCGGTGTGCAGCAGGCCGAAGGAGCCCGGTACCACGATCCAGAACGCCGGGAGGTAGAGCACCTGCCAGAGCGGACCGCCCGGCAGCCAGTGCACCAGGGTGGCCGCGGCCGCGGCGGTGACCGCGCCGGCCAGGCCGCCGACCGCCGCGCCGTGCGCCGACCCCACCACCACCTGGACCGTGACGCTGACCGCGATCACCACGACGATCCACGGGACGGCCGAGGGCGGGGTGTTCACGCTGACCACCACGCCGGCCACCGCGAGCGCCAGCCCCAGCGCGATCACCCACCAGCTCGGCCTGGCGACCTGCACGTCGGCCAGCGCGGCGGCCGGCACGCCGGCCGACGTCGCGGCCGCGGCCACCCCGGCGAGGAACAGCGCCAGCTGCACCGCACCGGACACCAGCCGGGCCGTACCCGCGCTGGCCGCACCTGCGGCGATCTCCGACAGCCCGGTGACGAGCAGTCCGCCCGGCAGCAGGATCGCCAGCGTGGCCACGATGGTCCGCAGCGGGCCCTCCAGCAGCCCGGCCCGGGCGAGCGAGAGGACCAGCAGCGCGACCAGGAAGCCGGCGGTGACGGGCAGCAGCGGCCGCAGGTACGGCAGCCGCCGGGCGAGCACGGTCAGTCCGACGACGATCAGCGAGCCGAGCCCGGCCGCCAGCACGTTCGCCGCCACCGGCTGGAGGAAGAGGCAGACTCCCACCCCGACCGGCAGCGCCCCGAGGTCCGACACCCACGCGGGCCGGCGGGCCGGGGCCCGCCGGATCCCGTCCAGCTCGGCGAGCGCCCGGGGCCCGTCGAGCTCGCCCGCCCGCAGCCGGTGCACCAGGTGGAGGACGTCGGCCGTCTGCTCGAACCGCAGCGCGGTGCCGACCGGCTGGAACCGGGTGGCGTCGTCCGGCCCCAGCGCGACGAAGAGCCCGTTGGTCAGGGCGGCGACCCGTACCTCCGGCGCCCCCAACGCCCGCCCCAGCCAGTGGAGCTCCTCTTCGACGTCATGGACGGGCAGGCCGCCGCCCAGCAGGGCTTCGCCCAGTTCGAGGAGCAGACGGCGGAGCGGGTCGGGCGGGGCGTCGGTGCCCCGGACCGGGGGAGACTTGCTTGGCATGGCAGGTATCGTCCCATCCCGCCCGAATCGGTCCGACTCTGCCCCGGTCTGATCGGTTCTGCTCACCGTCCGCCCGTGACACCGCCGGGCGCTGTCACGGGCGGACGGTGAGCACCAGCTTCCCCGTGACCCGGCCGGTCTCGCCCTCGGCGTGGGCCTTGGCGGCCTCGGCGAGCGGGTAGGTGCCGGAGACGTGGACGCGCAACTGCCCGGACTCGGCGAGGGCGGCGATCGCGGCCATCCCGGCCCGGTCGTGCTCGACCAGCAGGGTCTTCGCCGTCACGCCCAACTCGGCGGCACGCTCGGCCAGTCCGTCGAGGTCGTGGGGCAGGATCGACACCAGGACGCCGCCGGGCCGGAGCGTCTCCAGGGAGCGCAGCCGGTCCTCCCCGCCCAGCGGGTCGAGGACCACGTCGACGTCCCGGGCCTCCTGCACGAAGTCGGCGGTGCGGTAGTCGATCACCTCGTCCGCACCCAGGCCCCGGACGAAGTCGTGCTTGGCGGCGGACGCGGTGCCGATGACGTACGCGCCGCGCGCCTTGGCGATCTGCACGGCGACGTGCCCCACGCCGCCGGCCGCCGCGTGCACCAGGACCCGCTGCCCCGGCCGCACCCCGGCAGTGTCGACGAGGGCCTGCCAGGCGGTGAGCGCCACCAGCGGGAGCGCGCCCGCCTCGACGTGGGTCAGTGCGGCGGGCTTGGGCACGAAGGCCCGGGCGGGGCCGGTGACGTACTCGGCGTGCGAGCCGGCGCCGTACGGGTAGGGCAGCATGCCGAAGACCTCGTCGCCCGGGGCGAGGAGCGACACGCCGAGGCCGACCGCCTCGACGGTCCCGGAGACGTCCCAGCCGAGGGTGAACGGGGGCTGCCCGAGGAAGATGCCGCGCTCGCGGTGCTTCCAGTCGGTGGGGTTGACCCCGGCGGCGTGGACGGCGACGAGGATCTGGCCGACGCCGGGCGTGGGCCGTTCGACCTCGGCCTCGTGGAGGACGTCCGGGGCGCCGAGGGTGGTCTGGGTGACGGCTCGCATCGTGTTCGTGGTCATGGACCAAGCCTGCGACCGGGGCCCTGACCTGCGAAATGGCAAGATGGTCAAAGACCGATAGGATCGTGCCATGCCTGCGATCGCACCCCGCGGCCACCGCGGCCCCGGCGCCCCTGGTCTCCCCGGCTCCCTCGGTCTCCCCGGCTCCCTCGGTCTCCCCGGCGACCGGCCGCCGCACCGCGTGGTCGTCCTCGCCCTCGACGGCGTGTACCCCTTCGAGCTGGGCATCCCCAACCGGGTCTTCCCCGGCGTGCCGGGAGCGTACGAGGTGGTGACGTGCGCCGCGACCGACGACCGGACGGTCGCCACCGACGCCGACTTCACGATCACCGTCGGGCACGGGCCCGAGGCACTGGAGGGCGCCGACACGGTCGTCATCCCGCCCTACGCCCTGCACCGCGTCACCGCCGACCTGCCGGACGCCGAGCGCGCGGCCCTCGCCCGGATCCGCCCCGGCACCCGCATCGTCTCCATCTGCACCGGCGCGTTCGCCCTGGCCGCCGCCGGCCTGCTCGACGGCCGCCCCGCCACCACCCACTGGGCGCTGGCGCCGGCCTTCCGCCGGATGTTCCCCCACGTCGCCCTGGACGCCGACGTGCTGTTCGTCGACGACGGCGACATCCTCACCTCGGCGGGCGCCGCCTCCGGCCTCGACGTGTGCCTGCACGTGGTGCGCTCCGACCACGGCAGCGCCGTCGCCAACCAGGTCGCCCGGCACTGCGTGGTGCCGCCCTGGCGCGAGGGCGGCCAGGCCCAGTACATCGAACAGCCGGTGCCGCCGGAGGGCGCCAACGGCACCGCCGCGACCCAGGCCTGGGCCCTGGAACACCTCGACCGCCCGCTCGCCCTGCGGGAGTTGGCCGCGCACGCGCGGATGAGCCCGCGCACCTTCGCCCGCCGCTTCCAGGAGGAGACCGGCACCAGCCCCGGCCGCTGGCTGATCCAGCAACGGCTGCACCGCGCCCGCCACCTGCTGGAGAGCAGCGACCTCCCGGTCGACCGGATCGCCACCGAGATCGGCTTCGCCACCGGCGCCTCGCTGCGCCAGCACCTGCACGCGGCGATCGGGGTGTCGCCCCAGGCCTACCGCGCCACCTTCCGCGGCCGGGCCGCCGCCCCGAGAGGGGCCTGAGTAGCCGTCGGCCCGGTTGCCGGCTCCGGTCCGAGCTGATGATGCTCTCCGCACTCCCGGTTGCCGAACTGCGCGGTCAGGCGGATGCGCTCGCCCGGGAGATCCGCGAGGTCGACGTGCGGATCCAGCGCACGAACTGGGAGGTCGATCTGCTGGACTGACAGTCCGGCATGATCGGACGATGTGGAGCAGGTAGCAGCTTCGGAGGCGTGCACACACCGAGGGCCGGCGGTACTCCGGCCCACTCCTGGCGCGTGAAGAGCAACGCGGGGTTCGACTCCCCATCAACAGTGCAGCTCAGCACCGCGTACAGGTAACCGTGCACAGCACACAGCACATCACCACGTGCAGGTCCGCGGCGGCGAGGGCGGGTTCGGGGCATTCCACATCGCAGCTCCGCGCAGGAAGTCGGCGGGCCCGACTTCCTGCGCGGCGCGCCGGCCCGGCTCAGGCGTGGAGCGTGAACGGGGCACTGGAAGCTTCGCCTCCGTATGATCCCCGCATGTCCTGGATACGCCGCCGCTCTCGCGCCACCGAGCCCACCGAGTCGTCCCAGCGCACCGAGCGTTGCGAGCCGCCCGAGAGCCGACTGCCCGACCGCGAGTTCCTCGCCCTGGTTCGCGATGCCCTTGAGGAGATCGCCCCCGGCAGCACGGAGGGCACCGAACTCAAGGGCAACTCGCTGCTCAGCCCCCGGGGCTGGGCCGTCGCCGTCGGACCGGCAGGACACGGGGACAACCGGCACTACGACCTGATCGCCTTCCCGGACGTGAGTGTCCAGCCCGACGTCCCCTGCTTCACGGACTGCGTCGTGGTCGTCAGCACCCCGCGCGCGGCGGCCGGGCTGTGGGCCCGTTCCGCCGGTGCCTGCATGCTCGAACTGCTCGACGGTCGCGGGCAGTTCGCCGATCACCTGAGCCCCGACCAGGAACACGGCGTCCCGGGACGGCGATCCATCACCTCGGGCGTCCTGGCCTACGGACTCTCCGCCGAGGAGAACCTCCGGCTCCAGAAGGAACTGCTGGAGGCGCAGGCACTACGCAAGATCGCCGATACCTTCACCGCCGACCTGGAGTCGCCCTGGTTCAACGGTGTCCACCTCTTCTACGGTGGTGCCCCGGGCGCCGTGGAGGCCGAAGTCCGGGTCAACGGCGAGCGGCACGAGGCTGCCTCCGCTGCGTTGGCCGCCCTCGGCCTGCCCGAGCCTGCGGTCTTCACCGTCGCCCGGTCCTTCACCCTGGTGCTGCCCGCCGGCTCCGGCCGGGAGCGGCACGACCACGCCGACGGCGGGAGCGGATGCGACTGCGGCGGGGCCTCGGCCTGAGCGGGTGAAGCGCGCCGGCTCAGGCGTGGAGCACGACGTTGGGCAGCGGGCGGCCTTCGGCGTCGAACAACGCGGCGCCGCAGTCGCAGTGCTCGTCGGCGAGGGTCTCGCTCGGCGGCAGCTCCCACACCAGCATCTGCGAGCAGTCCGGGCAGTTCAGGCTGACCAGGGTCTCCTCGGGCTCCGAGCCCCAGGCCCGTACCGGGAGGCCCTCGTGCAGCAACCCGGCGGGCTCGCGCCCACCGGTCAGCGCGACCAGCAGCTCGTAGGTGTCGGTGCCGTTCTCCCGCACCAGGAGCGTGCGGCCGAGGTCCGCCAGCACGCCGGCGAGGTGATCGAGCTGACGGACCGGGACGTCACCGCGGCGCAGCGTCGGATCGTCCTCGGCCGCCCGGTGGACCACATCGGTGTCGATGCCCGCCGGTTCCGCCCCGAAGGCCCGTACCCGACCGGCCACGAATGCCGCCAGCTGCCCCGGGTGGTCCTCGCCGGTCCAGTCCATCGTGAACATCACCCGGTCGACCCGGACTCCCCGCGCCCGCTCGTCGGGGGTCAGGACCAGCGCTTCCAGTTCTTCCGACTCTTCCAGCTCCGTCATGGCGATCACGCTATCAACGGGCCGGGCGGGCCCTGGCGATCCCGGTAGCCACCACGCCACCGTCCTGCGGGCCTGCTCGCCACCGAACGCACCGGCCCCGGCGTCCGCCTCGCCCTGACCCGGCTCGGCGAGGCCCTCCTCCAGGACCGCCCCTGAACCCCGCCCGGACGGGGCCGCGAGCGTCCGCATCCTCCCGCGGTGAGCCGCGACGACCTGCGCGGACGCACCGGCGAGCATGCCGCTACGGTTCCTCCGTGACTTCCCCCGCCTGGACCGATGACGAGATCATCGCCGGCCTCCACGAGTTCGCCGAGGCCCGCGGTCTTCCCCTGCCCGCGCCGACGAAGGCCGCCGACGAGTTCGAGGCCCTCACCGGATTTCCGATGGCGCCGCTGCTGCGGAGGATCTACTGCGAGGTCGCCGACGGCGGCTTCGGGCCGTACGGCGGCGTCGTCTCGCTCACCGAGTCGAAGCGGCGGTTCAGCCACGAAGGGTCTCTGGCGCGCGTCTACCGGAAGTGG
The DNA here is from genome assembly GCF_042885555.1 of Kitasatospora sp. NPDC058048. Taxonomy (NCBI): domain Bacteria; kingdom Bacillati; phylum Actinomycetota; class Actinomycetes; order Kitasatosporales; family Streptomycetaceae; genus Kitasatospora; species Kitasatospora sp. NPDC058048. Next base: position 10,202 of record NZ_JBHVRT010000005.1, on the reverse strand, counting down.
GCCTCCGAGCCGGGCTTTCCGCCCAGCGTGGTGCCGTTGGTGACCCTCGGCGGTGTCATCTGGTGGTGCCTCGACCTCAGTACCCCGCAGGGCGTCATGTGGGGCATGGACGAGAACGCCTGCGACCACCACTACGTGTCCCCGCAGGACGTCACCCTGGCGGAATGGCTCACGGACTGGCTCCTCGGGAACGACACCTTCCCGACGATTCCCCCTGTTCCCGACTGCCCTCACTGCTGACGGGCGGCCGGCCCGGCTCCTCGGGCCGCAGCTGGACGGGCCTCCACTCGATCGCCAACTTCTTTCACCCTTGCGGGAGTTCAATTCTCCGGGTGGCCAGTGGCAGTGACGTCCGACCGCGTCACCGGGTGGTCGCCGCAGACCAGTTCGGCCGCCCGCAGCGGATCGTTGCCCGCGCGGGCGAGCAGTGCTCCGACGTCGTAGCCCGGTGCGTCGGGGCCGCTGCCGAGGCCGAGGGTCAGGCCGGGTTCGCAGCGGGTCGCCCGGACCGCGGCCGACAGCTCGGGCCGCAACTGCTCCAGGGCGCGCACCAGCGCCCAGGCGGCCTCGTCGAGCCGGGCCTTCCGTGCCGGGTCGCAGGCGGCGAGGGCCTCGGCCACCCCGTGGTCGTCCGGGTCGTAGTCCTCCAGCAGCGGCAGCAGTTCGGGGGCGCCGAGGATCTCCGCCGCCCGGAAGGTGAGGACCTCCGCGCCGTCCGGATCCGCCAGCAGCTCGCGCAGGGGCGCGGTGGCGCGCGGGTCGCGCCGCCGCGCCAGACCGCGGACGCCCTCCGCGCGGACGTCCGGGTCCGCGTCCCGGGTCCGTTCCCAGAGGGCCGCCCGGACCGCCGGGGTGTCGGCCCCGGACTGGAAGCCCAGCGAGAACGTGGCCCAGTTGCGCACCTCCGGGTCCGGGTCCCGGGCGAGGGCGATCAGCGTGCGGACGTCCGGTCCGTCGGGCAGCCCGCTGTCGAAGCCCCCGAGGGCGATGGCCGTCGCTTGCCGCACCTCGGGGTCCCGGTGTCCGGCCAGGGCCACCAGGACGGGCACGGCCCGCCGGTCCTGGGTCTGGTCCAGGGCCCGTGCCAGCGAGCGGAGGACTTCGGGTTCGGACTCCCGCGCGGCCAGGGCGGACAGGGCGTCGGCAGCCCCCGCCCGGACGTCCTCGTGCGCGTCGCTCGCGAACCCCAACAGGTCGCAGCCCATGGCCCGTTCCACCGGCCGCGGCGACCCGAGCAGGTCCACCGCGCGCGCCAGTGCCCCGCGCCCGTCGGCCTCGGCGGCCCGCCGCAGCAATCCCTCGCACGCGTGCCGGTCCTGCGCGTCGAGGGCCTGCCCGACCAGCTCCGTCACCGGTTCCGCCGTATCCCCGTCCCTGTTCATCCCGGCAGTCTCGCGCACGGTGCCCGCCCCGCGCACGGCGGTTTTCGCCCCCGTACCTCGGCCCCGCACCTCGGCCCCGCACGCGGCCCGGCCCGGCGGCCGGGCGCTCCGCTCCGGCGGGCCGGGGCCAGAGCCGGGTACCGGCCAGGGTGGCGGAGGCCGTGCCCGCCGCCGTAGCGTGCGGGTTCGGGACGACGCCGGACGGCGGGGAGAGGCGACATGGCAGGGCAGGACACGCGGTTCGCCGCCTACGCTCCGGACCCGGCCGAGCGGCCTGCTCCGGTGACCGCGGTGGTGGCGGAGGCGACCGGGGACGATGTGCCGAGGCTGGCCGCGATCCAGGCTCGGGCGCGCGGTGGTTCGGCGGGCGCATGGGCGGACCGCATCCGGGGGGCGCTGCGTGCTGAGCGCAGCCTGGTGATCACCGCGAAGGTGTCCGGTGCAGCCGTCGGGTACGCGAGCGCGGCGTTCCTGCCCGAGCACGCCGGGGACGGTGCCCCGGCCGGCCACTACCTGACCGGTGTCACGGTGGATCCCGACTGGCGGCGCCGTGGAATCGCGAGGCTGCTGACCCGGCGCCGGATGGAATGGGCCTGGGGAGGAGGGGCGGCCGTCTGGTGCTTCATCTCCGCCAGGAACCGCGCCTCGCTCGACCTGCACCGGGAACTCGGCTTCGAGCAGGTGGAGTTCGGCGCCTCCTTCCAGGGCATCAATTTCGCCGGTGGCGAGGGCCGGCTCCTGCGAGCGGACCCGCCGCGACCGTGACGGTGCGCGCGGCCGGGGCACGGTTCCCTGTGAGGCGATCGATCCCGCACCCGGGAGCGGGCCGTGATCGTTCGTCCGGCCCCCGTGGTGCAATGTCGTCCATGGCGACACTTCTCGACACGGCACTGACGTTCCGCTCCCTGCACGTACCGGGCTCGCCGTTGGTCCTGCCCAACGCATGGGACGGCGCTTCCGCCCGGGTGGTGGCGGAGGCGGGTGCCCGTGCGATCGCGACCACCAGTGCCGGGGTCGCCTGGTCGCTCGGTCACGGTGACGGCGATCGCCTGACCCGCGACCAGGCGCTCGGCGCGCTGGCCCGGATCACGGCCGCCGTCGATGTACCGGTCACCGCGGACATCGAACGCGGCTACGCGACCGACCCGGACGGTGTGGCCGAGACCGTTCGAGGCGTCCTCGCGGCCGGGGCCGTGGGCATCAACCTGGAGGACACCCTGCGTCCGGTCGGCGAGCAGGCCGAACGGATCGCGGCCGCCCGTGAGGCTGCGGACGAGACCGGCGTCCCGCTGTTCATCAACGCCCGCATCGACACGCACCGCCTGCCGCCCGGTGACCGCACGACCTGGCTGGACGAAACGCTCACCCGCGCCCGCGCCTACGCGACGGCCGGCGCGGACGGCATCTTCGTCCTCGGCACACCGGACACCGGGACGGTCAGGACGCTCACGGGTTCTCAACCCCTGCCGGTGAACGTCCTGGTCGGCCCCGGAGCACCGCCGGTGTCCGAGCTCGCCGAGGCGGGCGCCGCCCGCATCAGCGCGGGGTCCTCCCTCGCCGAGGCCGCGTACGCGCTGGTTCGCAGGGCGGCCCGGGAATTGCTGGAGAGCGGCACAACGACCGCGCTGGAGGGCGGATTCGACTACGCCACCCTCAACGCACTGCTCCTGGGCGGGCCCCGCACGGCTGCTTCTGAGTGAACGTGCAGGGCGGCCTCGCGCGCCGGGGACGTGGTGGGGGGCGCGGGCGGGCCGCGACGGTGATCCACCGTGTCGAGAACGGGAAGCTCGCCGAGAAGTGGTCGGACAAGGACCTTCTCGGCTTCCTCCAGCAACTCGACGTCATCCCGACGCCCGGCGGGAGTTCGGAGTAGGCCAGGACGGGGGCCGGATCGATCCGACGAGCGCCTGCACGCGTCCCCGGTGAGGATGGCGGAGAGCCCGTCGCTGATCCAGAATGACGGAATGGTCACGCTTGAGACTCCCCGGTTGATCCTGCGTCGCTGGCGCGAGGCGGACGTCGCGCCCATGGCTGCCGTCAATGCCGATCCCGAGGTGATGCGGTGGATCCGGGACGGCAGCGTCCGTGACGAGCAGCAGACCCGCGCCGGGATCCGGGCGTGGGAGGGCGAGTGGGAGTCGCGGGGCTTCGGCCTGTTCGCCGTGGAGATCCGCTCCACCGGCGAGCTGGCCGGGTTCACCGGGCTTTCGGTGCCCGCATTCCTGCCGGAGGTGCTGCCGGCGGTCGAGGTCGGCTGGCGGCTGGGACGTTCCCACTGGGGGCGGGGCCTGGCCACCGAGGCGGCTGTGGCCGCTGTCCGGTTCGGGTTCGAGGAGCGGGGGCTGGAGCGGATCGTCAGCATCGCCCAGGTGGGCAACGATGCCTCCGAACGGATCATGACCAAGCTGGGGATGTACCCGGCCCGCGAGACCGTCAACCCCACCAGCGGTCGGCGGGTCCGGGTGTTCGAGCTGTCGGCGGAGCAGTTCGCCGCAGCCCCGCGCTGACGGTCCGGGCGCCCGTCCAGGCGTTCGTCCAGGCGTCCAGGCGCGCTTTCGGGCGTTCTTTCACGCCCAGCGTCGCCGGTTCTTGACATTGCGTGCTCCCTCAGGAGCCGTCGGCCCACCAGGGTGGACGACAAGGCAGACTCCCCCTGGGCTGACCGGCGGCGACGGATTCCACCGGTGCACCGGCATCGACAACGGAGGCACGCCGACCGATCGGTACCTGTGCCGACCAGTCGCCCGGGGTCCGCCCCGGGCCGAGCCCATCGCGATTCCGATGGTGCGCGATACAACTGGCACCCCCGCGACTGCGGGGGGTGACGACTTGTGGGGGAACCGATGGAACGACGTACGCTGCTGCGCGGACTCGTGGGCGTGCCGCTCGGCGCGATGACGCTGATCTCCGGAACCGGGCGTTCCTGGGCGGGCCAGCCGATCGGAACGATCGAGGTCAAGCCGCCGGCGCCGAACGTGGAGTGGACCCGCCGCTGGGAGGGATGGGGCACCTCGCTGGGCTGGTGGGCGAACCGGATCGGGCCCCGGGACGACCTGGCCGACCTGCTGTTCACCCGCAACACCGTCCCGTTCCTCGGGCACCAGCTGCCGGGCCTGGGCATGAACATCGTCCGGTACAGCGCCGGCGGGTCCGGGAGCAACACCATCGGCTCCCGGAAGATGGCGGTCACGCTGGACGGGTTCAAGAAGATCGAGGGCTTCCAGCTCGACTGGAACTCCAACGACCCGTCCTCGTCGAGCTTCGACTGGAGCCTGGACGCCAAGCAGCGGGGCGTTCTCCAGCAGGCGAAGGCCCGGGGCGTGGACACCTTCGAGCTCTTCGCCAACTCGCCGATGTGGTGGATGCTCAAGAACGACAACCCGGAGGGCGCCGCCGATGGCCTCTGCAACCTCCAGGACGGCAACTTCGACCGCCACGCGGCCTACCTGGCGACGGTGGCACGGTATGCGCACGACCACTGGGGCATCGACTTCGCCTCGGTCCAGCCGTTCAACGAGCCGGGCCTGAACTGGGGCAACAAGGCGGTGATGAACACCACCCAGGAAGGCTGCTTCTACACCCACGCCCAGCAGGCCGACCTCATCCGGCGGACCCGCGCCCACCTGAACGTCCGGGGCCTGACGGGGACGCTGGTGGCGGGCCTCGACGAGAACGGCACCGCGCTGGCCCGCAACACCTGGACGAGCCCGGAGTTCGACGCCGTGACCAAGGCGGCCGTCGGCCGGGTCAACGTCCACGGCTACGACGAACTCGGCGGCGACCGGGCCGGGTTGTACGACGCGGTGTCCGCCGACGGCAAGCGGATCTGGAACTCCGAGTACGGCGACGGGTGGGCGCACGGCCTGGCCCTCGCCGAGAACCTGCACGCCGACCTGCACCTGCTCCACCCTTCGGCCTGGGTGGCCTGGCAGATCCTCGACTGGCACGGCTTCGGCGCGATCGACTTCACCGACGGGGCGCTGGTCGGGGTCAACCCCAAGTACTGGGTGCTCGCCCAGTACATGCGGCACATCCGCCCGGGGATGACGATCATGGACACCGGCCACAACAACGCGGTCGCGGCCTACGACGCCGTCAACCACAAGCTGGTCGTGGTCGCCTACCTCCTCGAGGACGCGCAGTGGCTCACGTTCGACCTGTCGGCGTTCTCGCAGCCGGGCGTCCACGGTGCCGCGGTCAAGCGCTGGGTCACCGGCGTCGGCGCCGGTGACGGCCAGCGCTACCAGTACTACGCGGACACCGTGATGAACGGCGGGCGGTTCTGGTCCGACTGCGGTGCCTACAGCGTCCAGACCTTCGAGGTCTCCGACGTCCACCTGTAGCCGTTCGCGTCCCCGGCCGGGCCCGCCGCGGCCGGGGACCTCCGTCGACTTCCCGCGCGGGGCGGGTGGGGTCAGGCCGATTGGTCGTGGGCGATGGCCCGGTGACGGTCCGTCATGACAGGATCGGTGCGGGTCGGCACCGTGTCGACCGGAAGGAGGAGACATGGCCGAGGACAGCAAGGTGACGGAGCCCGCCAAGGACAAGGCCCTGTCCGGCAACTACGCGGGCACGGAGATCACGATCGAGGGCGAGGAGCACATCATCATCCGGGAGGACGAAGTCCCGGTGAGCGCCGACGGCGAGTGATCCGGCCGCGCCCACGCTTCGGTGCGGGCTGATCCTCGCCCGTGCCGGAGCGGAGCGGAGCGCCGTCCGGCAAGGACATGGGCCCCGTCGGCCGCTAGAAACCGCCGCTGCCGACCGGGCCCTTTCTGTTGCGTTTCCGCGGGTCGTAGGCTCGGCTCGCCACCGTCCCCGGACCGGGCGAACCGGGACAGGAGCACCCTGCATCCCAGCTTCCGGGACCGGATCACCGGAGACTCGCGGCACTTCCCGCGTGGGGCGGGAGGGGAGCTATGCCGGGTGCTCGTGGGCGATGGCCCGGAGGACGTCGGCGAGCCACGTCAGGTGGTGGCTCAGTGCGCGGTCCGGGTCGGCGACTACGTCCCGCAGGTGCTGCCAGGATTCCGAGAGCTGTCCGATGGTGAGTTCGTCCGGAGTCCGGGTGACGTCGTAGAGGTCGTTCGGGGGGATGGACCAGAAGTAGTCGTTGTCCAGGGCGACGGCATCGCCCGCCGCAGCGGCTTCCATATGACGGAGTACGACGTCGAACGAGCTGCGCAGCTCGGCGAAGGACACGGACAGGGGCTCATCAGTCATGATCACCATCATGGGGGACCGGTGCGGATGAGCAGGAAGTCGGTGGGGCCGACTTTCTGTGCGAGGTGGTCGGGTGTCAGGCCTTGGGCGCTCGTGCACCGGGGTCGAGGGGGAACTGCCGGCTCCCAACCCGCCGGATATGGTGAACGCCGAGCGGCAGCAGTGGTGTTCGGTGAGGGAGGTCGACATGGTGGCAGTCAGCGTTCCGGGACCTGAACCGGACTGGGAGGACGCTCCCGCGTACCAGGGCGGGAAGCGCAACCCTGCGTTCCAGTCGAGCATGTGGGAGTACGCGGCAAGCTCGTTTCGAGTGGTGGCGGGGCTGCAACCGCCCCTGGCGGCGCTCGCGGCCCGGTTGCGACTGACCATCGAACGAGGCTGGGAAGACCTCGGCTACGTGGACGTTGCCATGTTCCGCATCGGGAAGACGGACTTCGCGTTGAGCGAGCTCGAAGGAGCGACTGTCCCGTACACGTTCGTCGGGGTGAGCCGTTCGGTGGACGATGTGGACGCGGCGCTCGACATCCTGCTCAACGCCCTTGGCATTGGCCGCGAGGCGCTGGCCTTCCGCGGCACCGTGGAGACCGGCTTCGAGAACTGCAACGGCTGGCCCGGGTAGGGCCGACGACCGAGCCCACCGCTCACGCGGCTTCGGATCCGCGTGATCCCGCCCTGAACGTCCACACCGGCCAAGTCCTCACCGAGCGCATCGACCGCGACAACGCCGACACCTCCGTCCTGGCCTGCGACGAACACGACGCCGAGCCCTACCGCCGGACCTACGACGGCAGCCCACTCAAAGCCGTATGAACGCCCGAAGGATCAACGCTAGTACTGGAAGAGCACTTCCGGGTTGTTCGGCGAGGGGCCGTCCAGCAGCGGACTGTGGATCCCCTTCAGTGTCCGGTCGAAGAACGCAGTCACGTACTCGCGGGTGATCACCACCCCGCGTTCCGGGGAGAGGGGCCCCGGCGTCGGGAACCCGGCCTCCTCCAGGAGCAGGTCCAGGTCGGTGAAGCTGGTGTGGTCGGCGCCGGCGACCGTCAGCCACTTCTTGTAGCCGCCGAGGGCGGCCCAGGCCTGCCCCCACGTGGTGTCGTGGCCGCCGACCGGGTGGTTGTCGGCCGCACCCAGCATGAGGAACGGCCGGTTGATCCGGCCGGGCATCGGGGCCGGATGGAAGGAGCCGTCCATGTTCACTCCGGCCCGTACTCGCGGGTCGGCGGTCATCGTGGCGGCGGCGGCCGCTCCGCCGATGGAGTGTCCGGCCGTGCCGATCTCGTGCTTGTCGATGAGGTGTGCCAGGGGCCACGCGGTATTGCCGTGCGTCAGCCGGTCGATGACGAAGGACATGTCCAGCGCGCGGCTGGCGGCGACGGAGTCGAAGTCGAGCGCCGGGTTGTGGCAGATCGCGCACGTCGGTGTCTGGCCGTTCGCCAGCGTCTCGCCGCTGTCCTCGTAGGTGTGGCCGACGAGCGCGACGACGTAGCCGTGACTGGCCAGGTCGGTCGCGAGCGAGGTGAGCGTCATGCGCTGGTCCTCGAACCCGGGTGAGAGGACCACCAGCGGATACTTGCCGCGCTGCGGCCGCGCGCCGTCGAAGGCGTGAGTGGTGACGGCGGAAAGGTTCTGCGGGGTGACGCCGGAGCTCGCCGGCATCCCCCGGAACCGGATGGCTCCGGCTGCCTCGGCGAGGGTCATGTAAGGGGCCGGGGTCCCGGTCCCGGGGACGGCCGGGTAGACCATCGTGACGGTCAGTTGGCGGGGGCCGGACGACGGCACCCACGGGTCGGGACGATTCGCGTCGGTGAGGTGGATGACGTCCTCGCCGGCGGCGTAGGGGCCGGTCGGCGCGGGGAGCGTGCCTTGGAAGGACCGCGTGGGCGCGGTGGCCGTGCCCGGTGCGGTGTCGAACGCGTGCGTGGCCACCGGTGTGGTCACCGGTGTGGCCGACGGTGTGGTTGTGGCGGCGAACCCGGCGCCGGTTCCGGTGACGAGGGCGGCGAGCGTCAGCACCGCGACAGCGCTGATACGGCGATTGCGTTTCATGGGATCGACGCTAGGTTCCGCGGCTCCGTGTCGAATCGGCTCATGGATGTAAACACTCTGGTGCCGTTCGTAGCCCCCGCGAGGTACTGGAGTAATCCGCCGGGAGTATGTCGTGCGGCGCGGGGGTTTCCTTCGCCGGCATCGTCGAGCGCCACCTTCGTCCTGGCCTGCGACGGACACGACGCCAAGCCCTACTGCTGCACTGGCCCGTGGTGCGCGCCAGAAGTCGGCGGGGCCGACTTCTGGCGCGAGGCGGTGCGGTGTCGTGCGCGAGGCTGCCGGGTGGCGGGCAGCGGTCGGCCGCGTCGTCGCACGTGACAAACCCGGCGACGTCGGCGGCCGTCCCCGGGATACTGGTCGCCCATGGATGAGGTCACGGTGGTCGTCGCCCATTCCGAGCGCGCGACCCTGCGCGTCGGAGACGTGTTCCTGAAGGTGGACGCCGATCAGGCGCGCATCGACGTCGAGGTCGAGGCGATGTCCCTCGCGCCTGTCCCGACCCCGAAGGTCCTGTGGCGCAAGCCGCCCGTGCTCGCGATCGCCGCGCTGCCGGGGAGGACCCTCGGGCGCCTCGGCGGGCCGTCGACCGGGTCACCGGCGGAGTGGGCCGCGGCGGGCGCCGCCATCCGGAAGCTGCACGACGCGCCGCTGCCGCCCAGGCCCGGCCGGGCCGGCCGGAGCGTCGTCGCGCTGACGGCGGAACTCGACGACGAGTGCGAGGCGCTCGTGTCGAACGGCGTCCTGCCCGCCGGCCTGGTCACCCGCAACCGCGAGGTCGCCGAGGCCGCGTTCCGGCCGTGGACTCCGGCGTTCACGCACGGCGACCTGCAGGTCGCGCACGTGTTCGTCGACGGTGGCGAGGTCACCGGCATCATCGACTGGTCCGAGGCGGGCCGGGGTGACGCCCTGTACGACCTCGCCACCTTCACGCTCGGACACGAGGAGCACCTCGACGACGTCATCGCCGGGTACGGCACCGACGTCGACCTCGACGTGATCCGCGCGTGGTGGTCGTTGCGAAGCCTGCTGGCGGTTCGCTGGCTGATCGAGCACGGCTTCGACCCCTTCGCGCCGGGCTGCGAGGTCGACGTGCTGAGATCCCGGATGTGAGGCCGCGCCGGCCCGCCTTGTGCACAGGAAGTCGGCCCAGCCGACTTCCTGTGCGGGGAGAGCTGAAACCGCCACGCTCCACGGCGGGCCCGGCCAAGCTTGGCGTCGGGGCCGCCGAAACCACAGCTGAGCAGCACTCATGTCGCATCATCCGTTGCCGCTTCGGCCCAGTCGAAGCGGCAACGCCATGTGCACCACCACTTCCTGCGTTTACGGGCGGGTGGCGGCTTGGACCTGGGTGCGGCAGTGGGTGAGGGCGTACTTGAGGCGGGTGTCGGGGTTGGGAGCGGTGGTGAGGAGTTCGCCGGCGGTGACGAGGGTGGTCCAGTAGGTGGTGGGGTTTCCGGTGCGGGGGAGGGGTCGGGCGGCGGCGAGGGAGAGGTAGGCGGCGGTGAGGTTGCCGGTGGTGAACCAGCGGTGCAGGCCGTGCTGGTGGCC
>NZ_JBHVRT010000004.1:193164-309072 GCF_042885555.1 Kitasatospora sp. NPDC058048 | reverse complement strand
TTACCGTGGGGGGGGGGGGGGGGCCGGGGCGGCCCCCCCGGGGGCGCGCGCCCCGCCGCCCGGGCCCGCGCGAAACGGGCCCACGTGAAGCGGGCCCACGTGAAACGGACCCACGTGAAGCGGGCCCACGTGAAGCGGGCCTACTTGAAGCGCAGCGCCTTGAGCGCCCGCAGGCCGCCGGTCATCACCGCGGCGAACTGCTTGTCGTCCAGGCCGAACGAGGGCGCGATCGGCATCAGCCGCTGGGTCGCGATGGTCTGCGCCTCGGTGAAGCGCAGGATGCCCTCGGCGCCGTGCCGGCGGCCCAGCCCGGAGTCGCCCATCCCGCCCATCGGCGAGGCGATCGAGCCGTACGCGGCGGCGTACGCCTCGTTGACGTTGACCGTGCCGGTGCGCAGCCGGGACGCGACCGTCCGGCCGCGCCGCAGGTCCCTGGTCCAGACGCTGGAGTTGAGGCCGTACGGCGTGGAGTTGGCGGCGGCCACCGCCTCCTCGTCGGTGTCGAAGCGGTAGACGGAGACGACCGGGCCGAAGGTCTCCTCGGCGCAGACCGCCATGTCCGGGGTGACGCCGTCGAGGATGGTCGGCTCGAAGAAGAACGGACCGAGGTCCGGCCGGGCCCGTCCGCCGGCCACCACGGTGGCGCCCGCCTTGACCGCCTCGTCGACGTGCCGGGTGGTGGTCTCCAGCTGGCGGACGGAGACCAGCGAGCCCATGTCGGCGCCGTACGCGAGGCCGCCGCCGAGGCGCAGCGCCCGGGTGCGGGCGGCGAAGCGCTCCAGGAACTCGTCGGCCACCGAGCGGTGCACCAGCAGCCGCTCGATCGAGATGCACAGCTGTCCGGCGGAGGAGAAGCAGGCCCGCACGGCGCCGGCGGCGGCCGCGTCGAGGTCGGCGTCGGCGAGCACCAGCATGGCGTTCTTGCCGCCGAGTTCGAGCGAGGCTCCGACCAGCCGGGCGGCGGCGCGCTGGGCGACGTCGCGGCCGGTACGGGTGGAGCCGGTGAACGAGACGTAGTCGGCGTGCTCCACCACGGCGGGGCCGATCACCGGGCCGTCGCCGATCACGATCTGCCACAGGTCGGCCGGCAGCCCGGCCTCGATCAGCAGCTCGCGGGCCCACAGCGCGGTCAGCGCGGTCTGGGTGTCGGGCTTGTTGACCACCGCGTTGCCGGCCACGAAGGCGGGCAGGGCGTCGCCGACGGACAGCTCCAGCGGGTAGTTCCACGGCGAGATGTGGCCGATCACGCCCTTGGGCCGGCGGGCCTCGACGGCCTGGGTGAGCACCGGCAGCGCGCCGCCGCGCCGCTTGTCCCGGAGGTACCCGTGCGCGGCCCGCCCGTAGTGCCGGGCGGCCATGGCGACGGCCAGCACCTCCTCGAAGGCGTGCAGCCGGGCCTTGCCGGTCTCCGCCTGGACGAGGTCCAGTACCTCGTCCTGGCGCTTGAGCAGCAGGTCGTGGAAGCGCAGCAGGACGGCGGCCCGGCGGCGCACCGGCAGCGCGGCCCAGGCGGCCTGGGCGCGGCGGGCCAGCTGGAAGGCGACCTCGACGTCGGCCGGGGTGGACTGCGGCAGGCTGGCCAGCCGCTCGCCGGTCAGCGGGGCGACGGTCTCCACCAGGTCGGGCTCGCCGGTGGCGGTGACGCCGGTCGCCAGCCTGGCGACCAGGGACGGCGGGACGGCCGCGGCGACGGTCCGCGCGCCGCCGGGTGCCGCCGGGTTGCCCGTGCCGGGGTGTCCGGTGGCCACTGCGTCTGCTGTGAGGTCCGACATACGGCGCAGCCTAGGCGTTCGGCGCCCGGTCCGGTACCCGTCGGTAACAAGAATCTGCCGCAGTCGGGTGAAAGCGGGCGCCTCGACCGGCCCCGGTCAGCGGGTCGGGGTGAAGCTGTTGAGCACGGCGTAGAAGCGCTGCTCGGCCTCGTTCCACTCGCTGCCCCGCTCCGGGCTGGACGAGTAGATCGCGTAACTGGTGCCGTCCTGGCTGATGAACTCGGTCTCGATCGCGCGCCGGCGGCCGCCGTCCTTGGCCAGGTAGCTGAACTCCCAGACCGCCGCCTCCTGGCCCTTCACCGCCGTGCCGGCCATCCGGTGCTGCTTGTAGTCCTTGAGCGACTTGGAGACGCTGGTCTCCATCTGCCGCATGTGCTCCAGCGGCTTGACCGACTGGCCGACGGTGACGGCGAACTGGAGGTAGTGCACCTTGCCGTCGGGGCTGTAGAAGATCTGGTTGTCGCCGGCGCTGATCCGCTGCCAGGGCGGGGTGCCGTTCGGCAGCGGGAAGCGGAAGCCGGCCGGGTCGTCGACCCAGTGGTAGCCGCTGGGCGGTGCCACCGCGGGGGTGGCGTCGCTGGTGGGTTCGGGCCCGGTGGACTCCGCGGCGGTCGGCGTCGGGTCGTTGGGGCTGTCGCCGCCGACCACGTGCCGGGTGACGAGGAAGGTGCCCGCGGCGGCCAGCAGGCCGACGGCCACCGCGATGCCGACGATCTTCAGCAGGCTGCGGCGCTTGGCCGGCCCCCGCTCGGGCGTGACGGAGTGCGGCACCGGCGCGACGGGCCCGGTGTGCGCCCGGGCAGCGGCCTGTGCGCCCCCGGTGGTGTCCGGTTCGGAGGGGACGACGGGCGTTGCGGGAACGGCGGGGACAGCGGACGCGGCGGGTGCGGCGGGTGCGGCGGCCTTCGGCTCGGTCGGCTCCTCGGAGCCCTCGGCCGGCTCCGCCTCGGGCGCCGGACCGTCGCTGCGGTCCACCACCGGCACCGACCGGGTCGGCGTGCGCACCGCCGCGACCGACTTCAGGCCCATCGTGTGCCCGGCCTGCACCTCGGCCAGCATCTTGGCCGCCTCGTCCGCGGTGGGCCGCTCGGCCGGGTCCTTGGCCATCAGTGCGGCCAGCACCGGCCCCAGCGGCCCGGCCCGCCGCGACTCCGGCAGCGGCTCGTCGACCACCGCGGCGAGCGTGCTGATCGGCGAATCCCGCCGGAACGGCGACTGGCCCTCGACCGCCGCGTACAGCGTCGCCCCGAGGCCCCACAGGTCGGAGGCCGGCCCGGGCCGCTCACCCTGGGCACGCTCCGGCGCCAGGTAGTCCGGCGACCCGACCAGGTCCCCCGGCCGGGTCAGCTCGGTCGAGCCCTCGTACTTCGCGATGCCGAAGTCCAGCAGCACCACCCGCCCGGTGCCGCGCTCCAGCAGCACGTTGGCCGGCTTCACGTCCCGGTGCAGCACGCCCAGCTGGTGGCCCCGGTGCAGCGCGGCCAGTACCTGGCTGCCCACCTCGGCGGCGGCGCGCGGCTGCAGGGTGCCGTCCTGGCTGATCACGTCGGCCAGCGAGCGGCCGTCGACCAGCTCCATCACGATCCACGGCCGGCCGTCCTGCTCCAGCACGTCGTGCACGGTGATCACACCGGGGTGCTTGATCCGCGCGGCCGCGCTGGCCTCGCGCTTCATCCGGGTGTGCAGGATCTGGAGGTCCTCCTCGGGCAGGTGGTTGACGGTCAGCTCCTTGACCGCGACCTCGCGGTCGAGCATCCGGTCCCAGGCCCGCCAGACGGTGCCCATGCCGCCCCGGCCGAGCCGCTCGCCGAGCTCGTACCGCCCGGCCAGCAACCGCTCCGCCTCGGCCGCCTCCGGCCGGTCCTGCACGCCCATCTGCGCCCGCTCCCCCACACACTCCGCCAGCCGTCACAGCGACGGAGGGCCTGGTGCAGACCACTGTTCGAACAAATCCCACGCACACATTAGGCGCACCTTGCCGCCCCGGGTAATCATGCCCACCCGCTGAACCGCAGGACCGGAATCCCAGCGGATCGTCAGCCCGCGAACAGCACCACCGCGACAATTCCCAGCGCGAGCAGCGCGAACACTCCACCGACCATCAGCGGGCCCAATAGGGCCGGGGGTATCCGGGGCGGTTTCGCACCGTTTCCTGCCCCGAAGTCCCCGCCGTTCCCGCCCTTTCGGGCACTCCTGCCGCCCCCGGGGCCCCCGGTCCTCCCGCCCCGCCGACGCGGCTGCCTCGACACCGGCGGCGCGGGCACCGCGATCGCCGCCAGCCGCTCCTCGTCGACCGGCTCCGGCGCCCCCGCCAGCAGCTCCGCCAGCTCCCCGCGCACCGCCTCCGCCGTCGGCCGCCGCACCGGATCGGCCTGCAACAGCCGCTCCACCAGCGGCCCGAGCGGCCCGCACACCACCGAGGGCTCGCGCCGCCCGTCCCGTACGGCCGTCACCAGCTCCGGCACGTTCCGCTCCGGGTACGGCGCGCGGCCGGTGACCATCCGCTGCACCAGCACCCCGAGCGCCCAGCAGTCGCCCGCCGGGCCGCCGTCCAGCGGCCAACGCTCCGCCACCGGACCGACCAGGGTCGCCCGCACCTCGTACCGGCGCCGCCCGGCCGGCCCGCCGAGCTCCTCGGCCAGCGCCTCCTGCGCCACCCCGGCGAGCAGTCCGCCGAGCATCGCCGCACCGTCCTCGCAGACCACCACGGACTCCGCGGTCAGGCCGCCGTGGGTCAGCCCGGCCGCGTGCAGCGCCCGCAGCGCGCCCGCCAGGTCCGCCGCCAACTCGGCCGCCCGGTACGGCGGCAGCGGTCCCTCGGCGAGCAGCTCGGCCACCGTCCACCCGGCCGGCCGCTCCTCCACCGTCCACAGCAGCTCGCCCTCGACGAACGCGCCGACCCCCCGCAGCAGCCGCGGGTGCGCGACCGGCGCGGCCGAACCGACCGCCGCCACCCGCCGCACCAGGCGGTCCGCCTGAGCCGCGGCGGCGTCCTCCGGATCCTGCCCCACCGTCAGCAGCCCCGGCAGCTCCAGGGCGCTCAGCAGCACCGATTCTCCGGTCCGCTCGTCCACCGCGTGGGCGCTCAGCGGTCCGGGACGGTCCGTCAGCCGGTACCGTCCCGCCAGCAACAGCTCGGGGCCGCCTCGCATGCCAGTTCCTCTCGCTCGCCGACCAGCCTACTGAGCGGCTCCCTTAGGCTCGATCCATGGACTGGACCGATCTGATCGACACCGCCCTCGAGGCGTCCGGGAACAGCAGCAAGGCCAACCAGGCCGAGGCCGTCCGCGCCGTGGAGGCGACCGTCATCGACGGCGAGAAACCGGTCGCCTCCACCGCCGGGCGCCACCCCGAGCACTTCCGCAAGGGAGTGCTCGTGCTGACCACCCATCGGCTCCTGTTCCTGAAGGACGGCAAGCCGCCGGTCCCGGTTCCGCTCGCCGCCGTCAGCGACGTCACCGTGACCCGCACCAAGCTCAACGGCGAAGTGCTCCTGGTGGTGGCGCTCACCGGCTCGCACCGCTTCGAGGACGTGGTCAAGGCCGAGTTCTTCGCCGAGCAGCTCCGGGCCGCCGCCCGCGCCGCCCGCAACACCCCGAAGGCCCTGCCCGCCGCACCGGCCGGAGCCGCCACCGGCGAACAGCTCATCGGCCAGCTCGAACGGCTGGCCGCCCTGCGCACCTCCGGTGCCCTCACCGAGGACGAGTTCACCCGCGCCAAGCAGCGCCTGCTCGGCTAGAGCCTGTCTACGGCGCGGGCTGGAAGCTGTTGAAGACGACGTCCCGGACCGGGGCCTGGGCGGCCCACTCGGCGTCCGGGACGATCCAGTAGATCGAGTACCCGTACTTGGCCGGGGTCCCGGTCACGAAGCCGCGGTTGAGCGAGTGCATCCTGGGCGTGCCGTTGGTCCACTCCCAGTCCGCGGCGTTGCTCCACTGCCGGTAGGTGATCGCCGCCAGGTTCAGCCGCTGGTAGTTGGTGACCTGCCCGCGGACGCTCGGCTCCGACTCCTGCCAATCGGCGACCGCGCTCGCGCCGGGCGACGTGGTCCACTCGATCCGCAGCTGGCTGCCGTCCGCCGCGTTCTTGAAGATCCGCCGGTTGGCGTCGGACGCCGTCGGCTGCAGGCCGTCCGGCAGCACGACCGAGAAGCCGCTCGGGTCCTTGTACTCGTGGTACCCGGCCGGCACGCCCCCCGGCGTGGGCTGCGCCGGGGTCTGGACCGGTGCCGGGGGCTGCACGGGAGCCGCCGGCGAACCGGCCGACTGCACGGGCGCGTCCGGCACCGCGGCCGGGTCGCCGGTCGGCTGCGGAGCGGGTCCGCCCGCCGGCGGCGCCGTCGCGCCCGGGCTCGACTCCGGCTCCGTACCCGCCGTCACCGGCGCGGTGGCCCCCGCGCTCTGCGCGGCCCCGCCGCCCGACCCGCCGTCCTCGTTGCCGACCATCCGGAGCACCGCCACCACCCCGGCGATCAGCAGCAGCACCACGATCACGGTGGCGATGGCCAGCCGCCGCCGACCGGTGCGCGGGTCGGCCCCGGCCGCCTGCGTCGCGCCCATCGTCCACTCACTGGTCACCGGCCGGATCGACTCCGGCTCCGGCGCCTCCGGCTCCCCGGCCGGCTTCTCGACGGGCTCCTCGTCCTGGGCCCGGCTGCCGACCCGGACCGTCCCCAGCAGCCCGGCCACGGGCCGCTTGCGGCCCTCCTCGGCCTGCTCCGGCTCCTCCTTCGCGGGCTCCGGCGCCGCCTTCTCCACCGGCACCGCGTGCTCGGTGGTCGACTCCGCCCGCGCGGTGGAATCCGCGACCACCCGCTTGAGCATCGACCGGGTCTGCGAGGCGTCCAGCCGCTCGGCCGGGTCCTTCGCCAGCAGCCCCTCGATCACCGGCCGCAGCGGCCCGGCGTTCACCGGCGCCGCCAGGTCCTCGGTCATCACCGCGGTCAGCGTGGCCAGCGCGGAGCCCCGGTCGTACGGCGGCCGGCCCTCGACCATCGCGTACAGCGTGCCGCCCAGCGACCACAGATCGGCCGGCGGCCCGGGCTTCTGCCCGCGGGCCCGCTCCGGCGAGATGTACGAGGGCGCGCCGACCAGCATCCCGGTCGAGGTGACGGAGGCGTCGCCCTCCACACTGGCGATGCCGAAGTCGGTGAGCACCACCCGGCCGTCCTCGCCGATCAGCACGTTGGACGGCTTGACGTCCCGGTGCAGGATGCCCAGCGCGTGCGCCGCGCTCAGCACGCCCAGCACGTCCAGCGCGATCTCCGCGGCCCGGGCGGGCTCCAGCGGCCCGTCCTCCCGCACCACGTCGGCCAGCGAGCGGGACTCGACCAGCTCCATGACGATCCACGGCCGGTCGTCCTCGTCGACCACGTCGAAGACCGTCACCGCCGAACTGTGCCGGATCCGCGCGGTCGCCTTGGCCTCGCGCAGCGTCCGGGTGATCAGCCGGTGCTTCTCCTCCTCGTCGACGCTGGCGTTCATCCGCAGTTCCTTGACCGCGACGGTCCGGCCCAGCATCTCGTCCTCGGCACGCCAGACCGTGCCCATGCCACCGCGCCCGAGCACGCCGTTCAGGCGGTAGCGGCCGGCCAGGAGGCGGCCGGTGGAACCCTTCGCCTGGGTCATTCGGAACGTTCCCCCATGTGCTGCTGGCGGTCGTGGTGACGGCACGTCGGCCCGACCTGGGGCCCGGACGCCCAAGCCTCCATCATCTCCTGTCCGGAGGGCCCGCGACCACCCGGCCCCCGCCACAAGCCGGGACGAACCGGAACGGGCGCGGCGCTCCGTGCTCGATCTGTGATCGAAAACTCGCCAAGATCTGCCCGAACCACTGCTACCGTTCGGCAGCTCATCGTCTTTCCGGGGGGATTCGACGCCCATGACCGCACCCGCGCCGGGCACTGACGGCCCATCGACCCGGCCCCGCACCGCCGAGCACTACTCGGTCGCGCCGCCCCCGGCCGCCCCCGAGGGATACGTCGCCCCCGGCATGCCCGGCGCCCCCGTGGCCGGTTTCGAACCCACCGAACCCCCGCCCCGGCCCGTCCCCCGCCGCCGCACCGCCCTGGCCGTGGCCCTCGCCGTGCTCGCCATGCTGATCGGCGGCCTGGCCTACGGCAGCGCCCCCCTGCGCGCCGCCGACAGCCTCGGCTGGCTGGCCATCGCCCCGGCCGGCCTGGTCGCCCTCCCCCTCGGCCGCCTCGGCGGCAAGAGCCGCTCGCTCCCCCCGCTCGGCGCCCTCCTCGCCGCCGGCGCCCTCCTCCTCGGCCAACTGATCGAACACCTCCGCCGCCTGCGCGCCGAGGGCCCCGCCCCCCACGGCCTGCTGCACGACACCGTCACCGCCTGGCGCGCCGACCTCCGCCCCCTCGATGCCGCCTTCTACGCCATCGCCCTCATCGGCGGCTTCCTCCTCACCCGCCGCACCGCCACCCGAAGCTGACGCCGGCGCCCCTCCCGCAAGCCCCCCGAAAACGCCGAAGGCCCCCGCCGATTCCCGGCAGGGGCCTCCGTCGACACCCGTCAGCGGTGATCGAGCGCCGGGTTCACCGTCACCTCGACCCGCTGGAACTCCTTGAGCTCCGTGTACCCCGTGGTGGCCATCGCGCGCCGCAGCGCACCGAACAGGTTCATGGTCCCGTCCGGGGTGTGCGAAGGACCGGTGAGGATCTCCTCGGTGGTGCCGACCGCGCCGAGGTTCACCCGCTTGCCGCGCGGCAGCTCCTCGTGGACGGCCTCCATCCCCCAGTGGAACCCCTTGCCCGGGGCGTCGGTCGCCCGGGCCAGCGCGGCCCCGATCATCACCGCGTCCGCGCCGCAGGCGACCGCCTTCGGGATGTCCCCGCTGTAGCCGACGCCCCCGTCCGCGATCACGTGCACGTAGCGCCCGCCGGACTCGTCCATGTAGTCGCGACGGGCGGCCGCCACGTCGGCCACGGCGGTCGCCATCGGCACCTGGATGCCCAGGACGTTCCGGGTGGTGTGGGCGGCGCCCCCGCCGAACCCGACCAGGACGCCGGCGGCGCCGGTGCGCATCAGGTGCAGCGCGGCGGTGTAGGTGGCGCAGCCGCCGACGATCACCGGAACGTCCAGCTCGTAGATGAACTGCTTGAGGTTGAGCGGCTCGGCGGCGCTGGAGACGTGCTCGGCCGAGACGGTGGTGCCGCGGATGACGAAGACGTCGACGCCGGCGTCGACCACGGCCTTGGAGAACTCGGCGGTGCGCTGCGGCGAGAGCGCGGCGGCGGTGACCACACCGGAGTCGCGGACCTCCTGGATCCGCTGCTTGATCAGCTCGGCGCGGATCGGCGCGGCGTAGATCTCCTGGAGGCGGCGGGTCGCGGTGGACTCGTCGGTGATCGCGGCGATCTCGTCCAGCAGCGGCTGCGGGTCCTCGTAGCGGGTCCACAGGCCTTCGAGGTTCAGCACGCCCAGACCGCCGAGGCGGCCGATCTGGATGGCCTGCTGCGGCGAGACCACGCTGTCCATCGGGGCGGCCAGGAACGGCAGCTCGAAGCGGTACGCGTCGATCTGCCAGGCGATCGAGACCTCCTTCGGGTCCCGGGTACGGCGGCTGGGGACGACGGCGATGTCGTCGAAGGCGTACGCCCGTCGGCCGCGCTTGCCTCGCCCGATCTCGATCTCAGTCACTTCGAGCCCTTCTGCTTTGTTGCTCATGCCCGCGCCGGGTCACCCCGGCCGCACCCCAGTATCCCGTACCGCCGCTGGTCCCGCCCCGACGGCCCACGGCCCGGACACGCCCCGGACGCCTCCGGCCGCGCCCGGAGCCGCGCCCCCGGGCCGCACCCCCGGCGCACGCGGGCCGCGCCCCGGGCAGCCCGAAGGGCCCGTCGCCGCGGTGCGGCAGCGGGCCCTTCGGGGGTTCAGCGGGTCAGCGGGCCGAGTAGTTCGGCGCCTCGACGGTCATCTGGATGTCGTGCGGGTGGCTCTCCTTGAGGCCCGCCGAGGTGATCCGGACGAACCGGCCCTTGCTCTCCATCTCGGCGACGGTGGCGGCGCCGACGTAGCCCATGGTCTGGCGCAGACCGCCGACGAGCTGGTGCAGCACGGCCGACAGCGGGCCGCGGTAGGGCACCTGGCCCTCGATGCCCTCGGGGACGAGCTTGTCGTCCGAGGCCACCTCGGCCTGGAAGTAGCGGTCCTTGGAGTACGAGCGGCCCTGGCCGCGGGACTGCATGGCGCCGAGCGAGCCCATGCCGCGGTAGGACTTGAACTGCTTGCCGTTGATGAACATCAGCTCGCCCGGGGACTCCTCGCAGCCGGCCAGCAGCGAGCCGAGCATCACGGTGTCGGCACCGGCGGCGAGCGCCTTGCCGATGTCGCCCGAGTACTGCAGGCCGCCGTCGCCG
Organism: Kitasatospora sp. NPDC058048; assembly: GCF_042885555.1. NCBI lineage: Bacteria > Bacillati > Actinomycetota > Actinomycetes > Kitasatosporales > Streptomycetaceae > Kitasatospora > Kitasatospora sp. NPDC058048. The sequence goes on along the minus strand of NZ_JBHVRT010000004.1, from coordinate 298,929 downwards.
ATGACCGGCACACCGGCCGCCAGGCAGGCCTGGGCGGCCTCGTAGATGGCGGTGACCTGCGGGACGCCGATGCCGGCGACCACGCGGGTGGTGCAGATGGAGCCGGGGCCGACGCCGACCTTGACGCCGTCCACGCCGGCGTCGATCAGCGCCTGGGCGCCGTCCCGGGTGGCCACGTTGCCGCCGACCACGTCGATCCCGACGGCCGACTTGATCTTCGCGATCCAGGCCAGCGCGTTGTGGCTGTGGCCGTGCGAGGTGTCCACCACCAGGAAGTCCGCACCGGCCTCGACCAGGGCCTGGGCCCGGTCGAACGCCTCGGCGCTGGCACCGACGGCGGCGCCGACCAGCAGCCGGCCCTCGGCGTCCTTGGCCGCGTTCGGGTACTGCTCGGCCTTGACGAAGTCCTTGACGGTGATCAGGCCCTTGATCCGGCCCTCGTCGTCGACCAGCGGCAGCTTCTCGATCTTGTGGCGGCGCAGCAGGGCCATCGCGTCCACCCCGGAGATGCCGACCTTGCCGGTGATCAGCGGCATCGGGGTCATGATCTCGCGGACCTGGCGGCTGCGGTCCGACTCGAAGGCCATGTCGCGGTTGGTGACGATGCCGAGCAGCTTGCCGGCCTCGTCGGCGATCGGCACGCCGGAGATGCGGAACTTGGCGCACAGCGCGTCGGCCTCGGCCAGGGTGGTCTCCGGGCCGACCGTGATCGGGTCGGTGACCATGCCGGACTCGGAGCGCTTGACCAGGTCGACCTGGTTGGCCTGGTCCTCGACCGACAGGTTGCGGTGCAGCACGCCGACGCCGCCCTGGCGGGCCATGGCGATGGCCATGCGCGACTCGGTCACCTTGTCCATCGCCGCGGACAGCAGCGGGATGTTGACGCGCACGTTCCGGGAGACCCGCGAGGAGGTGTCCACCTGGTTCGGCAGCACCTCGGAGGCCCCGGGCAGCAGCAGGACGTCGTCGTACGTGAGCCCGAGCATCGCGAACTTCTCGGGTACGCCTGCGGCGTTGTAAGACATTTGGGGGGTACCTTCCGTGGCCGGCCTTATCCGCTCACGCCCGAGGGTGGGGGCGCATTCATCGCTCACTCGCGCAGACCGCCGAAGCCGGATGCAATGGGAGGATCCTCCAAGGGGACCCAGAGCGCACCCGTCAAACTTTGGCAACCCGCCCAGGCGCCGATACCCCATGGTACTGGCACCGCGAATGTGTCCTCGTGTGCCCTTGACAACAACCCGGCCCCGTGGCTCATTCCGCCCGCAAACGGTGGAAAGAGTGCGGATCGGGACGGGCCGCCGGATCGGGGGACCCGATCAGGAAGACTCCTCCGCGAGGGCCCGCAGCCGGCTGAGCGCCCGGTGCTGGGCGACCCGGACGGCGCCGGGCGACATCCCGAGCACCTCGCCGGTCTCCTCCGCCGACAGCCCGGCGGCCACCCGCAGCAGCACCAGCTCGCGCTGACGGGCCGGCAGGTTGGAGAGGAGCTCCTTCGCCCAGGCGGCGTCGCTGCTCAGCAGCGCCTGCTCCTCGGGGCCGAGCGCCTCGTCCGGCACCTCGGGCAGGTCGTCCTGCGGCACGACGGTCGAGCCGGGTCCGCGCATCGCGGCCCGCTGGAGGTCGGCGATCTTGTGAGCGGCGATCCCGTACACGAAGGCCTCGAACGGGCGCCCCTGGTCCTTGTACCGGGGCAGCGCGCAGAGGACGGCCACGCAGACCTCCTGCGCGACGTCGTCCACGTGGTGCCGGGCCCCGCCGGGCAGCCGGACCAGCCGGGCGCGGCAGTACCGCAGCGCCAGCGGGTGGACGTAGGCGAGCAGCGCGTCGATCGCCGGGCCCTCGCCGCGGACCGCGGCCGCGACCAGTTCGCCCATCAGCGGCGAGCCGCCCGTGCCGAGCACCGGCGGGCGGTCCTGGCCGGTCATGCCGGCGGGACCGTCGGAGTCGGCGTACGACGGATCACGGCCCGGACCGGAGGGCTCGGCCTCCGCCGGGTCCGCCTGGCCGGCCGTACCGGCGACGTCGTCGCGCATCGGTCCATGGTGCCTGGTCGAGCGGGAAAACGCGGCACCGCGTCCGGAGTTGTGCACCGGAACGTTATGCGCTGTGGCACCGTAGGGCGTGCCCCGCACCACCGGCCCCTCCTGCACCGTGCCGCCTCCCGCCCCGCCGCGATCGGTGGTGGTCCCGTCCGTCGCGCCGTCCGCCGAGTGTCCTGCGGCTGCGTGGTTCGCCGCAGTGCCTGTCCGCTGGTCCCCGAGGTGCTCCACTCCTCCATGGTGCAACCTCGGGACCGTAACGTCACACGCCTGTGCGGCACCCGCTCCGGGAACCGCCGGCGGCACGCCGCACCCGGCGGCGCCGCCGGTGGTCAGCGGACCAGGCCCCAGCGGAAACCCAGCGCCACCGCGTGCGCCCGGTCGGAGGCCCCGAGCTTCTTGAACAGCCGTCGGGCGTGGGTCTTGACGGTGTCCTCGGAGAGGAACAGTTCACGGCCGATCTCGGCGTTGCTGCGGCCGTGGCTCATGCCCTCCAGCACCTGGATCTCACGCGCCGTCAGCGTCGGTGCCGCGCCCATGTCGGGGCTGCGCAGCCGGCGCGGGGCGAGCCGCCAGGTCGGGTCGGCGAGGGCCTGGGTGACGGTGGCCCGCAGCTCGGCACGCGAGGCGTCCTTGTGCAGGTACCCGCGGGCGCCGGCGGCCACCGCGAGCGCGACGCCGTCGAGGTCCTCGGCGACGGTGAGCATGATGATCCGCGCGCCGGGGTCGGCGGACAGCAGCCGCCGGACCGTCTCGACCCCGCCGAGGCCGGGCATCCGGACGTCCATCAGAACGAGATCGGAGCGGTCGGCCACCCAGCGGCGGAGGACCTCCTCCCCGTTCGTCGCGGTGGTGACCCGGTCCACACCGGGTACGGTCGCGACCGCGCGGCGAAGCGCCTCGCGGGCGAGCGGGGAATCGTCGCAAACGAGAACGGAAGTCATGACCGTCGTCCTCCGCAGCTGATCCGCGTCACGTTGAGCCTCCTGGCTGGTACGAACCTCTCCGACACGGCCGATCGGCGACAGACTCCGTCCTGATCGCCCCAACCTGCCCGCGATCGTTCCCGACGTCCGGCGCCCGCTAACCGCCTCCGCACTTCCAACGACCGTCACTCGAATGAGTTACGGCCTTCGGGGCCATCTCCACCACTGTACGTGGCCAACCCATTACCGATCAGCCGCATCGCGGTGCACACGCCGCACTTTTGCGCAGCTCGCGCGCGGTGGGCGTACGACCCGCACACCGATTCGGCACGTCGCGCGCCCGTCGGCCACCCGATTGCCACGCCCGCGCCCGGCGGAGCCCTTGCCCGCTATGCCCGTTTTTATAGCTTTCGTATGGTCATTGACTGTTGTGCCAGTGTGTGGGTGACTTGTCCATGGAGTTGCCTTAAGTCATATTTCCAGGTGTCCACACCAGTGCATCGAAGCCCCGCCGCACCGCTCGGCAGCAGCCCCGCCGAACGCCCGGCCGACGGCCGACAGCCTCTGAAGGGAATGAGCCATGGCAGATTTCTCCCGCCTCCCCGGTCCCAACGCGGACCTCTGGGACTGGCAGCTCTCCGCAGCCTGCCGTGGCGTGGACAGCTCGCTCTTCTTCCACCCCGAGGGCGAGCGCGGGGCCGCGCGCAGTTCGCGCGAGGCCAGCGCCAAGGAGGTCTGCATGCGCTGCCCGGTGATCGCCGAGTGCGCGGCGCACGCACTGGCGGTCCGTGAGCCGTACGGCGTCTGGGGCGGGATGACCGAGGACGAGCGCGAGGAGATGCTGGGGCGCTCGCGGCACCGACTGATCGAGGTCCCGCTGGCCCCGCCGGCGGTCGCCCAGCGCTAGACCCGACTCCGTGAGCGCCGTGAAGAAACGTTCCTTCGCGGCGCTTCAGCCTTCTGGCTCACCGTACGTACCGGACCCCCGCGGCCCCGTCACCCACCGTCAGCGATCGGCGGCCGCCCCCGCCAGCCGCTCCAGCATCAGCGCCACGGCCGGCACCTCCGCCAGGTCCGGCAGGGTCAGCGCGACCACCTGGCGCACCGCGGGCGCCCCGGAGGCCGTGTGCACCGGCACCGTCGACACGCCGTCAGGACGCACCGACCGGAGCGCCAGCCGGGGCAGCACCGCCACTCCCAGCCCGGCCGCCACCAGGCCGACCACCGCCGGATAGTCGTCCGTCGCGAAGTCGATCCGCGGCTCGAAGCCCGCCCCGGCGCACAGCTCCACCAGGTGCCCCCGGCACTGCGGGCAGCCCGCGATCCACTGCTCCCCCGCCAGCTCGGCCAGCCCCACCGCCCCGCCCCGCCCCGCCAGCCCGTGGGCGGCGGGCAGCAGGCCCACCAGCGGGTCGTCCAGCAGCGGGGTGACCACCAGATCGGACCAGTCGGACCCCGCGGTCAGCTGCTGCGCCTCCAGATTGGCCTCGGCGCGCGCCTCGCGCGGCGTGCCGTGGGCCGGCGCCGGGAGCGCGACGGCGCCGTCGGACTGCGGGTAGCGGAAGGCCAGCGCGATCTCGCACTCGCCGCCGCGCAGCATCGCCAGCGACTCCGGCGGCTCCGCCTCGACCAGCGACACGCGCACCCCCGGATGGCCGTCCCGCAGGCGGGCGACCGCGGGCGGCACCAGGGTGGAACTCGCGGTCGGGAAGGAGACCAGCCGCACCCGCCCGGCCCGCAGCCCGGCGATCGCGGCCACCTCCTCCTCGGCGGCCGAGAGCCCGGCGAGGATTCCGGTGGCATGCTTGAGCAGGACCCGGCCGGCCTCGCTGAGCTGCATCCCGCGGCCCGAGCGGACCACCAGCGGGGTGTCCACCGACTTCTCCAGCGCCTTCATCTGCTGGCTGATGGCGGGCTGCGTACACCCCAGCTCGCGGGCGGCGGCGGAGAAGGAGCCGGTGCGGGCGACGGCACGCAGGACGCGCAGATGGCGGGCCTCGATCATGCCTTAGTTATAAGGCAATCTTTGCATTCTGCAAAATTCTACTGATAGCTGAACGGTGAAGGTGAACGCCGGAGGCCCGGCCCGCCACCCCTCGCGGGGCGCGGACCGGGCCTCCGGTCAGGCGTCGGAGCCTCAGTGCGAGTGGCCGTGGCCGCCGTGGCCGTGACCGTTGTCGGCCTCCTCCTCCTTCTTCTCCACCACGAGGGTCTCGGTGGTGAGAAGCAGGGAGGCGATCGAGGCGGCGTTCTCCAGGGCGGAGCGGGTGACCTTGACCGGGTCGATGACGCCGGCCTTCAGCAGGTCGCCGTACTCACCGGTGGCCGCGTTGTAGCCGTGACCGGCCTCCAGCTCGGCAACCTTGTGGGTGATGACGTAGCCCTCGAGCCCGGCGTTCTGGGCGATCCAGCGCAGCGGCTCGTGCAGCGCCTTGCGGACCACGGCGACACCGGTGGCCTCGTCGCCCGACAGGCCCAGGCCACCGTCCAGCACCTTGGCGGCGTGGACCAGGGAGGCGCCACCGCCGGCGACGATGCCCTCCTCGACCGCGGCACGGGTCGCCGAGATGGCGTCCTCCAGGCGGTGCTTGCGCTCCTTCAGCTCCACCTCGGTGGCGGCGCCGACCTTGATGACGCAGACGCCGCCGGCCAGCTTGGCCAGGCGCTCCTGCAGCTTCTCGCGGTCCCAGTCGGAGTCGGTCGCGGCGATCTCGCCCTTGATCTGGGCGACGCGGCCGGCCACGGCCTCGGTGTCACCGGCGCCGTCGACGACGGTGGTCTCGTCCTTGGTGATGGTCACGCGGCGGGCGGTGCCCAGCACGTCCAGGCCGACCTGGTCGAGCTTGAGGCCGACCTCCTCGGAGATGACCTGGCCACCGGTCAGGACGGCCAGGTCGCCGAGGATCGCCTTGCGGCGGTCGCCGAAGCCCGGGGCCTTGACGGCGACGGCGTTGAAGGTGCCGCGGATCTTGTTGACGACCAGGGTCGACAGCGCCTCGCCGTCGACGTCCTCGGCGATGATCAGCAGCGGCTTGGAGGCACCGCCCTGGAGGATCTTCTCCAGCAGCGGCAGCAGCTCCTGGATGGAGGAGATCTTGCCCTGGTTGATCAGGATGTACGGGTCCTCCAGGACCGCCTCCTGCCGCTCCGCGTCGGTGACGAAGTACGGCGACAGGTAGCCCTTGTCGAACTGCATGCCCTCGGTGAAGTCCAGCTCCACGCCGAAGGTGTTCGACTCCTCGACGGTGATGACACCGTCCTTGCCGACCTTGTCGATCGCCTCGGCGATCAGCTCGCCGACCTGGGTGTCCTGGGCGGAGAGGGACGCGACGGCGGCGACGTCGTCCTTGCCCTCGATCTCGCGGGCGACCGAGAGCAGGTGCTCGGAGACGGCGGCGACGGCCTTGTCGATGCCCTTCTTCAGGGCGGCCGGGCCGGCACCGGCGGCGACGTTGCGCAGGCCCTCGTTGACCAGGGCCTGGGCCAGCACGGTGGCGGTGGTGGTGCCGTCACCCGCGACGTCGTTGGTCTTGGTGGCAACCTCCTTGACGAGCTGCGCGCCAAGGTTCTCGTACGGGTCGTCCAGCTCGACCTCGCGGGCGATGGTGACACCGTCGTTGGTGATGGTCGGGGCGCCGAACTTCTTGTCGATGACGACGTTGCGGCCCTTGGGGCCGATGGTCACCTTGACGGTGTCGGCCAGCTTGTTGACACCGCGCTCCAGCGAGCGGCGGGCGTCCTCGTCGAACTGCAGGATCTTCGCCATGTTCCCTATTCCCTCGGGGCTGCGGCCGGCCCACCGGCCGCCGAACTACGTGAACCAACAACCACGCCCCGGGCCCCTGTCACTTGGGACACGGATCCGGGGCGGGTCGGAACGTCTTACTTCTCGATGATCGCGAGGACGTCGCGGGCGGAGAGCACCAGGTACTCCTCGCCCTGGTACTTCACCTCGGTGCCGCCGTACTTCGAGTACAGGACGATGTCACCCACGGCGACGTCGAGCGGCAGACGCTGGCCGTCCTCGAAGCGGCCCGGGCCGACAGCCAGGACGACGCCCTCCTGGGGCTTCTCCTTGGCGGTGTCCGGGATAACCAGGCCGGAGGCCGTGGTGGTCTCGGCGTCGAGCGGCTGGACCACAATGCGGTCCTCGAGCGGCTTGATGGCAACCTTGCTGCTGGTGGTCACGTCCGAGCTCCCCTTCGGAGATTACGGGGTTTTCTAACGGGTAGGGCGATCCTGCGGGCCTGCCGTCGCGGGGGTCAGACACACGTCGTCGCATTAGCACTCTCCCGGTGGAGAGTGCCAAGGACGACCATAGGGCCGTGTTAGCACTCAGTCAACCAGAGTGCCAACGACGCGCCCTGGGCGTCCGGATTCCCGTACCCATGTACGGACGGCGCTCCCTCGGGCAGACTCCTGCCATGACCGACACCCCGGTACGCGTCGGACCCTCCGGCGCGAAGGACGCCCCGCCCGCGCCGCCGCTCGTCCCGGGGGTGTTCCGGTGAGCCGGCCGGCCGCCCCGTCCGAGCCGCCGCGGATCCACTGGGCGGCGGACCTGGTGCTCGCCGCGGTGGTGCTCGCGGTGACCGCCGTCGCGGTGTTCCTCGGATCGCTCGTGCTCAACGTGCTGAAGCTGCTCGCCCTGTACGGCCCCGGGACGGTGGCCCTGGACGTCTTCGGCGTCGTGGTCCTGCTCGTGCTGCTGACCCTGACCCACCGGGGCACCCGGCGCCTCGGCTACCGGATCACGCCGTACGCCGCGGTGGCCGCGGCACCGCTGGGCGTGCTCGTGGGCTGGCTCGCCTCCGGCATCCCCGTCATCGGCCGGTGACCGCCGCGCTGCGGTGACCGACCGGCCGAGCGGCGAGAATGGCCCCCGTGGACACCGAGAACCTCCAGCCGCTGCTGACGCCCGAGGGCCAGGCCCTGCTCGCCGAGTTGCGCGAGTTCACCCCCGAGGAGGAGCTGGCGCTGGCGACCCGCCTGCGCCGGGAGCATCCGGCAGAGCTGGTCTCGGCGGCCTTCGGGCAGGCGCGGCTGCGGCAGCGGGCGCGGGCGAAGTTCGGGGCGGACGCCGACCTGATGTACTTCACGCCCAACGGGGTCGAGCAGTCCACCCGGCGCAGCGTGGCCGAGTGGCGGGCGCAGCGGTTCGCCGCGCTGGGCGTCCGACGGCTGGCGGACCTGTGCTGCGGCATCGGCGGGGACGTGCTGGCGCTGGCCCGGGCGGGCATCGAGGTGCTGGCCGTCGACAAGGACCCGGCGGCCTGCGCCGCCACCGCGGCCAACGCCGCCGCCCTGGGCCTGTCCGAGCTGGTCGAGGTGCGCTGCGCGGACGTCGCCGAGGTGGACGTCAGCGGCTACGACGCGGTGTTCACCGACCCGGCCCGGCGCACCTCGCGCGGCCGGGTGTTCGACCCGGAGGCGTACGCCCCGCCGCTCTCCTGGGCGATCGAGGCCGGCCGGCGGACCCCGATCGGCGCGCTGAAGGTCGCACCGGGCATCCCGCACGAGGCCGTGCCGGAGGACGCCGAGGCCGAGTGGGTCTCCGACCACGGCGACGTCAAGGAGGCGGTGCTCTGGTTCGGCACCCGGGCCGCGAGCCCGCACCGCGCCACCCTGCTGCCGCAGGGCGCCAGCCTGACCGGCGGCGACCTGCCCGACCCGCCGGCCGGCCCGGTCGGGCGGTACCTGTACGAGCCGGACGGCGCGGTGATCCGGGCCCACCTGGTGGCCGAGGTGGCCGGGCAGGTGGGCGGCCGGCTGATCGACCCGAAGATCGCCTACCTGACCTCGGACGAGCTGGTCGCCACCCCGTACGCGCACGCCTTCGAGCTCACCGACGTGCTGCCGTTCCACATCAAGAAGCTGAAGGCGCTGCTGCGCGAGCGGGCGGTCGGCACGGTGGTGATCAAGAAGCGCGGGATGGCGATCACCCCGGAGGAGCTGCGCCGCCAGCTCAAGCCCTCCGGGCCGAACAGCGTCACGGTGATCCTCAGCCGCACCGACAACGGGCCGCTGATGATGCTGGGACAGCCGGTCGCGGCGCGCTAGGGGGTCGACCCGCGGCGTCGGTCACGCGGGTGGCTGGATGTAGTCCTCCAGCCGCGCCACCGAGAAGCCCTGCTCCTGTATCCGGGCCAGCAGGTCGCCGAACATCTGGGTCATCGTGGCGCCCTTGAGCTCCTTGGGGCCGCGGAAGTGCGCCAGGATTATGTCGCCGGGCTTCAGCTGCTTGTCCGCCGCCTGGTACTGCATGTCGTGGATCTGCATCGACTCGCGCCAGAGCACCATCGCGCGCGGGCCGCACTGCTGGACGGAGGTGTTGAGCGTCGGGGTGTTGGCGCCGTCGCCGAACGGCGGGCGGAACAGCAGCGGGGCGGCGCCGTACTGCTGGGTGAGCGCGGACTGCGCGTCGCAGATCTCGGACTTCTGCTTCTCCGCCGGGATCTTGCTCATCACCGGGTGGTCCACGGTGTGATTCTGGACGTGGTTGCCCAGGGCCTGGAGCGGCTTGAAGTAGCCGTAGTCGTTCTTGACGATGTCCCGGGTCAGGAACATCGATATCGGCACCTTGAGGTCGGTGAGCATCTCGACGAACTTCGGGTCCTTCTCGGCCCCGTCGTCGATGGTGATGAAGACGACCTTGTCGCTCGTTCTCACGTCGCTGAACACCGGGACAGGGCCGGTCCGTTCGAGCTTTATCGGCTTGTCGGCGGGCGCCGCCGGGGCGGGGGCGAGCGGGGTGAGGTTCCACTTGGCCCAGGCCGCCGCGCCCGCTCCCGCCGGGGCGCCGGCCGCGGCGGCGGTGGTCGCGGCCGCGGTCGGCGCGGCGCCGGAGGGCCGGGGCGCGGCCGGCGTGGTCGCGGCGGCCGGGGCGGCGCTGCCGCCGCCCCCGTTGTCGCCGCACCCGGTGGCGAAGGCCAGCAGAGCCACCGCCCCCGCCGCGTACGTCCTGGTCCTGCTCCGCCCGTTCCTGATCACCGCTGCGCGCTCCCGGTTCCCGTCCAGCATTCTCTCAGCTATGCACGGTAACGGCCGGTCGCGCGGTTCCCGGTACGGGGCTACTCCATGTGCTCGCTGGTGAAGGACCAGCGGTGCACCGGGCGGCCGAGCAGCTCGGCCGGCGGGTCGGCGACGGGCACCGGCTCGCCGTTCCACCAGGTGATCAGCAGCACCCGCCCGCCCGGGGCGGTGAGCAGTTCGAGGCGCTCCAGCCCGGTCGAGCCGCGGAGCCCGGGCAGCGCCGACTCCCGGGCCCAGGCGGCGAGTTCGGGCCCGCGCCCGTCGGCCGCCCGGGCCTCCCACATCGCGGCGACGGTCATGCCGCGCCACCGCCGAGGGCGTCGTAGGCCTGGCCGTGGATGTCGGTGTGGGGCACGTGGACCTCGGTCACCGGCAGCGAGGAGTCGGCGGACAGGTCGAAGGCGGACGGCGTGCGGCCGCGCCACACCATCTCGGCGCCGAGCGCCGCGACCATCGCGCCGTTGTCGGTGCACAGGCCCGGCCGGGGCACCCGCAGCCGGATGCCGGCCCGGTCGCAGCGCTGCTGGGCCATCTCGCGCAGCCGCGAGTTGGCCGCCACGCCGCCGCCGATCATCAGGTGGTCGACGCCGCTGTCCTTGCACGCCTTGACGGCCTTGCGGGTGAGCACGTCGGTGACCGCCTCCTGGAAGGACGCCGCCACGTCGGCGATCGGCACCTCCTCGCCGGCCCGGCGCCTGGCCTCCACCCAGCGGGCGACGGCGGTCTTCAGGCCGGAGAAGGAGAAGTCGTACTCCGGGTCGTTCTTGCCGGTCAGGCCGCGCGGGAAGGCGATCGCCTTCGGGTCGCCCTCGCGGGCCGTGCGGTCGACGATCGGGCCGCCGGGGAAGCCGAGGCCGAGCACCCGGGCGACCTTGTCGAAGGCCTCGCCGGCCGCGTCGTCGATGGTCGCGCCGAGCGGGCGGACGTCGCTGGTGATGTCCTCGCTGAGCAGCAGCGAGGAGTGCCCGCCGGAGACCAGCAGGGCCATCGTCGGCGAGGGCAGCCGGCCGTGCTCCAGCTGGTCGACGCAGATGTGCGAGGCGAGGTGGTTGACCCCGTACAGCGGCTTGTCCAGCGCCCAGGCGTACGCCTTCGCGGCGCTGACGCCGACCAGCAGCGCGCCGGCCAGGCCGGGGCCCGCGGTGACGGCGATGCCGTCCAGGTCGCTCGCCTTGATCCCGGCGGTGTCCAGGGCGCGCTGGATGGTCGGGACCATCGCCTCCAGGTGCGCGCGGCTGGCGATCTCCGGGACGACGCCGCCGAAGCGGGCGTGGTCGTTGACGCTGGAGGCGACCGCGTCGGCCAGCAGCGTGGTGCCGCGCACGATGCCGACGCCGGTCTCGTCGCAGGAGGTCTCGATACCGAGGACGAGCGGTTCGTCAGCCATGGCGGGTGTCCTCAATGTCCTTCGGGTCAGTGCTGTCAGTGCTCGGGGAGTCGAGGCGCATCACCAGCGCGTCGACGTTGGCGGGCTGGTAGTAGCCGCGCCGGATGCCCACCGGTTCGAAGCCGTGGCGCTCGTACAGCCGCTGGGCGCGCGGGTTGTCCACCCGCACCTCCAGCAGCAGCTCGGCGCACTCGCGCCGGGCGGCCTCCCGGATCAGGTCGGTGAGCAGCGCCGCGCCGAGACCGGCGCCCTGGTGGCGCGCGTCGACGGCGATGGTCTGGACGTCGCCCTCACCGGCGATCGCCATCAGGCCGGCGTAGCCGACGATCGTGCCGTCCGGGGCGGCCGCGACGGTGTAGTGGCGGGTTCCGCCGGGGTGGGACTCGGCCAGTTCGGACCAGAACATCCCGGCGGACCAGGCGTCCTCGGGGAAGAGCCGCAGCTCCAGCTCCAGCACCGGCGCGATGTCCCACCAGCGCATCGGGCGCAGGGTGGTGCCGTGGTTCACGCCGGGAGCACCGCCTTGTAGCCGGCCGGGACCTGGGCGTCCGGGCGGCGCAGGTACAGCGGGTGGTTCGGCAGCAGCTCGCGTCCGGCGGCCAGCTCGGCGGCGGCGAACCCGGCCAGGGCGCCGGCCGAGACGTGCTCGGGGCCGTGCCCGCCCGGGAAGGCGTCGGGGTAGAGCAGCGCGCCGGCGCCGACGGAGCGTTCCTGCGGGGTCAGCTCGGCCGGGCGGTCCACGCCGGGGCCCTCGGTGCGGCGGCCCTCGGCGTCGTAGGAGGCCCAGTAGACCTCCTTGCGGCGCGCGTCGGTGGCGACGGTGAACGGCTGCCCGGCCAGGCCCTCGGCGCGGGCCTGGAAGGCGATCGCGTCCAGGGTGCAGACGCCGTGCACCGGCAGCCCGAGCGCGTGGCCGAGCGCGGCGGCGGTCACCAGGCCGACCCGCAGGCCGGTGTACGGGCCGGGGCCGACGCCGACCGCGATGCCGGTCAGCCGGTGCTTGTCCACCCCCGCGGCCCGCAGCACCCCGTCGATCGCGGGCAGCAACAGTTCGCCGTGGCGCCTGGCGTCGACCTGGTGGGTCTCGGCGAGGACGGCCGTGCCGTCGTGGACGGCGGCGGTGACGGCGGGGGTAGCGGTGTCGAACGCGAGCAGCAGCACGGGGTCAAGGTTAGACCGCGTTGGGCCGACCGGCCGATCGGCAAGGTGTACCACCCGGGAACACACATCCGAGGCGCTGCGACCCGCGCGGATGAACCTGGCACGATGGGGCCGTACGTAAAGGGACGGCGGCGGGAGCGGCAACGTGGCGAAGATGGGTCCTGGAGTGGTGGTCACGGGGTTGACCCTGGGGGCCCTGGCGGTGGTGAGCCTGCTGGCCTTCCAGGCCAACGGCGCCCAGGACCGGGCCGGCGGCCCCAAGCCCACGGCCACCACCACGGCGACCGGCACCGCCACCGCCGCGGCGCCGACGGCCTCGGCCACCCCGACCGTCCCGGCGCTGCCGACCACCTCGGGCACCGGCATCCGGGTGGTCTACTCGGTCGGCAGCCACTACGTCTGGCTGGTCGACCCGAAGAAGACCCCGCAGGTCGCGGCCGCCTTCCCGGTCACCCCGGGCTCGGTCGAGCCGGCCCCGGGCAGCTACGCCGTGTACAGCCGCACCCAGACCACCACCGGGACGGACGGCAAGCAGATCGAGCACGTGGTGCGCTTCGCGCAGCAGAACGGCGTGGTGTTCGGCTTCAGCGCGGCGGTGGACGGCGCGACGCCGACCACCGACCCGAGCGCCAAGACCGGCGGCATCCGCAGCGGGCGCGCCGAGGGGCAGCTGCTCTGGGACTTCGCGCCGAAGGACACCAAGGTGGTCGTGATCGCCTGACCCGGACGGCCCGGAACGGCCCGGGCCCGGAAGGACCGGCCTCACGCGGCCCGGGGCGCCTGCGCCTCGGGCCGTTCGTCCGGTCGGGGCCGCGGTTCGGGCGGGGTGGACACCGCCTCGGCGGCCGCGCAGGCGGCCAGCAGCGCCCGCATCGGCTCTCCCGGAGCGCGACGGGCCGGTTCTCCGGCCCCGGCGGCGGGGACCGCGCGCTCCGGGGCGGGGGTGGTGCTCGACATGGCGCCTCCCTAGTTAGGCAGACCTAACCGCAGCACCCATCCCACCACGCCCGGCACCCCGCCCGCAACATCTTGCCGACAGCCTGTCGGCAAGATGTCGGCACCCGTCGGCGGGACGTTGTCGCCCGTCGGCTATCCGAGGTCCGCCAGCGCCGCGTCCGCCCAGCGCGGGCCGATCCCGGTCAGCACCACCCGGCGCGGGTCCTGGTCGTCCCCGTCCGCCGTGCCGCCGATGGCGCGCTCGATCCGGACCTCCAGCCGGTCCTCGGACAGCCGCTCGACCTTGCCCTCGCCCCACTCGACCACGACCACCGACTCGGGCAGCGAGACGTCCAGGTCGAGGTCCTCCATCTCGTCCAGGTCCCCGCCCAGCCGGTACGCGTCCACGTGCACCAGCGCCGGGCCGCCGACCAGCGAGGGGTGCACCCGGGCGATCACGAAGGTCGGCGAGGTCACCGCCCCGCGGACCTGCAGGCCCTCCCCCAGGCCCCGGGTCAGCGTGGTCTTCCCCGCGCCCAGCTCCCCGGAGAGCAGCACCAGGTCACCCGGCCGCAGCAGCGCGGCCAGCTCCCGGCCGAGCCGGCCCATCCGCTCCGGGGTGGGGACGGTGAGAGTGGCGTGCGAGCCCATGCGCGTGTCTTGCCCTTCGGTCCGTACCGGCGCACCGACCACCGGCCGCCACCGCTACCGTGCCACATCCGCGCGCCACCGGGGCTCACACGGGGTCGACGACGGCTTCCGCGACCCGCTCCCGGGCCAGGTCGAGGACGGCCGCGGGCAGCGGCGCCGCCCCGGCGAAGCCGGCGGCCCGGCGCAGCAGCCGCGCCAGCTCGTGGTCCACCAGCTCCGGGCGCTCCAGCATCACCAGGTGCCCGGCGCCCTCGGCCAGGACCAATTCGGCGCCGGGCAGCCGCGCGGCCATCGCCTCGCTGTGCGTCGAGGGCGTCAGCAGGTCCTTCGTCCCGGCCAGCACCAGCGCGGGCAGGCCCCGCAGGGCGGCCAGCGCCTCGTACTTCTCGTGCGCGCCGAACACCGGGTAGAACTCGGCGACCACGTCGATCGGGGTGGCGTCCAGCAGCTGCTCGGCGAAGCGCACCACGCCGGGGTCGACGTCCCGGCCGCCGAAGGAGAACCTCCGGTAGAACACGGCGGCCACGTCCGAGCCCAGCCGCCTGGTCGCCTCGACCAGGTCGACCTGGCGGCCCAGCAGCTTCACCATGCCGGGCGCGACCTTCCTGAACAGCTTCGCACCGGCCCTCGGCAGGCCGAGGCTGACCTCGTTCCAGTCCCCGGCGAGGGTGCCGATCAGCGCCACCCCGGCGACCCTCTCGCGGAACAGCTCCGGGTACTGGTCGGCCAGCGCCATCACCGTCATGCCGCCCATCGAGTGGCCCACCAGCACCAGCGGCCCGGTCGGGGCGACGGCGTCGATCACGGCCTTGAGGTCGCCGCCCAGCTGGTCGATGCCGGCCGGCTCGCCCGCCAGGTACGAACGGGAGCGCTCGGAGCGGCCGTGGCTGCGCTGGTCCCAAAAAACCAGCCGCATGCCCTCGCGCAGCGCGGCCCGCTGGAAGTGCCAGCTGTCCTGGTTGAGGCAGTAGCCGTGGCAGAACACCACGGTCAGCGGCTCGGCGCCGGTGCCGTCCCCGTCCGGCCCGCTCCAGCCGGTGCCGTCCAGCTCGACGTACAGCTCGGTGCCGTCCGGCGCGGCCACCGTCCTGGGACGGCCGCGCAGCGAGCCGTACGGGGCGTTCGCGTCCAGCTCGGCCCGGGCCCGGCGGCGCATCGCCCGGCCGACGGTCAGCCGCTCCACCGCGACGCCCGCGGCCGCCCCGGCCGCCAGTACGCCGACCGAGATCCCGATCACACCCGCCCGGCTCACCCCGGAGGCGGCGCCGGCCGCCTTGGCGACCGCCGCGACCGGACTGCCCTCGGCCGGTGCGCCGGTCATGCCGACGGGCCCTCCGGGTGGCTGCCGCCCAGGTAGCGGCGGGGCACCCGGGCGCCGATCCGGGTGATGATCTCGTACGAGATGGTGCCGCAGGCGCGGGCCCAGTCCTCCGCGGTGGGCTCGCCGCGCTCGCCGTTGCCGAACAGCAGCACCTCGTCGCCGATCGCCGGGGTGTCGCCGCCGAGGTCCACCACGAACTGGTCCATCGCGACCCGGCCGGCCACCGTGCGCCACTTGCCGTCGATCTGCACCGGGCCGGTGCCGCTGGCGTGCCGGGGGATGCCGTCGCCGTAGCCGACCGGGACCAGGCCCAGGGTGGTCTCGCCCGGCGTCGTGTAGTGGTGGCCGTAGCTGACCCCGTGCCCGCCGGGGACGTGCTTGACCAGCGCCAGCCGCGCGGTCAGCGCCATCACCGGGCGCAGCCCGAAGTCGGCCGGCGAGCCCACCTCCGGCACCGGCGACAGCCCGTACGCGGCCAGGCCGGTGCGGACCAGGTCGAAGTGCGACTCGGGCAGCAGCAGGGTGGCCGGGGAGTTCGCCAGGTGCCGGACCGCGGGGCGCAGCCCGGCGGCCTCGGCCGTGGCCAGCGCGGCGCGGTAGGAGTCCAGCTGGGCCTGGATCGACGGGTGGCCCGGCTCGTCCGCCGCGGCGAAGTGCGACCAGACGCCGACGACCGTCAGCAGCCCCTCCGTCTCGGCCCGGCGGGCGGCGGCCACCAGCCGCGGCCAGTCGTGCGGCTGGCAGCCGTTGCGGCCGAGGCCGGTGTCGGCCTTCAGGTGCACCCGGGCCGGGATGCCGGTCTCGCGGACGGCGGGCAGCAGCTCGTCCAGCGCCCACTGGCCGCTGACCGAGATGTCCAGGTCGGCGCGCAGCGCCTCGTGCCAGGGCCCGCCCGGCGTCCACAGCCAGCACAGGATGCGGGCCTGCTCCGGGCGGATGCCCGCGGCCCGCAGCGCCAGCGCCTCGTCCGGCGTCGCGCAGCCGAGCCAGCCGATCCCGTTCGCGACCGCTTCCCGGGCGCACTCGACCGCGCCGTGGCCGTAGGCGTTCGCCTTGACGGCGAGCATCACCGCCGCGCCGCCGACGCGTTCGCGCAGGGCGGCGAGGTTGCCGCGCAGGGCGGCGAGATCGATGGTCGCCTCGGCCCGGAGGCCGTCGGTGCGGGTGGCTGTGCCGGTCGTGTTCGCAGTTGTCATCAGGGTCAGTCTCCCAGACGTCCCGGAGTCCTCGCCGAACGGCCCGTCGGCGCGGCGGACCCCTACGACGCGCCGACGTGCGGCGGACCGCCCGTTCACCCCGTTCAGGACGCCGCAACCGGATGTCCCGGTTCCGGGGGTCACCCCGCGCGGACCGCCCGCCACACCGCCGGGAGCGCCCCGGCCACCGCGAGCGCCGTGGTCGGGGCGCCCGGCACGCCCGCCGCCTCCCGGCCGGCCAGGCCGTGCAGGTAGGCGGCCACGGACGCGGCGTCCAGCGGCGCGAGGCCGGCCGCCAGCAGGGAGCCGGCCAGCCCGGCCAGCACGTCGCCGCTGCCGGCGGTGGCCAGCCAGGAGGTGCCGGTGGGGTTCACCCGGACGGCTCCGCCCGGATCGGCGACCACCGTGGTGGAGCCCTTCAGCAGCACCGTGGCGCGGTAGCCGGCCGCCAGCCGCCGGGCGGTGGCCAGCCGGGCCGCGGCCAGGTCGGCGGCGGCCGGCGGTGTGCCGCCGTCGGCGCCGGCGAGCAGCCGGGCGGCCTCGCCGGTGTGCGGGGTGAGCAGGGTGGGCGCGGTGCGGCCGGCCAGCGCGTCCGGGCCGAGCCGGCCCAGTTCGGTCAGCCCGTCGGCGTCCACCAGCACCGGGACGTCGCTCGCCAGCGCCTCGGTCAGCGCCTGCCGCGCCCCCTCGCCGCCGCCCGGCCCGACCACCCAGGCCTGCACCCGTCCGGCGCCGGCCGGCCCGCCCTCGGTGACCAGCACCTCCGGGAAGCGCCGCACCACCTCCTCGGCCGCCGTGCCCACGTACCGGACGGCGCCCGCGCCGCCGTGCAGCGCCCCGGCCACCGCCAGCAGCGCCGCCCCCGGGTAGGTCGCCGAGCCGGCCGCCACCCCGACCACGCCGCGCCGGTACTTGTCGCTCTCCGCGCCCGGCAGCGGCAGCAGCGCCGCCACGTCCGCGTGCTGGAGGGCCGTCACGTCCGCCTCCGGCGGCTCCAGCCCGATTCCGACCAGCTGCACGGCGCCCGCGTACGAGGCGCCCGGGTCGACCAGCAGCCCGGGCTTGTACGTGCCGAAGCAGACCGTGACGTCGGCCCGCAGCGCGGCGCCCGGCACCTCCCCGGTGTCGGCGTCCACCCCGCTGGGCAGGTCCACCGCCACCACGATCCCGTGCCGCTCGGCCTGGGCGTACGGCCGGGCCTCCGGGCGCAGCCCGCCCCGGCCGCCGATGCCGACGATGCCGTCCAGCACCAGGTCCGCGCGCGAGAAGTCGGCCAGGCCGACTTCCTGCTCCGCCGTCACCCGCCCGCCGGCGGCCCGCAGCGCGGCCAGCCCGCCCGGGTGGGCCTTCTGCGGCGCCAGCAGCACCGCCGTCACCCGCGCCCCGCGCCGGGCCAGCGCGGCCCCGGCGTACAGGGCGTCACCCCCGTTGTCCCCGCTGCCCGCGAGCACCGTCACCCGGCTGCCGTACACCCGCCCCCGACGCCGCGTCAGCAGCCGCGCGCAGGTCGCGGCCAGCCCCGCGGCCGCCCGCTGCATCAGGGTGCCCTCCGGCAGCCGCGCCATCAGCTCGGCCTCGGCGGCCCGGACGGTTTCCACAGGGTGTGCATGACGCATGGGGAGAACTCCTTCAGCGGTCGGCTGCCTCCGACGCTAGCCCGCGCCACCGCCCCGCGGGAGCCGGGCCTGCGGCACACTTTCGAGTGACAACCACTTCGATCCCCCGCCGGTGCCGGTCCGTACGCCTACCTTGTGGCTCGGCACGGACCCACAGGAGGGAGAAGGGCCATGGTCGCCATGCCGGCAGTCGAGCACCCGCTGGGCGAGGACAGCCTCCTCCAGGCGTTTCTGGAGTTGGACACCCCGCTGGGAAGCAAGGCTGAATTCATCGAAGGGGAGATCGTCGTGACGCCGCCGCCGGACGGAGCGCACGAGACCGCGTTCTCGCTGCTCGCCAAGCAGTTCTTCCGCAAGGCCGCGATCGATCTGGACCTCTCGGGGAACAAGGGCCTGATCATCGGCCCCAAGAGCCGGTTCATCCCGGACGGCACCGTGAGCCCGGTCGGCCACTTCGAGAACGCGGACTCCTGGGCCCCGGCCGAAGGCGTCCTGCTCGTCTTCGAGATCACCTCGATCAACCCGCACAAGGACCGCGAGCCCAAGCGCAAGGGCTTTGCCTCCGCAGGCATCCCCTGCTACCTGCTGATCGACCGTGACGATGGGGTGGTCACGCTCTTCACCAACCCCCAGGGCGGCGACTACGCCACGCAGACCAGGATCGAGTTCGGCAAGCCCATCGACCTCCCCGCCCCGTTCTCCTTCACGCTCGACACGGCGCCCCTGCGGTAGGACGCAGCCACCGCAGGGGCGCCGTGCGGCCGAGCGACTACTCGACGGTGACCGACTTCGCCAGGTTGCGCGGCTGGTCGACCTCGTGGCCCTTGGCCGTGGCCAGCTCGCAGGCGAAGACCTGCAGCGGGACGGTGGCGACCAGCGGCTGGAGCAGCACCGGGGTGGCCGGGATGCGGATCAGGTGGTCCGCGTACGGGACGACGGCCTCGTCGCCCTCCTCGGCGATCACGATCGTGCGGGCACCGCGGGCCCGGATCTCCTGGATGTTGGAGACGATCTTGTCGTGCAGGATCGAGCGCCCGCGCGGCGAGGGCACGACCACGACGACCGGCAGCCCCTCCTCGATCAGCGCGATCGGACCGTGCTTGAGCTCGCCCGCCGCGAAGCCCTCGGCGTGCATGTACGCCAGCTCCTTGAGCTTGAGCGCGCCCTCCAGGGCCACCGGGAAGCCGACGTGGCGGCCGAGGAACAGCACCGAGCGGGCGTCGGCCAGCGAGCGGGCCAGCTCGCGCACCGGCTCCATGGTCTCCAGGACCTGCTCGACCTGCTTCGGCGCGTCGCCGAGCTCCTTGATGACGGCGAAGATCTCGTCGCCCCACTTGGTGCCGCGCACCTGGCCCAGGTACAGGGCGACCAGGTAGCAGGCGACCAGCTGGGTCAGGAACGCCTTGGTCGAGGCGACCGCGACCTCCGGGCCGGCGTGGGTGTACAGCACCGCGTCCGACTCGCGCGGGATGGTGGAGCCGTTGGTGTTGCAGATCGCCAGCACCTTGGCGCCCTGCTCGCGGGCGTGCCGCAGGGCCATCAGGGTGTCCATGGTCTCGCCGGACTGCGAGATGGCGATGACCAGCGTGCCCGGGCCCATGATCGGGTCGCGGTAGCGGAACTCGGAGGCGACCTCGACCTCGCAGGGGATGCGGGTCCAGTGCTCGATCGCGTACTTGGCGATCATGCCGGCGTGGAAGGCCGTGCCGCAGGCCACGATGACGACCTTGTCGACCGAGCGCAGGTCGGCGTCGGAGATCCGCAGCTCGTCCAGGGTCAGCCGGCCGTCGGTGCCGATCCGGCCGAGGAGGGTGTCGGCGACCGCCTTCGGCTGCTCGGCGATCTCCTTGAGCATGAAGTAGTCGTAGCCGCCCTTCTCGGCGGCCGAGGCGTCCCAGTCGACGTGGTACTCGCGCACGTCGGCCGCGGTGCCGTCGAAGTTGGTGACGGTCACGCCCTCCCGGCGCAGCTCGACCACCTGGTCCTGGCCCAGCTCGATCGCCTCGCGGGTGTGGGCGATGAAGGCGGCGACGTCCGAGGCGAGGAAGTTCTCGCCCTCGCCGCGGCCGACGACCAGCGGCGAGTTGCGGCGGGCACCGACGACCACGTCCGGCGCGTCCGCGTGCACGGCGACCAGGGTGAAGGCGCCCTGCAGCTGACGGCAGACCACCCGCATGGCCTCGGCGAGGTCACCCGCGTAGGCCTCGCCCAGCAGGTGGGCGACGACCTCGGTGTCGGTCTCCGACCGGAGGGTGTGGCCGCGCTCGGCGATCTCGGCGCGCAGCTGCGCGAAGTTCTCGATGATGCCGTTGTGCACCACGGCCACCCGCTGCTGGTCGTCCAGGTGGGGGTGGGCGTTGGCGTCCGTCGGGCCGCCGTGGGTGGCCCAGCGGGTGTGGCCGATGCCGGTGGTGCCGCCGGGCAGAGGGGTCTCGGCGAGCGACTTCTCCAGATTGGCGAGCTTGCCCGCCCGCTTGTCGGTGGCCAGGCTCCACTGCCCCTCGGAGTCCTGGACCTGCACCGCGACACCGGCCGAGTCGTAGCCCCGGTACTCCAGTCGCTGCAAGCCTGCGATTACTACGTCGAGGGCGGACTGAGCGCCCACGTATCCAACAATTCCGCACATGCGTGCCAGCATAAGGGCGGTTCTGTGGCCGTTTCCCCTCGCGCGCGAACGCTGCGTGACCGACACCACAGCCACCGTGAGCGCCGCTACGGCTCACAATGGAGCATGTGCTGACCGAACTCTGTACGCGGGGCGCCGCCACGCCCGGCCCGTCGCCGTCCCCCTACGTCGACCTCAGCCGGGCCGAGTGGAGCGCGCTGCGCGAGCGTACGCCACTGCCGCTGACCGCCGAGGAGGTGGAACGGCTGCGCGGCCTCGGCACCGCCCTCGACCTGGACGAGGTCCGCGACGTCTACCTGCCGCTGTCGCGCCTGCTGAACCTGTACATCCACGCCACGCACGAGCTGCGCGGCACGCTGGGCACCTTCCTGGACACCCCGGACACCGAACGCACCCGCACCCCGTTCATCATCGGCGTGGCCGGCTCCGTGGCGGTCGGCAAGTCCACCACCGCCCGCCTGCTCCAGGCGCTGCTCGCCCGCTGGCCCGAGCACCCCCGGGTCGAGCTGGTCACCACCGACGGCTTCCTGCTCCCCAACGCCGAGCTGCGCCGGCGCGGCCTGATGGCTCGCAAGGGCTTCCCGGAGTCGTACGACCGCCGGGCGCTGATGCGCTTCGTCGCGGACGTGAAGGCGGGCAAGGAGCGGGTCAGCGCGCCGGTCTACTCGCACCTGGTGTACGACATCGTGCAGGGCGAGCGGCTGACCGTGGAGCGCCCGGACATCCTGATCGTCGAGGGGCTGAACGTGCTCCAGCCGGCCCTGCCCGGCTCCGACGGCCGCACCCGCCTCGCGGTGGCCGACTACTTCGACTTCTCGATCTACGTCGACGCCCGGACCGACGACATCGAGCACTGGTACCTGGACCGCTTCCGCAAGCTGCGGCAGACCGCCTTCCAGGACCCGAACTCCTACTTCCGCCGCTTCACCGAGGTGCCGGAGGAGGAGGCGATGGAGTACGGCCGGCAGGTCTGGCGCACCATCAACAAGCCCAACCTGCTGGAGAACGTGCTGCCGACCCGCGGCCGCGCCACCCTGATCCTCCAGAAGGGCTCGGACCACAAGGTCCGCCGGGCGCTGCTGCGCAAGCTCTGAACGCCCGCCGGGCACGACAGCGCCCGCCGGGCACGACACGAAGGGCCCCCGCGTCGCGCGGGGGCCCTTCGCCGTCTCCGGGGCTCAGCCCAGGTGGGTGCGCACCGCGTCGGCCAGCCGCTGCCCGACCGCCTCGGCCTGCGCCGGGTCGGCGGCCTCGACCATCACCCGGACCAGCGGCTCGGTGCCCGACGGGCGCAGCAGCACCCGGCCGGTGGAGCCCAGCTCGGCCTCGGCCGCGGCGACCGCCGCGGTCAGCTCGGTGCTGGTCCGCACCCGGGACTTGTCGACGCCCTTGACGTTGATCAGCACCTGCGGCAGCCGGGTCATCACGGCGGCCAGGTCGGCCAGCGGCTGCTTGGTGGCGGCCAGCCGGGCGCCCAGCATCAGGCCGGTCAGGGTGCCGTCGCCGGTGGTGGCGTGGTCCAGCAGGATCACGTGGCCGGACTGCTCGCCGCCCAGCGCGAAGCCGTGCTCCTTCATCGCCTCCAGCACGTAGCGGTCGCCGACGGCGGTCTCCACCAGCTCGATGCCCTCGCGCTCCATCGCCAGCTTGAAGCCGAGGTTGGACATCACGGTGGCCACCGCGGTGTTGCGGCGCAGGGTGCCGGCCTCCTTCATGGCGACCGCGAGGATCGCGATGATCTGGTCGCCGTCCACCTCGGCGCCCTCGGCGTCGGCGGCCAGGCAGCGGTCGGCGTCGCCGTCCAGGGCGATGCCCAGGTCGGCCTTGTGCTCCTTCATCGCGACCCGCAGCCGGTCCAGGTGGGTGGAGCCGACGCCGTCGTTGATGTTGAGGCCGGTGGGCTCGGCCCCCAGGGTGTGGACCACCTCGGCGCCGGCCCGGGCGAAGGCCTCGGGGGCGACGTAGGCGGCCGCGCCGTGGGCGCCGTCGATGACGACCTTGATGCCGTCCAGGCGGTTGGGCAGCACGCCGATCAGGTGGGCGACGTACTTGTCGAAGCCCTCGGTGTACTCGCGCACCCGGCCGACGGCCGCGCCGGTCGGACGGTTCCAGTCCTCGTCGCCGAGCGTGTGCTTGCGGTAGTGGGACTCGATCGCGTCCTCGATCCGGTCGTCCAGCTTGTGGCCGCCGCGGGCGAGGAACTTGATGCCGTTGTCCGGCATGGCGTTGTGGCTGGCGGACAGCATCACGCCGAAGTCGGCGCCGAGCGCGCCGGTGAGGTACGCCACGGCCGGGGTGGGCAGGACGCCGACCCGCAGGACGTCGACGCCGGCGCTCGCCAGACCGGCGATGACGGCGGCCTCCAGGAACTCGCCCGAGGCGCGCGGGTCACGGCCGACCACCGCGACCGGCCGGTGGCCGTCGAAGGCGCCGGCCTCGCCGAGCACATGGGCCGCCGCGACCGACAGGCCGAGCGCCAGCTCCGCCGTCAGGCCCTCGTTGGCCACCCCGCGCACGCCGTCCGTACCGAAGAGTCGTCCCACTGTCCCGTCCTCCATCACCACTGCTCGGAACCCAACCGAAGATCCCGGCCGCCGCACAGTAGCCGGGGAACACGTCGCCCCGGAGTACTCGAGGTACTCCGGGGCGACGGTTTCGCACAACCAGGGGGTGCGCCGCCAGGGCGGAGCGCACCCCCGGGGAGGCGATTAGCGCTTGCTGTACTGCGGCGCCTTGCGGGCCTTCTTCAGACCGGCCTTCTTGCGCTCGACGGCACGGGCGTCACGCATCAGGAAGCCGGCCTTCTTCAGGGCGGCGCGGTTGTTCTCCACGTCGGCCTCGTTCAGGGCACGGGCGACGCCGAGGCGCAGCGCGTAGGCCTGGCCGGAGGTGCCACCACCGCTGATGCGGGCGATGACGTCGTAACGGCCGTCCAGCTCAAGGAGCTTGAAGGGCTCGTTCACGGTCTGCTGGTGCACCTTGTTCGGGAAGTAACCCTCGAGGGTGCGACCGTTGATCTTCCACTGGCCGGTGCCGGGGACGATGCGCACGCGGGCGATCGCCTCCTTGCGACGGCCGAGGCCGGCGCCCGGGGTGGCCTCGCCGAAGCGGCCGGCCAGGGACTCGGAGGTGTAGCTCTCCTCGGAGGTGTACTCGCCCTCGACGGCCTCAACGGCCTCGTCGAAGTCGACCTCAAGGGTTTCAGTGGTCTCGGCCACGATGTTCCTCAGCTCTTTTCAGTGTTGGGGGGCTTGGTGGCCGAATTACTGCGCGACCTGGGTGATCTCGAACGGCACCGGCTGCTGGGCAGCGTGCGGGTGCTGGTCGCCCGAGTAGACCTTCAGCTTGGAGAGCATCTGGCGGCCCAGGCTGTTCTTGGGGATCATGCCCTTGATGGCCTTCTCGACGGCCTTCTCCGGGTTGTTCGCCAGCAGGTCGTCGTAGCGCACCGAGCGCAGACCGCCCGGGAAGCCCGAGTGGCGGTAGGCCAGCTTCTGGGTCTTCTTGTTACCGGACAGGTGCACCTTGTCGGCGTTGATGATGATGACGAAGTCACCAGTGTCAACGTGCGGCGCGTAGATCGCCTTGTGCTTGCCCCGGAGGAGGTTGGCGGCCTGGGAGGCCAGGCGGCCGAGCACGACGTCGGTCGCGTCGATGACGTGCCACTGACGCTGGACGTCGCCGGGCTTGGGGCTGTACGTACGCACGGTCGTAGCCTTCGCTTTTCAGTGAGTGAGTCCTGACAGGAGCACCCGGACGGCAGAGCAGCCTGGCCAACCTTGGACGCAATTCAAGGGGGACCGCTGGTCGACGACCTGATGTCTCCGGCGTACCGACCTCTCACGTGAGATAGAGCGAGCCAATACGCACATCAAGCGTCCAGGTTACCGGCCCGACCCTGAGGGGTCAAAAATCGGCTGGCCCCCTCCCGGTCGGGGCCGGTCGCGACTCAGCGTTCGCGCTCCACCCGGGTCACGTCCCAGACCGGCTCCGACGACTCGTACACCCGGCCGTCCGCCCCGAACACCAGGAAGCGGTCGAAGGTCCTGGCGAACCAGCGGTCGTGGGTGACGCACAGCACGGTGCCCTCGAAGGCCTCCAGGCCGGTCTGCAGGGCCTCGGCGCTCTCCAGGTCCAGGTTGTCGGTCGGCTCGTCGAGCAACAGGGCCGTCACGCCGGAGAGTTCGAGCTTGAGGATCATCAGCCGGGCCTGCTGCCCGCCGGACAGCGACTCGAACTTCTGCTCCTCCTGACGGTCCAGCTCGTAGCGGCGCAGCGCCCCCATCGCGGCGCCGCGGCTGAGCGCGTGCTCCTCCTCGACGATCGACCGCACGGTGCGGCCGAACAGCTCCGGGTGGGCGTGGGTCTGCCGGAAGTGGCCGGGGACGACCCGGGCGCCGAGCTTCCAGTTCCCGGTGTGCCCGACCGTCGTGTCACCGGCCAGCAGCCGCAGCAGGTGCGACTTGCCGGCGCCGTTGGCGCCCAGCACCGCGACCCGCTCACCGTAGAAGACCTCCAGGTCGAAGGGCTGCATCAGGCCGGTGAGCTCCAGCTGCTCCAGGGTGAAGGCGCGCATGCCGGTGCGCCCGCCCTTGAGCCGCATGGTGATGCTCTGCTCGCGCGGGGGCTCCTCGGGGCGGCCGGCCTCCTCGAACTTCTTCAGCCGGGTCTGGGCGGCGGCGTAGCGGGTGGCGAGCGCGTGGCTGACCGAGGCCGCCTGGCGCAGGGTGACGACCAGCTTCTTGAGCTTGGCGTGCTCCTCGTCCCAGCGCCGGCCCAGCTCCTCGAAGCGCGCGAAGCGGTCCTTGCGGGCCTCGTGGAAGCTGTCGAAGCCGCCGCCGTGCACCCAGACGCTGCTGCCGGCGGCGCCGGACTCGACGGCGATGATCTTGTCCGCGGTCTTCGAGAGCAGCTCGCGGTCGTGCGAGATGTACAGCACGGTCTTCGAGGTGGTCTTGATGGCCTCCTCCAGCCAGCGCTTGCCCGGGACGTCCAGGTAGTTGTCCGGCTCGTCGAGCAGCAGCACCTCCTCCGGGCCGCGCAGCAGCGCCTCCAGGACGAGCCGCTTCTGCTCGCCGCCGGAGAGGGTGTTCAGGCCCCGCCACTGGGCCTTGTCGAACGGCACCCCGAGGGCCGCCGTGGTGCAGACGTCCCAGTCCGTCTCGTAGTCGTAGCCGCCGACGTCGGCCCAGTCGGAGAGCGCCTGGGCGTAGGCCATCTGCGTCTTCTCGTCGTCCTGGGCGATCATCGCCAGCTCGGCGGCGTCCACCGCGCGGGCGGCCTTGGCGATCCGCTCGGGGGCGACCGACACCAGCAGGTCGCGCACCGAGGCGTCGGCCGGCAGCGCGCCGGGGGTGGACGACTGGTCCTCGCGGCCGGTGGTGCCGACGAACTGGCGCATCACGCCGAGCCCGCCGCTGATCGTCACCGAGCCGCCGTGCGGCTGGATGTCCCCCGCGATCATGCGCAGCAGGGTGGTCTTGCCGGCGCCGTTGGCACCGACCAGGGCGACCGCGGCGCCCTCTCCGACCCGGAAGGACGCGTCGTCGAACAACACGCGCCCGTCCGGCAGGTAGTACTCCAGGTGCGAAATCTCGACGTGTCCCATGGGAGCGATTCTCCCAAGCGGACGCGCCGTGCCAAAACGGATTACCCGACGGCCGGCTGCCCGGGCAGGGTCCGCATCCGCCGGGCCGCCCGGTTGCGCTCGGCCAGCTGGTCGTCCGGCGGGTAGCCGACCTCCTCCAGCGTGAGCCCGTACGGCCGGATCACGTTGACGGCGGAGTTGCGCACCCCGCCCGCCAGCACCTCGCCGGGGAACTCCACCGGCCGGTGCCCGTCGCCGACCAGCAGCATCGCGCCGACCAGCGCCCGGACCATGTTGTGGCAGAAGGCGTCGGCCCGGACGGTGGCGACCGCGAGCGAGCCCTCCTGGGCGGCGTAGGAGTCCACCGGGACGCGGTCCCAGTGCAGCTCCAGCAGGGTGCGGATGGTGGTGGCGCCCTCGCGCTTCTTGCAGTACGCGGCGAAGTCGTGCTCGCCGAGCAGCAGCTTCGCCGCGGCGTTCATCCGGTCCACGTCGAGCGGGCGGTCGTGCCAGAGCACGTGGCCGCGCAGCAGCGGGTCCACCCCGCCGGGGTGGTCGGCGACGCGGTACGCGTACCGGCGCCAGACCGCCGAGAAGCGGGCGTCGAACCCGGCCGGGGCCTCGCCGACCCGGTAGATCCGGACGTCCCCGGGCAGCCGGCCCGCCAGCCGGCGCAGCAGCTTCTCCCGGTGCGCCTCCCACAGCTCGGCCGGCAGGTCGACGTGGGCGACCTGGCCGCGGGCGTGCACCCCGGCGTCGGTGCGGCCGGCCACGGTCAGCGGGAACAGTTCGGGGCTGCGGGTGACGATCTGCAGCGCGGTCTCGATCTCCTCCTGGACCGTCCGGCGGCCGCCCTTCTGGCGGGCCCAGCCGGAGAACTCGGCGCCCTGGTAGGCGAGGTCGAGCCGGACCCGGACGTACCCGTCGGCCGGGCCGTCCTTCACCGGCGGCTGCTCGGCGCAATCGTTGACCACTGCTTCTCACATCTCCCGGGGATGAGGAACGGGCCCGCTCCCCCACTGCTGGGGAAACGGGCCCGCGGAACACCTAGAGGCGTCAGGCCTGCTCGGCGGCCTCGGCCTCGTCGGCCTTGGTCTCGACGGCAGCGGCCTCGTCGGCCTCCTTGACGGCGCGCTTGGTGGCGGCCTCGGCCTCGCCGACGGCGGTCTGCGCGACGGTCAGCGCCTCGACCAGCTCGATCACGGCCATCGGGGCGTTGTCGCCACGACGGGGACCGATCTTGGTGATGCGGGTGTAGCCACCCGGGCGGTTCTCGTAGCGCGGCGCGATCTCGGTGAAGAGGGTGTGCAGCACCGAGATGTCGGTGATGGTCTTGCGCACCAGGCGACGGTTGTGGATGTCGCCCTTCTTCGCCTTGGTGATCAGCTTCTCCGCCAGCGGGCGCATCCGACGGGCCTTGGCCTCGGTCGTGGTGATGCGGCCGTACTGGAACAGCTCCCGGCACAGACCGGCGAGCAGCAGCGGCTCGTGGTGCGGGCCGCCGCCGAGGCGGGCACCCTTGGTGGGACGCGGCATGGATTTCTCCTTGGATCTCCGACTACGGCCGTATCAGGTACCGCAGCGGGCGTACGGGCACTGTTGCCCGTACGACTTTCACGACGACGGGGGCGGCTCCGTGGAACCGCCCCCGCGGCCAATTCTCTTAGTACTGCTCGGTCTCGGCGAAGTGCGAGTCGTCGAGGTCGTCGGCGCCGAAGGCGTCGGCGGCAGCGGTCGGGTCGAACCCGGGCGGGCTGTCCTTGAGGGCCAGGCCCATGCCGGCCAGCTTCGCCTTGACCTCGTCGATCGACTTCGCACCGAAGTTGCGGATGTCGAGCAGGTCGGCCTCGGAGCGGGCGACGAGCTCACCCACGGTGTGGATGCCCTCGCGCTTGAGGCAGTTGTAGGAGCGGACGGTGAGCTCCAGCTCCTCGATCGGCAGCGCCAGGTCGGCGGCCAGGGCGGCGTCCGTCGGGGACGGGCCCATGTCGATGCCCTCGGCGTCGATGTTCAGCTCGCGGGCGAGACCGAACAGCTCGACCAGGGTCTTGCCGGCCGAGGCCATGGCGTCGCGCGGACGCATGGCGGGCTTGGTCTCGACGTCGACGATCAGCTTGTCGAAGTCGGTCCGCTGCTCGACACGGGTGGCCTCGACCTTGTAGGTGACCTTCAGCACGGGGCTGTAGATCGAGTCGACCGGGATGCGGCCGATCTCCTGGCCGGAGGCCTTGTTCTGGACGGCGGAGACGTAGCCGCGACCGCGCTCGACGGTCAGCTCCATCTCCAGCTTGCCCTTGCCGTTCAGCGTGGCGAGGACCAGCTCGGGGTTGTGCACCTCGACACCCGCCGGCGGGGCGATGTCGGCGGCGGTGACGACACCCGGGCCCTGCTTGCGCAGGTACATCACGACCGGCTCGTCGTGCTCCGAGGAGACGACCAGCTGCTTGATGTTGAGGATGAGGTCGGTCACGTCCTCCTTGACGCCCGGCACGGTGGTGAACTCGTGCAGGACGCCGTCGATGCGGATGCTGGTGACAGCGGCACCCGGGATCGACGACAGGAGCGTGCGGCGCAGGGAGTTGCCGAGGGTGTAGCCGAAGCCCGGCTCCAGCGGCTCGATCACGAACCGGGAGCGGAACTCGTCGACGACCTCTTCGGTCAGCGAGGGACGCTGAGCGATAAGCATGGGGGAAATCCTCCGGTTGTCTTCGGCACCCACTATTTGATGCCGACAGGACCAAGCGTACGGGCTCCCGTGGAGAACGGGAGCCCGTACGAGGTTTAAAACATCACCTGCGTGCCCGAAGGCGCTGCGTCAGACGCGGCGGCGCTTCGGCGGACGGCAGCCGTTGTGCGGGGTGGGGGTGACGTCCTGGATCGAGCCGACCTCCAGGCCGGTGGCCTGGAGCGAACGGATCGCGGTCTCGCGGCCGGAGCCCGGACCCTTCACGAAGACGTCAACCTTGCGCATGCCGTGCTCCTGCGCGCGACGGGCAGCGGCCTCGGCGGCCATCTGCGCGGCGAACGGGGTCGACTTGCGCGAGCCCTTGAAGCCGACGTGGCCGGCAGAGGCCCAGGAGATCACGTTGCCCGCGGGGTCGGTGATCGAAACGATGGTGTTGTTGAACGTGCTCTTGATGTGCGCGTGGCCGTGAGCGACGTTCTTCTTTTCCTTGCGGCGGATCTTCTTCGCGCCGGCAGCCTGACGACCCTTGGGGGGCATAAGTCTGTTCTCCTACTGAGGTGGTCGGTCCGCTGACCCGCGGGCCGGAGGGATGTCCGGTTACGGGACGGACTACTTCTTGCCCGGCTTCTTCTTACCGGCGATCGCGCGACGCGGGCCCTTGCGGGTACGCGCGTTGGTGTGGGTGCGCTGGCCGCGGACCGGCAGGCCACGGCGGTGACGCAGACCCTCGTAGCAGCCGATCTCGACCTTGCGGCGGATGTCGGCGGCCACCTCACGGCGGAGGTCACCCTCGACCGTGTAGTTGGCGTCGATGTACTGACCCAGCTTGACCAGGTCGTCCTCGGTGATGTCGCGGACGCGGACGTCCGGGTTCACACCGGTCTCGGCCAGGGTCTGCTGGGCGCGGGTACGGCCGATGCCGTACACGTAGGTGAGGGCGATCTCGATCCGCTTCTCACGGGGGAGATCAACGCCGGCGAGGCGTGCCATTCAAGGCTCCTGTGCTTTTTCAGAGGTCTTGCGTGCTACCTACTCCGACACCTCACGGTGAGGGAGCCCCGGCCTCTGACCGGGGGTGGCAGTCCGTTCCGGACGGAACGGATCGGGCAGCCCGCTTATGACGTTTTCGCGTCGCGCGAAGTACTACGAGAAATGCTGGGGAGAGATCAGCCCTGGCGCTGCTTGTGGCGCAGGTTGTCGCAGATCACCATGACCCGGCCGTGACGGCGGATCACCTTGCACTTGTCGCAGATCTTCTTGACGCTCGGCTTGACCTTCATGTTCAGGTTCTCCGGGTCTAGATCTGACGTTCTTACTTGTAGCGGTAGACGATCCGCCCGCGCGTGAGGTCGTAGGGGCTGAGCTCCACGACGACCCGGTCGTCCGGCAGGATGCGGATGTAGTGCATGCGCATCTTGCCACTGATGTGCGCGAGGACCTTGTGACCGTTCTGCAGCTCGACCTTGAACATCGCGTTCGGCAGAGACTCGATCACGGTGCCCTCGATCTCAATGGCGCCTTGCTTCTTAGCCATGAACTGCGAGATCCACCTTCCGGGACCGGCTACCGTATGCGGAACGCTCGTGCGAACCTGGGTTCACCCCTCCCCCGGGGGGAAGAGGGCGCGCTGAAGCACGCTACGAGTGAGCCGACGGTCCATCCTACGCCAGCGCGTCCGACGGACCAAAACGGGGGTCCCGGAAAGCGGTCACCGTCACACCCGTCGCGTCAGGCCTTGGCGACGACCACCAGCGGCTCGACGTGGGCGGTGCAGGCCGAGCAGCGGCGGGCGGCCTCGGGGATCTCGGTCAGGCACTCGGGGCAGGGACGCTTCGGCGTCTTCGGCTTCTTCGGCATGTAGCGCGCGGTCGCCTTGGTGATCGGCAGCACCACGCAGAAGTACAGCACCGCGGCGGTCATGAAGAACGCGATCAGCACGTTGAGGAACTGCCCGTACGGGAAGGTCACCCCCGCGATGTGCGCCTTGTACGAGCTGAAGTCGCCGGCCGCACCGACCACCACGCCCACCAGCGGGGTGAGGAAGGCGGACACGAAGCCGGTCACCACCGCGGTGAACGCGGCACCGATGACCACACCGACCGCCATGTCGACGACGTTGCCGCGCATCATGAAGTCGCGGAATCCCTTGAGCACGTACTCTCTCCTGCTCGCTCGTAAGCCACTACAGACCCTGCCAGCCGATAAAAATAGGACAAAAGCCCTGGAGGTCCAAACCTCCAGGGCTCTGATCCCTTGTCAGCAGCGGCAGTTGAGCGCCGTGGCGACTACGCGAGGGGGTCCGGAGCTGCGGTGATGCCCAGCTTGGCCAGTTCGGCCTTGCCGCCGTCGAAGGCGGTCAGCACCAGCGGGCCCTGCTCGGTGACGGCCACCGAGTGCTCCCAGTGCGAGGCCCAGGTGCCGTCGTTGGTGACGACCGTCCACTCGTCGTCCAGCACGGTGGTGTGCGGGGTGCCGAGCGACACCATCGGCTCGATCGCGAGCACGGTGCCGGGGACCAGCTTCGGGCCCTTGCCGCGGCCGCGCTCGACGTAGTTCAGCACGTGCGGCTCCATGTGCATCGCGGTGCCGATGCCGTGGCCGCCGTAGCCCTCGGTGATGCCCCACTTGCCCTTCGGCGGCAGCGGCTGGCGACGGATGAAGCCCTCGATCGCCTTGGAGACGTCCACCAGGCGGTTGTTCTTCTTCATCTGGGCGATGCCGGCCCACATCGAGCCCTCGGTGACCCGGCTCAGCATCTCGACCTCCGGGCGGACCTCGCCGACCGCCACCGTGATGGCCGAGTCGCCGTGCCAGCCGTCCAGGATGGCGCCGCAGTCGATCGAGATGACGTCACCCTCCTGGAGCACCCGCTCGCCGGGGATGCCGTGCACGACCTCGTTGTTCACCGAGGCGCAGATCACGCCCGGGAACCAGAGCCCGCCATGGTGGGCCCGGAAGTTCGAGGTGGCACCGTGGCCGGTGATGACCTTGTCCGCGACGTCGTTGAGCTCCTGGGTGGTCACCCCGGGGACGACCGCCTCGCGACAGGCCTTCAGGGCCTCGGCGACGACCAGCCCGGCCGCTCGCATCTTCGCGATCTGCTCGGGGGTCTTGATCTCCACCATCTGGTCACGCCTTCCAAGTCCGGATTACCACTGCTACCACCGTACGACGCCGAAACGGCCGGGCCACCCGCGAGGGGCGGGCGACCCGGCCGTACCGTCGTACGTTCGCCGAGAGACTCAGCTGTCCTGCTTCAGCGCCTCGATGGCGCGGGAGGTGACCTCGTCCACCTTGCCGAGGGCCGGGATGGTCACCAGCAGCCCCTGCTCCTTGTAGTAGCCGATGATCGGCTCGGTCTCCGTGTGGTAGACCTCCAGGCGGGTGCGCACCGCTGCCTCGGTGTCGTCCGAGCGCTGGTAGAGCTCGCCACCGCACTCGTCGCAGACACCCTCCTCCTTCGGCGGGTTGTACGCGACGTGGAACACGTGGCTGCCGTTCTTGCGGCACAGGCGACGGCCCGCGATCCGCTTGACGACCTCGTCCTCGGGGACCTCCAGGTCCAGGACGCCGTCCAGCTTGATGCCCTTCTCGGCGAGGAACTCGTCGAGCGCCTCGGCCTGGCCGAGGTTGCGGGGGAAGCCGTCGAGCAGGAAGCCGTTCTCGGCGTCCGCCTGGAGCATGCGGTCCTTGGCCATCCCGATGGTGACCTCGTCCGGTACCAGGCGGCCTGCGTCCATGTAGCCCTTGGCCTCGAGCCCCAGCGGGGTGCCCTGGCCGATGTTGGCACGGAACAGGTCGCCGGTGGAGATGTGCGGGATGGACAGGGTCTTGGCGAGCAGGTGCGCCTGAGTACCCTTCCCGGCCCCGGGAGGACCAACGAGGACGATACGCATCAGCGGAGGAACCCTTCGTAATTGCGCTGCTGGAGCTGGCTCTCGATCTGCTTCACAGTTTCGAGTCCGACGCCGACGACGATGAGCACGCTGGTGCCGCCGAACGGGAAGTTGGTCTGCTGTCCGAAGGCGACCAGGGCGATCATCGGGATCAACGCGATCAGGCCCAGGTAGAGCGAACCCGGCCACGTGATACGGGTCAGCACGTAGTTCAGGTACTCGGCCGTCGGTCGGCCGGCCCGGATACCCGGGATGAACCCACCATACTTCTTCATGTTGTCGGCAACTTCTTCGGGGTTGAAGGAGATGGCGACGTAGAAGAACGCGAAGAAGACGATCAGCAGGAAGTAGGTGGCCATGTAGATCGGGTGGTCACCCTTGACGAAGTTCGTCCGGATCCACGTGGCCCAGCCTGCCTGGCTGTTGGTCAGCTGGACCACCAGGGCGGGGATGTACAGCAGCGACGAGGCGAAGATGACCGGGATGACACCGGCCTGGTTCACCTTGAGCGGGATGTAGGTCGAGGTCCCGCCGAACGCCCGGCGCCCGATCATCCGCTTCGCGTACTGGACCGGGATCCGGCGCTGGGCCTGCTCGACGAAGATGACCAGCATCACGACGATGACGCCGACCGCGACCACCGAGAGGAACTCGACCCAGCCGCCGCCGATGGTGCCGGACTGCTTGATCGCCCACATCGAGGACGGGAACTGGGCCGCGATCGAGGTGAAGATCAGCAGCGACATGCCGTTGCCGATGCCGCGGTCGGTGATCAGCTCGCCGAGCCACATGATGACCGTCGTGCCGGCGGTCATGGTGAGCACCATGACCGCGATCCGGAACACGCCGGTGTCCGGGACGATCTCGTTGGCCAGCGGGCAGCCGGAGAACAGCGCACCGCTGGAGGCCGTCGCCACGATGCCGGTGCCCTGGAGCACGGCGAGCGCGATGGTCAGGTAGCGGGTGTACTGGGTGATCTTGGCCTGGCCGGCCTGTCCCTCCTTCTTCAGCATCTCCAGTCGCGGGATCACGACGGTGAGGAGCTGGAGGATGATGCTCGCCGTGATGTACGGCATGATGCCGAGGGCGAAGATCGTCAGCTGGAGGAGCGCGCCACCGCTGAACAGGTTGACGAGTCCGAAGAGGCCGCTGTTCTTGGTCTCCTTCACGCACTCGTTCACGGCCGTGAAGCTCACGCCCGGGATCGGGATGTGCGAGCCCAGGCGGAACAGCACCATGATGCCCAGCGTGAACAGCAGCTTCTTGCGCAGGTCGGGCGTCTGGAACGCCCGCGCGAACGCACTGAGCACGGTGCCTCCTGCGCCTCCCGCGCGTCGTCGGCGGGAGGGTCGGTCCTGAATGGGGAGTTTGCGGTTCGGGCCCCCGTACAGACGGCACAGGCGAGCCTACGCGCAGCCTACAAGGGAACTCCACGGACTCTAACAGTGCGCAGCCACTCGGAAGAAGCGCGTACCGCCCCTCCCCCACTCATGGGGTACGGGATGCCCGGGTTTGCCACACAAAAGAACGAGCGCCGTCCGGCCGGATATCCCCGGGAACGGCACGAGCCCCGCACCTCCCGGAGGAGGTGCGGGGCTCGAAGCCGGTTGTCAGCGGGCTCAGACGAGCTCGGTGACCGTACCGCCGGCGGCGGTGATCTTCTCGGCGGCCGAGCCGGAGACGGCGTCGACCGTCACCTGCAGGGCAACCGAGATCTCGCCGGTGCCGAGCACCTTGACGAGGGAGTTCTTGCGAACCGCGCCCTTGGCGACCAGGTCCTCGACCGTGACCTCTCCACCCTGCGGGTAGAGCTCGGCCAGCTTGTCGAGGTTGACGACCTGGAAGGTGATCTTGAACGGGTTCTTGAAACCCTTCAGCTTCGGCAGGCGCATGTGGAGCGGCATCTGGCCACCCTCGAAGCGCTGCGGAACCTGGTAGCGGGCCTTCGTGCCCTTGGTACCACGACCAGCGGTCTTACCCTTGGAGCCCTCACCACGACCCACGCGGATCTTGTCGGTCTTGGCACCCGGGGCGGGACGCAGGTTGTGGATCTTGATCGGGTTGTCGCCCATGATCAGTCCACCTCCTCAACCGTCACCAGGTGACGGACCGTGTGGGCCATCCCGCGAATCTCGGGACGGTCCTCCTTGACCACCACGTCGTGCATGCGCTTGAGACCAAGCGAACGCAGGGTGTCACGGTGGTTCTGCTTGCTGCCGATGTACGACTTGGTCTGCGTGATCTTCAGGCGAGCCATCAGGCGCTCACCCCAGCAGCACGCGCCCGCAGCAGAGCGGCGGGGGCCACGTCCTCCAGCGGCAGACCACGACGGGCGGCGATCTCCTCGGGGCGCACGAGGCCCTTCAGAGCGGCCACGGTGGCGTGCACGATGTTGATCGCGTTGTCCGAGCCGAGCGACTTCGACAGGATGTCGTGGATGCCGGCGCACTCCAGGACGGCGCGCACCGGACCACCGGCGATAACACCGGTACCGGGGGCGGCGGGCTTCAGCAGCACGACGCCGGCGGCCTTCTCACCCTGGATCGGGTGCGGGATGGTGCCCTGGATACGGGGGACCTTGAAGAAGTTCTTCTTGGCCTCCTCAACACCCTTGGCGATGGCGGCCGGAACCTCCTTCGCCTTGCCGTAACCGACACCCACGGTGCCGTCACCGTCGCCCACCACGACCAGCGCGGTGAAGCTGAAGCGACGACCACCCTTGACAACCTTGGCGACACGGTTGATCGCGACGACGCGCTCGACGTAAGCGGTCTTCTCGACGGCGGGGGCGTTGCCCCGGTCGTCACGCTTACGGTCGCGCCGCTCGCCACCGCCGGTGCCACCGCCGGCGCCGCTACCGCGGCGCTGGGGTCCAGCCATTGGAATTACCTCTCTCGTTTACGTCCGTCGACAGAGTCGACGAGCGGCTTAGAAGTCGAGCCCGGCCTCGCGAGCCGCGTCCGCCAGGGCGGCGATGCGGCCGGCGTACCGGTTGCCCGCGCGGTCGAAGACGACCGACTCGATGCCGGCGGCCTTGGCGCGCTCGGCGACCAGGCTCCCGACCTTCTTGGCCAGCTCGGTCTTGTCGCCCTCGGCGCCCTTGATGGACACGTCGAGGGTGGACGCCGACGCCAGGGTGTGACCCTTGGCGTCGTCGATGACCTGGGCGACCATGTGACGGTTCGAGCGCGTCACGACGAGGCGCGGACGCACCTCGGTGCCGACGACGCGCTTGCGAACGCGGATCGCGCGGCGCTTGCGAGCGGCGCTCTTGTAGGCGTTGCCCTTGCCGATCTTGACAGAGACACTCATCGCTTACTTACCACTCTTTCCGACCTTGCGGCGGATGACCTCGCCCGCGTACTTGACACCCTTGGCCTTGTACGGGTCCGGCTTGCGCAGCTTGCGGATCTTCGCGGCGACCTCGCCGACCTTCTGCTTGTCGATGCCGTCCACGTGGAACTTGGTGGCCGACTCGACGACGAAGGAGATGCCCTCCGGCGCCTCGACGAGGATCGGGTGGCTGTAGCCCAGCTGGAACTCCATGTCGGAGCCCTTCGCCAGAACTCGGTAGCCGACACCGCTGATCTCCAGCGACTTGCGGTAGCCCGCGGTCACGCCGGTGATCATGTTCGCCACCAGCGTGCGGGTCAGGCCGTGCAGGGCCTTCGACTGACGCTCGTCGTTGGGGCGGGTGACAGCCAGAATGCCGTCCTCGCCCTTGCCGATCTCGATCGGCGCGGCGACGACGTGGGTGAGGGAGCCCTTCGGGCCCTTCACCGAGACCGTCTGGCCATCGATGGTGACGTCCACGCCAGCGGGGACCTGGATGGGCAGCCGTCCAATGCGCGACATTGCTGTACCTCCGTTTCCCGAATTACCAGACGTAGGCGAGAACTTCTCCGCCTACGCCCTTCTTGGCGGCCTGCTTGTCGGTCAGGAGGCCGGAGGACGTGGAGATGATCGCCACGCCCAGGCCGCCGAGAACCTTCGGCAGGTTGGTGGACTTTGCGTAAACACGCAGACCCGGCTTGCTGATGCGCTTGATGCCGGCGATGGAGCGCTCACGGTTGGGGCCGAACTTGAGCTCGATGGTCAGCTTCTTGCCGACCTCGCCCTCGACGGGCTCCTCAACCTTGTAGGAGGAGATGTACCCCTCCTGCTGCAGGATCTCGGCGACGTGCGCCTTGATCTTGCTGGCCGGCATCGCCACGGTGTCGTGGTACGCCGAGTTCGCGTTACGCAGACGCGTGAGCATGTCTGCGATGGGGTCGGTCATGGTCATGATGGCCTCAGGCCTCTCTCGCCGCGGTTTCTCCGCGCCAGGTCCCCCTTACGCACTCTTCCGAGTTCGTCAGGGGCACAAGCGCAGGGGACCTGCGACGTCGTAAGACTGGGTGCGAGCCCTCCCTTGAGAGGGCCACGGACATCCATGGGGAAGCCGTGGCAGGGGGCCCGACCCCACTACCTTACGGGACTCCGTACGGCAGGCCCAAAACGGGCCGGTGTGGGATCGGGCACCTCTGCTTCGCTGTGTGCCTAAAGCGCCTTGATTACCAGGAGCTCTTGGTCACGCCCGGCAGCTCGCCGCGGTGCGCCATCTCACGGAGGCAGACACGGCAGAGGCCGAACTTGCGGTACACCGAGTGCGGACGGCCGCAGCGCTGGCACCGGGTGTAGGCCCGGACGCCGAACTTCGGCTTCCGCTCGGCCTTCGCGATGAGGGACTTCTTCGCCATTGGCTCACGCCTCCTTGAACGGGAAGCCCAGAGCGCGCAGGAGCGCCCGGCCCTCGTCGTCGGTCTGAGCGGTGGTCACGACGGTGATGTCCATACCGCGCTGACGGTCGACCTTGTCCTGGTCGATCTCGTGGAACATAACCTGCTCGGTCAGACCGAAGGTGTAGTTGCCACGGCCGTCGAACTGCTTCGGGGAGAGGCCGCGGAAGTCACGGATTCGCGGCAGGGCCAGCGAAACCAGACGGTCCAGGAACTCCCACATGCGGTCACCGCGGAGGGTGACGTGCGTGCCGATCGGCTGGCCCTCGCGCAGCTTGAACTGCGCGATGGACTTGCGAGCCTTGGTCACGGCCGGCTTCTGACCGGTGATCGCGGTCAGGTCGCGGATCGCGCCCTCGATCAGCTTGCTGTCACGGGCGGCCTCGCCGACACCCATGTTGACGACGACCTTGACCAGGCCGGGCGTCAGCATGACGTTCTCGTACGAGAACTGCTCCTGCAGCTGACCCTTGATCTCGGAGTTGTAACGCTCCTTGAGACGGGGGGTCACCTTCTCAACAGTCGTCT
Source organism: Kitasatospora sp. NPDC058048 (assembly GCF_042885555.1). Taxonomy (NCBI): domain Bacteria; kingdom Bacillati; phylum Actinomycetota; class Actinomycetes; order Kitasatosporales; family Streptomycetaceae; genus Kitasatospora; species Kitasatospora sp. NPDC058048. The sequence continues at coordinate 260,560 of NZ_JBHVRT010000004.1, read as the reverse complement.
CAGACATCAGATGTCCTCACCGGTTCGCTTGGCAACGCGGATCTTGTTGCCCTCGTCATCGAAGCGGTAGCCAACGCGGGTGACGACCTTCTTGCCGTCCTTCTCCACGACCAGCTGGACGTTGGAGACGTGCACCGGGGCCTCGACGGTGACAATGCCACCCTGAGTGCCCGGGCCCGGCTTGGTGTGCTTCTTGACCCGGTTCACACCCTCGACCAGGACCTTGTTCTCGGCGGGCATGGCCTGGATGACCTTGCCCTGCTTGCCGCGGTCCTTGCCGGTGATGACCTGAACCAGGTCACCCTTCTTGATCTTCATGCTGTTCGCCATGAGTTAGAGCACCTCCGGCGCAAGCGAGATGATCTTCATGAACTTCTTGTCACGCAGCTCGCGGCCCACCGGGCCGAAGATGCGGGTGCCACGGGGGTCACCATCGGTGTTCTTCAGAACAACCGCGGCGTTCTCGTCGAAGCGGATGTACGAGCCATCCGGACGACGACGCGACTTCACGGTACGGACGACGACGCACTTGACGACGTCACCCTTCTTCACCGAACCGCCGGGGATCGCGTCCTTGACGGTCGCGACGATGACGTCCCCGATACCGGCGTAGCGACGACCGGAGCCACCGAGAACGCGGATGCAAAGGATTTCCTTCGCGCCCGTGTTGTCGGCGACACGCAGTCGCGACTCCTGCTGGATCACAGCTTTCTCCTGATCGTCAACGAGAGCTGACGGGCCGGCCGCTGCTCACACCGGCGTCCCGCAGGGACCCGCTGCACATACGGCCGTACCACATCGGCTTCGTTACTTGGCCTTCTCGAGGATCTCGACGACGCGCCAGCGCTTCGTCGCGGACAGCGGGCGGGTCTCCGCGAGGAGGACCCGGTCGCCGATGCCGCAGGCGTTCGCCTCGTCGTGCGCCTTCAGCTTGTTCGTACGGCGGATGACCTTGCCGTACAGAGCGTGCTTGACGCGGTCCTCGACGGCGACGACGACGGTCTTGTCCATCTTGTCGCTGACGACGAGACCCTCACGGGTCTTGCGGAAACCGCGCGTCTCGTTGGTGTTCTCAGTCATCAGGCGTTCTCCACCGTCTCGATGCCCAGCTCGCGCTCGCGCATCAGGGTGTAGATCCGCGCGATGTCCTTGCGGACGAGCTTCAGCCGTCCGTGGTTGTCGAGCTGCCCGGTCGCCGCCTGGAAGCGGAGGTTGAACAGCTCCTCCTTGGCCTCACGGAGCTTGGCAACGAGACCCTCGTTGTCCAGCTCGCGGAGGTCAGCAGCCTTGGTGCCGGCCGACATCAGCTCTCACCTGCCTCGCGCCGGATGATCCGGCACTTCATCGGGAGCTTGTGAGCTGCGCGGGTCAGCGCCTCACGAGCCACCTTCTCGTTGGGGTACGACAGCTCGAACATGACCCGACCCGGGTGCACGTTCGCGATCCACCACTCGGGCGAACCCTTACCGGAACCCATGCGGGTCTCGGCCGGCTTCTTGGTGAGCGGACGGTCCGGGTAGATGTTGATCCAGACCTTGCCGCCACGCTTGATGTGACGGGTGACGGCGATACGAGCGGACTCGATCTGCCGGTTCGTCACGTAGGCCGGGGTGACGGCCTGGATGCCGTACTCGCCGAACGCGAGCTCGGTGCCACCCTTGGCAGCGCCACGGCGCTTGGGGTGGTGCTGCTTGCGGTGCTTGACCCGACGGGGGATCAGCATTGGGGTCAGGCCTCCGTTCCGGTGTTCTCGGCAGCCGGCGCCTCGGCGGCCGCGGCCGCGGGGGCCTCGGCAGCGGCGGGACGACGGCCACGGCCACCGCGCTCGCCACCACGGCGGTCGCCACCGCGGGCGGGACGACCACCCTCGGGACGGGCCGGGCGGTTGCCCGAGCGCGCAGCGGCGTTCTCAGCGCGGACCTCGGCGATGTTCTTGACGTCGCCCTTGTAGATCCAGACCTTCACGCCGATGCGGCCGAAGGTGGTCTTGGCCTCGAAGAAGCCGTAGTCGACGTTCGCACGCAGGGTGTGCAGCGGCACGCGACCCTCGCGGTAGAACTCCGAACGGCTCATCTCGGCGCCGCCGAGACGACCGGAGCACTGGACCTTGATGCCCTTGGCGCCGGACTTCATGGTGCCCTGCATCGACTTGCGCATGGCACGGCGGAAGGAGACGCGCGAGGACAGCTGCTCCGCGACGCCCTGAGCCACGAGCTGGGCGTCCAGCTCGGGGTTCTTGACCTCGAGGATGTTCAGCTGGACCTGCTTGCCGGTCAGCTTCTCGAGGTCGCCGCGGATGCGGTCGGCCTCGGTGCCACGGCGACCGATGACGATGCCGGGGCGAGCGGTGTGGATGTCGACGCGGACGCGGTCGCGGGTGCGCTCGATCTCAACCTTCGAGATGCCGGCGCGCTCCATGCCCTTCGTCATCATGCGACGAATGGCAACGTCTTCCTTGACGTAGTCCTTGTACAGCTTGTCGGCGTACCAGCGGGACTTGAAGTCCGTGCTGATGCCGAGGCGGAACCCGTGCGGGTTAACCTTCTGGCCCATTACCGGGTCCCTTCCTTGCTGCTGACGACCACGGTGATGTGGCTGGTCCGCTTGCGGATCCGGTAGGCGCGGCCCTGGGCACGCGGACGGAACCGCTTCAGGGTCGGACCCTCGTCAACGTACGCCTCGCTGATGACGAGGTCGTCCACGTTGGAGTGGTTGTAGTTGTGCGCGGCGTTGGCAATGGCGCTGTCGAGCACCTTGCCGACCGGCACGGTGGCGGCCTGCGGAGCGAAACGCAGGACGGCCTGGGCCTCCGTGGCCGGCAGGCCACGGATGAGGTCCACCACGCGGCGGGCCTTCATGGGCGTGACGCGGATGTACCGCGCCTGGGCCCTGGCTTCCATGGTTGTCCCCTTAATGGAGTAAGTCATTGAGTCGTTCTGGCGGTGAAGCTCAGGCGACTAGCGACGCTTCGACTTGCGGTCGTCCTTGACGTGGCCGCGGAAGGTGCGGGTCGGAGCGAACTCGCCCAGCTTGTGGCCGACCATCGACTCGGTGACGAACACCGGGACGTGCTTGCGACCATCGTGAACCGCGATCGTGTGGCCGAGCATGGCCGGGAAGATCACGGAGCGACGGGACCAGGTCTTGATGACGTTCTGGGTACCCGCCTCGTTCTGCGCGTCCACCTTCTTGAGAAGGTGGCCGTCGATGAAGGGGCCCTTCTTGAGACTGCGCGGCATCTGACCTGCTCCTAGCGCTTCTTGTTGGTCTTGCGGCGGCGCACGATGAGAGCGTCCGACGCCTTCTTCGGGCGACGGGTACGACCCTCCTTCTGGCCCCACGGCGAGACCGGGTGGCGACCACCGGAGGTCTTACCCTCACCACCACCGTGCGGGTGGTCGATCGGGTTCATGGCCACACCACGCACGGTCGGGCGAACGCCCTTCCAGCGCATACGGCCGGCCTTGCCCCAGTTGATGTTCGACTGCTCGGCGTTGCCGACCTCGCCGACGGTCGCGCGGCAGCGCGCGTCCACCAGGCGGATCTCGCCGGAGGGCATGCGCAGGTGCGCCATCTTGCCCTCACGCGCCAGCAGCTGGATGCCGGAGCCGGCGGAGCGGGCCAGCTTGGCACCGCCACCGGGACGCAGCTCCACCGCGTGGATGGTGGTACCGACCGGGATGTTGCGCAGCGGCAGGTTGTTGCCCGGCTTGATGTCGGCGCCAGCGCCGTTCTCGATCCGGTCACCCTGCGCGATGCCGCGCGGCGCGATGATGTAGCGCTTCTCGCCGTCCGCGTAGTGCAGGAGCGCGATGCGCGCGGTGCGGTTCGGGTCGTACTCGATGTGCGCGACCTTGGCCGGCACGCCGTCCTTGTCGTGACGACGGAAGTCGATCACGCGGTAGGCGCGCTTGTGACCGCCACCCTGGTGGCGAACGGTGATCCGACCGGCGTTGTTACGGCCGCCCTTGCTGTGCAGGGGGCGAACCAGCGACTTCTCCGGCGTGGACCGCGTGATCTCTACGAAGTCGGCCACGCTGGAGCCACGACGGCCCGGCGTAGTCGGCTTGTACTTGCGGATGCCCATTTGGCTCTCTCGTCCTCGTCCTTATCGACGATCACGATCTCCGTTAGGAGACCGGACCACCGAAGATGTCGATGCGGTTGCCCTCGGCCAGCGTCACGATGGCGCGCTTGGTGTCCTTGCGCTTGCCAAAGCCCGTCTTGGAGCGCTTGCGCTTGCCCTGACGGTTGATCGTGTTGACAGCCTCGACCTTGACCGAGAAGACCGCCTCGACGGCCTGCTTGATCTGGGTCTTGTTGGCGCCCGGCGACACGATGAACGTGTACTTGTTCTCGTCGAGAAGGCTGTAGCTCTTCTCGGAGATGACCGGCTTCACCAGGACGTCACGGGGGTCCGTGAACGTCTTGCTCGTAACGTCGCTCATCAGGCGGCGCTCCCTTCGAGCTCGCCCTCAGCGGCAACGGCCTTGGCGGACGCGGCCGGACCGGCCACGAAACGCTCGAAGGCGGCCTGGGTGAAGACCACATCGTCGGAGACGAGCACGTCGTAGGTGTTCAGCTGACCGGCGTCCAGGATGTGCACGTGCGGCAGGTTCCGAGCGGACTTCAGGCCCAGCTCGTCCTCGCGCTCGACGACCAGGAGGACGTTCTTGCGCTCGGTGATCTTGCCGAACAGGCCCTTGGCGGCCTTGGTCGACGGCACCTCGGCCGCGACCACGTCGGTGACGACGTGGATGCGGTTGTGGCGGGCCCGGTCGGTGAGCGCACCGCGCAGAGCGGCGGCGATCATCTTCTTCGGGGTCCGCTGCGAGTAGTCGCGCGGCACGGGACCGTGCACGACGCCACCGCCGGCGAACTGCGGCGCACGGGTCGAGCCCTGACGGGCGCGGCCGGTGCCCTTCTGGCGGTACGGCTTCTTGCCGCCGCCGCGGACCTCGCCACGAGTCTTGGTCTTGTGGGTGCCCTGACGGGCCGCAGCGAGCTGCGCCACGACGACCTGGTGCATCAGCGGAACGCTGACCTTCGCGTCGAAGATCTCGGCCGGCAGCTCGAGGCTGCCGGTCTTGTCACCCGAGGGCGACAGGATGTCAATGGTGCTCATATCCTTCACAGCCCCTTCGCCGCGGTGCGGACGAGGACGAGGCCGCCGTTCGGGCCCGGGATCGCACCCTTGATCAGGAGCAGACCCTTCTCCGCGTCAACCGCGTGCACGGTCAGGTTCTGGGTGGTCACACGCTCGTGACCCATCCGGCCGGCCATCTTCAGGCCCTTGAACACGCGGCCCGGGGTGGCGCAGCCACCGATGGAACCGGGCGAACGGTGCTTGCGCTGCACGCCGTGACCGGCGCCGAGGCCCCGGAAGTTGTGGCGCTTCATGACACCGGCGAAGCCCTTGCCCTTGGAGGTGCCGGTCACGTCGACCTTGACACCCGCCTCGAACAGCTCGGCGGTGATCTCCTGGCCCAGGGTGTACTCGGACGCGTCCGAGGTACGCAGCTCGACCAGGTGGCGGCGCGGGGTGACACCGGCCTTGGCGAAGTGACCCGCGAGGGGCTTGTTCACCTTGCGGGGGTCGATCTCGCCGAAGCCGATCTGGACGGCGTCGTAGCCGGCCGGGCTGTCGGCGGTGTGGACCTGGGTCACGACATTGGGCCCAGCCTTGACGACGGTCACCGGGACAACCCGGTTGTTCTCGTCCCAGACCTGGGTCATGCCGAGCTTCTCGCCCAGGATGCCCTTAATCTGCTTAGCCATCTTCGGTGCGCCTCTCAGAGCTTGATCTCGATGTCGACGCCGGCCGGCAGGTCGAGACGCATGAGCGAGTCAACCGTCTTCGGCGTGGGGTCGAGGATGTCGATCAGACGCTTGTGAGTACGCATCTCGAAGTGCTCGCGCGAGTCCTTGTACTTGTGCGGCGAGCGGATGACGCAGTACACGTTCTTCTCAGTGGGCAGCGGCACCGGGCCCGCGACCTGCGCACCAGTACGGATCACCGTCTCGACGATCTTCTTCGCCGAAGAGTCGATGACCTCGTGGTCGTAGGCCTTGAGCCGGATGCGGATCTTCTGTCCCGCCATGGCTACTCAGTAGTCCTTTGTCCTTAGTCACTGCACGACAACCCTCCGACCCCCGCGCTCGGGCGTGTCGCACTCGCGCTTGCAAAAAACCAACGAATTACTTCGTCGGTTTCAAACTTTCGGGGTTGGGGGCGCCGGGTCGAGGCCCCGCTCACGCTTCCCGGAAGATTCCCGTACTTTCGCCCCGCAGCTGCCGTGGCGTAGAACTCACGCTTGACGGCCATCACGGGAACGACGAGTACATGGGACTCGCTTCCAGTCCTCCCGGCGGGAGGCGCGCAGCATCGGCACTCAACCGAGCAACTTGGACATACTGCCACATGGAGCAGCCCGGATGCCAATCGGGGCCGGTGAGGCGCTCCTCACCGGCCCCGATGGGGTGAACGCCCTGGTCAGTCCTTGCGCCAGAGCACCCAGCCGCGGTCCTTGTTGTACTTCGCGACGTGCCAGCCGGGCTTCGGATTCGGCCAGCTGGCCTCCGGCGGGGCGTCCTTGCCGGTGGCCGCCAGGAACGCGGTGGCCTTCTCCGGCGGGGTGTTGCCGCCCTTGACGTCGTCCGTCCAGACCCGTCCCCAGTAGACCTCGTAGGCCATCGCCATCCGGGTGTCCCAGTCGAGGTCCCAGTCCAGGACCACGTTGTCGCCCTTGCGCAGGCCCGCCTCCTTGGCCACGCCGACCGCCTGGTACTTGCGGAACTTGGCGTGCGGCTCGGAGACGTTGTCGGTGATGGCGATCGTCGAGTAGGCCGCGAACAGCGTCAGGCAGGCCACCACCGCGGCGACCACCCGGCGCCCGCCGGCCACCCGCAGCAGCAGGCAGGCGGCCAGCACCGCCAGCGCGCCGAAGCTCGTCCGGATCATGTGCAGGCCGTCCCAGGTCGAGGCCAGGAACATCGCGTCCGGCACCGTCCACGGGCTGATCCAGAGCTTCAGCGCGGCACCCGCGTACGCGCCGACCGACACCTGGATGACACCGATCACCACCGTGCCGACCAGCGCCATCCACAGCAGCGCACGGACCCCGGCCCGGAACAGCGCGGTCAGGCCGACCACCAGGAACAGCGGCACCAGCACCGCGCAGTACCGGGCGTACACCCAGTTGTCGGTCCGGTCGTTGTCCGCCAGGCCGGCCGCCGAGGCCAGCGCGGTGCCGAACAGCATCGCCACCAGGGTGAAGGCCACCACCCGCTCGGCCACCGAGTACCGGCGCCGGAACACCACCACCACGCACAGCACGAGGGCGATCGCCCCGAAGCCGTACGTGGAGGTCATGAAGTACCACAGCTGCCCGAACGTGCGGGCGACGATCGTGCCGATGTACTTGCTGTCCTCGAGGTTCTCGAAGACCTTGTTGCCGACGTCGCTCGGCGGCACGTCCTTGAACTGGCTCTCGACGAAGCCGGCCAGCAGCTTCGCGCCCAGGTACGACACCCCGAGCGCGCCGACACCGGCCAGCGAGGCGAGCCGCGGCGCCCAGCCGAGGACCAGCACCACGACCAGCACCAGCGCCGTCAGCGCCACGACCACGCCGCCCCGGTCGTGGGTGGCCATCGTGTAGCCGGCCGCCAGGCCCATCCCCGCCGCGTACAGCGCGCGGCGGCGCGCCGTGCCGGGCGAGAGCCAGCCGTGCATCGCGAGCACCCAGGCCAGCAGGAGCACCGGCAGCACGGTGTCCGACATGACGAACTGGGAGTAGAAGACCACCGGCGGCACCAGCGCCACGGCGGTGCCCACCAGGTACGCCTGCGGCCGGGACAGGCCCAGCCGGCGCGCCGCCACCACGGCCAGCGGGAACACCAGCGCGTTGAGCACCGCGTTGATGCCCATCACCAGGTGGTACGCGGTGGCCGGGTTGTCGGCGATCCGCAGCGCCGGCGAGATCAGCAGCGGGTAACCGCCCGGGATCACCACGCCGACCGGCATCTCGGTGGTCGGCCGGCCGGCCAGCACCCGCGCTATCACCAGGTACGAGTCCTCGTCGGCGTGCACCGACGGGAAGTAGTTGTGGATCGACAGCACCAGGCGGAACGCCACCTGCGCGCCGTACCCGAGCAGCAGGGCCGCCGGCCAGAACCAGCGGTGGGCGGCGAGCGCCCGCAGCCGGACCGGCACGACCGGGGCCGGGGTGCCGGACGCGCTCCCGTCGCCGCCCTCACCCCGGCGCGGCCCGTCGGACGTGTGGGCAGAGTCGATCAGCGGCTGCACCGAGACACTTCCCTACTTGTATGAGTTGACGACCTCGTCATGACCGGTTCCGGACGGCGTGCCACGGGTCCTGCCACCACGCGTCGAAGCGCATCGGCAGTGTGCCACGCGGTGATCGGCCGGAGCCAACGCACTCCTCGCCCCTGGACGACAACGACCCGCCCGGGAACGGTGGTTCAGCCCGCGACGATCCCCCGATCGAGGTGCTGGCAGAATCGCGGTGTCCGGCCACCGAAACCACACACCGCCCCCGCGTCCACGTGCTGCGGGAAGCAGAAGGACCGAACAGTGACGACGAGCGTCCAGCCCGCCCCCGCCTCGGGCAGGCATCAGGGCATACCGCCCAGCCAGAGGAGACGGGCAGCCGCTCTTCGCCTCCCCGCCGTCCTCTGGGCCGCGGAGATCCTGACCGCGGCCACGGCGGCGCTCTTCATGACCGGTCTGGCATGGACCGTCCACCTGAACCCCATGTCGAGGATCGGCCAGGTCAGCGGCCTCGCCGCGCTCCAGCTCCGGCTCCTGCTGCTCGTCGGCCTCGTCGTCCTGGTCCTGGTGCCGGCGATGCGCCGCTGGGCGGACCTCCCGGTGCGGTTCGCCGCCGCCGCGATCGCGGGCCTGTCCTCCGGCGTCCTGGCCGCCGGCATCTCGCTCGCGCTGCGCGACACCAACTGGCCGCTGTACGCCCAGCACGGCGACTCCGGCAGCCTCCAGGCCTGGGTCGGCGCCCTGATGGACGGCAAGTCCCTCGACGGCGCCTACCCGCCGCTGTTCCCGCACATCGTCGCCTTCATCGCCGAGCACCTCACCCACGGCCAGGTGGGCTACGCGCTCAAGCTCGCCGACCTGGCGTTCACCGCGCTGCTGGGCCCGCTCGCCTACCTGTCCTGGCGCCTGCTGCTGCCCCCGCTCTGGGCGCTCGGGATCGGCGTCACCGCCGCCCTGCCGATGGCGCAGCCGTACAAGCCGTACACCACCTTCGTGCTCGTCGCCTTCCTCCCGGTGGTGGCGAAGCTGATGCAGCTCCTCCAGCGCGCCCCGGACCTCCCGCGCCGCACCGCCGCCGTCCGCGGCGCCGTGCTCGGCCTCGGGATCGGGCTGCTGTTCCTCCTCTACTCCGGCTGGTTCGTGTGGTCCGCGGCCGGAGTGGTGGTGCTCACCCTGGTGCTGCTGCTGCGCGCCCGCCGCACCGGCGGTACCCCCGGCCTGCTCAACGCCCTGTGCGCGATCGGCGCCGCCGCCGGGGTCTTCCTGGTCGTCGCCGGCTTCTACCTGGTCCGGCTGCTCGGGTCCGCCGGCAGCACCGTCGACCGCTACTGCTACTTCGACACCTACACCGAGCCCACCTACTTCGCGATGTGGCGCGACGACCTCCCCGGCACCGACGGCCAGAGCACCTGGCCGGTCCCCGGCGAGATCGGCGGGGTCGGCCTCTTCACGATCCTCCTGCTGGTCGGCCTGGGCGTGGCGCTGGCCCTCGGGATCGGCCGGGCCACCGTGCTGACCGCCGCCGCGTGCACGGCGAGCGCCCTGCTGATGCGCTACTGGTACGCCTCCCACATGGAGCGCGACCAGGCCGTCATGCTCTACCCGCGCACCAGCGCGCAGCTGCTCTACTGCCTGCTGGTCCTCGTCGGGCTGGCGTGCTACCTGATCGTCCGCCGCCGCCAGGGCGCCCCGGCGGCCCCCACCGCCGAGACCGCCGCGGAGACCGGACGCCGGCTCCCGCTGCGCCTCAACCCGCGCGGTGTGGCCATCGGCGCCATCTGCTCGCTGGGCCTGCTCTTCGGCATGGCCGGCTCCGCCACCGCCAGCAAGTACATGCCCGACCCGCACTGGGGCCCGGGGGCGCTGGCGTGGATCGCGCAGAGCACCGCCGACACCAAGGGGCACTGCTCGCGCTACGCGCCCAACGGCCAGTGCGACCAGCCGACGGACATCAGCAACCTGCTGGAGCCGGTGCCCGACACCGGCAAGCTCGCGTGCCCGAAGGTCAACCCGTACCCGCCGCGGCAGCCCGACCCGCTCGGCCCCCAGGGCGCGCCCTGGTAACCCGTGGCGAGGCGCCCGCGAACGGCACTGGGCCGGTAGTCCGAGTTCGGACTACCGGCCCAGTGCCGTATCAGGACCTACGAACGGTCAGTGCCGCTCTCCGCCGGTCAGCGCGTGGCGGACCAGGACCTTGGCGCCGCCCCGCTGGCCGCGCTTCAGCGCACCCGGCAGCATGGTCAGCGCGTGCAGCCGGGAGGCGCTGCGGAACCGGGCCGCCCGGGCGGCCTTCGGCCAGCCGCGGGCGTCCATCCGCTCGGCCACCGCGTTGAAGTACCGCTCCGCCTCGGTGAACCGGGTGCCGGAGAAGGCCTGCACCGAGGACTCGCTGACGGCGTGCCGGCGGTACTGGAAGACGACGGTGGTGTTGTCCACCATCATCTGCTCGCCGCGCTCCAGCAGGTCGACGACCAGGGCCAGGTCCTGGATCACCGAGTACTCGTCACGGAAGTTGACCGCGCGCAGCGCCTCGCCCCGCCAGCAGATCGACGGGAAGTAGAGCCAGTTGCCGCGCAGCACGCTCGCGGCCAGCTCCTCGCCGCCCATCAGCCGCCGGCCCTTGACGGTCGGCGCGTAGATCTTCTCCTTGACGTTGTCCGCCAGGCCGGAACGGCTGACCTCGCCGTTGCCGTCGATGACCTCGACGCCCGGCTGCACCATGCCCAGGTCCGGGTTGGCCTTGACGATCGACCGGACGGTCTCCAGGTAGTGCGGGTGCAGCAGGTCGTCGCAGCCCATGATGACCACGTGGTCGGCCTTGGACAGCTCCACGCACTTCTGGAAGTTCTTGGTGATGCCGAGGTTCTGCTCGTTGCGCAGGTAGCCCACCCGGTCGTCGCCGAGCGTGGCGAACCAGCCCGGGACGTCCGGCTCCTTGCCGTCGTCTATGACCGTCAGCCGGAAGTCCGGGTCGGTCTGCGCGAGGATGCTCCGCACGGCGGCCTGCATCAGCGCCACGTCGCCGTAGTACGGCAGCATGAACTCGAAGGTCGCCACGGGATCAGGCCTTGCTGCGGTCGACCGGCGCCGAGACCGGCAGGTCCAGGTCGAAGCGCTCCTCGTTCAGGCGGGCGCCCTCGTTGATCGCCACGGTGCGCGCCAGATCGGTGAGCTTCTTCTCCAGCGAGCGGAAGCGCAGGAAGGTGTTCAGGGTCAGGAAGCCCATCGCCAGCACCATCCCGTACAGCACCAGGTCGGTGCCGCGGCCGACGCCGAGCTGGTGGGCCAGCCAGGTCACGTCGGTGGGACGCAGCACCGCGTAGATGTTCACGACCACGAAGACCGAGAACGCGATGCGCTTCCAGGCGCGGGTGTTGGCACGGTCCCAACGCCGGATGAACATGTAGGCGAGAGTGACCGAGCCGAGAATGAGAACCAGCTGGATCCAGAAGAATTTCATCGGCGGCTACGCTCCCGCAGCGAGATGTCGAAGATGATGTTGACGCCGTTGATCAGGGACTGACCCTTGGCGCGTGAGTAGTCGGTGTACAGGATGTCCACCGGGAGCTCGGCGACCCGGAGGTCCGAGCCGGCGAGGAAGCTGACGATCTCCGACGCGTGTGCCATGCCGTTCATGGTGATCCGCAGCCGGCCGGCGGCCTCGCGGTTCAGCACCCGCAGGCCGTTGTGGGAGTCGGTCAGCTTGAGCTTGCGGGCGGTCGGGCTGACGGTCGCCGCGGTGCGCAGGACGACCCGCTTGATCCACGGCACCTGCCCGTTCTGCTCGATGAAGCGCGAGCCGAGGACCACGTCCGTGTCGCCCTCCCGCAGCAGGGCGACCATCTTCTCGACGTCGGCGGTCTGGTGCTGACCGTCCGCGTCGAAGGTGGCGAAGTACTTGGCGCCCGGCTGGGCCAGGGCGTAGGCCAGGCCGGTCTGGAGGGCGGCGCCCTGACCGAGGTTGACCGGGTGGCGCACCAGGTGCGCGCCCGTCGCCATGATGTGCTTGGCCGAGTCGTCGCCGCTGCCGTCATCGACCACCACGATGTTCGGGAACGTCTTTCGCGCCCCCTCCACAACGTCGGCGATCACCTGGCCCTCGTTGTAGGCCGGGATCACCAGCCAAACATCGTCGTACTGGGACACGGAGGCTCCATGAATGGGGTCTGGCCCGCGCTGCTGCGCGGCGATCTGAAGATGAGGGGCGGACACGGTCATTCACCGGCCGTCCGGCTGCTCAGCACCGCGGCGTTCGGGTCCCCCGGCTGCTGGACGAGGCCGGCGGAATTCGTCGCCGAACGGGCGAAACTCTGCCTCAGCACCGCCAGCATACCGAGGACGGTGGCCACGGAACCCGCCGTGTACGCAAGGATCACGCGGGTGGACACCTCGCCCGGCAGGAAGGTCACCCCGGCGAGGACCGCGGTGCCGAGCGCCCAGCAGAGCAGCTGAAGGTTGTGCCGCTTGAATACCATCAGCGCCTGGCCCAGCACCATCGCGAACATGTACGCCACGGTTCCGGCGGACAACCAGAAGAAGTCGAGGCAGCCGAGCACCGGCTTGGCGCCGAACAGCACCTGGATCAGCCACGGGCCGAGGGCGACCGCCGGGATCCCGCCGAGCACGCCGAGCGCGCCCACCACGACGCCGATCTTCTTGAGCATCCCGGCGAAGGCCGCCCGGTCCCCGACCGCGATCGCGGCGGAGAGGCCGTTCAGCAGCGAGGCCTGGAGCGAACCGAAGACGAACAGCGGCACCCGGGCCAGCACCAGCGCGTTGAGCAGGGCGGCGATCAGCGCGGAGTCCGAGGGCGCGAGCAGCTTGGTGCTCACCACGGCCGCGTTCACCACGACCTGCGAGAGCAGCGTCGAGCAGATCAGCAGGCCCAGCCCGGAGCAGAGTTCGGACCAGCCGACCTGCTCGCCGGGCTTCACCGCGCGCAGCAGCGGCGGCAGCGTGGCGATCGTGGCGAGGATCGGCGCGACGGCCAGGATCAGGCTGAACGCGAGCGCCGAGTGCACCCCGGCCACGCCGCAGGCGAAGGCCAGGCCGATCCGCAGGCCGCCGTCCAGGCCGAGCTGGGTGCCGTACGCGCCGAAGCGGCCGAGGCCGGCCAGCACGCCACGGGTGAGGTAGCAGACGGCCATGCCGGTGAAGGCCCCGCCGAGCGCCAGCACCAGCGAGCGGTCGCCGTGGAACATCGACCGGGCGATCGGGCCGGAGGCGGCGCCGAGGACGATCAGGGTCGCCCCGAGGATCCCGCCGGTGAGCAGGGCCGCCCGGCGCAGGACCGGCGCGGCACCGTGGCCGAGCGCCGCGCGCGCCGCGACGATCCGGGTGAGCTCCTGCTCGATCGGGAAGAAGACGCCGATGCCGACGGACATCACGATCGTCCACAGCAGCGAGACGTTCGCCATGTCGTCGACGGACAGGCTGTGGCCCGCCACCCCGAGGTGGATGTAGGAGGCGGCACCCAGGACGACGGTGCCGCCGGCCACCGCCAGGGTTCCCGGCGGTAGCGCGGCAGCCACCTTCGTCAGCGCGTTCTTCACTGAGGTCTGTCGCTCTCGGTGCTCCGGGCCGTTGCGGCCAGTTCGGCGAAGACGGGCCGGGACAGCGCCTCGGCCAGCATGGCCCGCCACTCGGGCAGCGGCGCCAGTCCGGCGGCGGCCCAGCGGTCGTGGGCCAGCACGCTGAAGGCGGGGCGGGCGGCCGGGCGGACGAAGGCCTCCGACGTGGTCGGACGGATCCGCTCCCGGTCCAGTCCGCTCAGCGCGTAGGTCTCGCCGGCCAGTCCGCACCAGGTGGTGCGGCCGCTCGCGGTGCCGTGGTAGACCCCGGCCGGGGCCTGCCCGGCGAGCGCGGCCCGGCCGAGCTCGACCAGGCGGCCGGCCAGCGCGTACGACCAGGTCGGCTGGCCGTGCTGGTCGTCCACCACGTCCAGGGTGTCCCGCTGGGCGGCGAGCTTGAGCATGGTGGCCACGAAGTTCGGGCCGTGCTCGCCGTACAGCCAGGCGGTGCGCACGATGTAGCCGTGCTCGGGGAGGAGTTCGGCGACCGCCTGCTCCCCCACCAGCTTGCTGCGGCCGTACGCGTTCACCGGAGCGGTCGGGGCGTCCTCCGGGCAGGGCTCGGTGGCGTCGCCCGGCAGGACGTAGTCGGTGGAGACGTGCAGCAGCCGCGCGTCGGTACTGGCGCAGGCCGCGGCCAGGTGGCGCACGCCGGTGCCGTTGACGGCGGTGGCGGCTGCCTCCTCGGTCTCCGCACCATCGACGTTCGTCCACGCGGCGCAGTTGACCACGATGTCGTGGCCCTCGACGGCGGCCAGGACGGCCGCCGCGTCGGTGATGTCGAGGTCCGCCCGGCGCAGCGCGGTGATCTCGGCGGTCCCGTCGGCGCCCAGCACCGACAGCAGGTCCTGCCCGAGCATCCCGGCCGCGCCGGTGACCAGCCAGCGCACGGGCGCGGCGGCGTTCGCGGTCACTTGGCCAGGGCCGCCTTCTGCTTCAGCGGCTCCCACCAGGCGCGGTTCTCGCGGTACCAGGCGATGGTCGCGGCGAGGCCGTCCTCGAAGCGGACCTGCGGCTCGTAGCCGAGCTCCTCGCGGATCTTGCTGATGTCGATCGAGTAGCGGAGGTCGTGGCCCTTGCGGTCCGCGACGTGCTCGACCATGTCCCAGCCGGCGCCGGCGGCCTCCAGCAGCAGGCCGGTCAGCTCCTTGTTGGTCGCCTCGGTGCCGCCGCCGATGTTGTAGACCTCGCCCGCGCGGCCGCCGCGCATGACCAGCTCGATGCCCCGGCAGTGGTCCGAGACGTGCAGCCAGTCGCGGACGTTGCCACCGTCGCCGTACAGCGGCACCTTCTTGCCGTCGATCAGGTTGGTGGTGAACAGCGGGATGACCTTCTCCGGGAACTGGTAGTGCCCGTAGTTGTTGGAGCAGCGGGTCACCACGACGTCCATGCCGTGGGTGCGGTGGTAGGCCAGCGCCAGCAGGTCGGAGGAGGCCTTGGAGGCCGAGTACGGGGAGTTCGGCTCGAGCGGCCAGGTCTCGGTCCAGGAGCCCTCGTTGATCGAGCCGTACACCTCGTCGGTGGAGATGTGGACGAAGCGGCCGACGCCGTGCTTGCGGGCCGCGTCGAGCAGCACCTGGGTGCCGACGACGTTGGTCAGCACGAACGGGCCCGCGCCGGCGATCGAACGGTCCACGTGGGACTCGGCGGCGAAGTGCACCACCACGTCGTGTCCAGGCATGACCTGGTCGACGGCGTCCGCGTCGCAGATGTCGCCCTGGACGAAGGTGTAGCCCTTGTGGTCGGCCACCGGAGCGAGGTTCTCCAGGACGCCCGAGTAGGTGAGCTTGTCAAAGACCGTGATCCGGGCATTCTCGTCAGCCCCGAGGAGCTGACGGACGAACTCCGAACCGATGAATCCGGCGCCGCCGGTCACGAGGATGCGCATAATGCGCGTAGTCTACCGCCGCCCGAACGCCCTCCCGACCCGGCCCCTCCCGCGTTCACCGATCTCGAATAGGGTGCACCCATGCGTGGAATCCTCCTGGCCGGCGGCACCGGCTCGCGGCTGTGGCCCCTGACCCGTGCGGTGTCGAAGCAGCTCCTCCCGGTCTTCGACAAGCCGATGATCTACTACCCCCTCTCGACCCTGGTGATGGCCGGGATAAGCGAAATCCTGATCATCACCACCCCGAACGACCGGGACCAGTTCGAACGACTGCTGGGCGACGGTTCCCAGTTCGGCCTGAAGCTCCAGTACGCCGTCCAGGAGAAGCCCGAGGGCATCGCCCAGGCCTTCGTGCTCGGCGCGGACTTCATCGGCGACGAGCCGGTGGCCCTGATCCTCGGCGACAACATCTTCCACGGCACCGGCCTGGGCACCGCGCTCACCGAGCACTCCGACATCAAGGGCGGCCGGGTCTTCGCGTACCCCGTGGCCGACCCGACCGCGTACGGCGTGGTCGAGTTCGACGGGACCGGCCAGGTCATCTCCATCGAGGAGAAGCCGACCGAGCCCAAGTCCCGTTACGCCGTCCCCGGCCTGTACTTCTACGACAACCGGGTCGTCGAGATCGCCCGCACGCTGGAGCCGAGCGCCCGCGGCGAGCTGGAGATCACCGCCGTCAACGACGCCTACCTGCGCACCGGCGACCTGCACGTGACGATCCTCGACCGCGGCACCGCCTGGCTGGACACCGGCACGTTCGTGTCGATGGTCCAGGCCTCGGAGTTCGTCCGGGTCATCGAGGAGCGCCAGGGCTTCAAGATCGGCTGCATCGAGGAGGCCGTCTGGCGGGCCGGGCTGATCGACGACGCCCAGCTGCGCGAGCTCGCCGAGCCGCTGCTGAAGAGCGGCTACGGCCAGTACCTGGTGGGCCTGCTCGAAGAGGCGGCCGCCAAGTGAAGTTCCGTGAGCTCTCCATCGAGGGCGCCTTCGAGATCACCCCTCAGGTGCACGGCGACGCCCGCGGCCACTTCACCGAGTGGTACCGCTTCGACCGCCTCGCCGAGGTCGTCGGCCACCCGCTGAACCTGGCCCAGGCCAACCTGTCGCTCTCCGCCAAGGACGTCGTCCGCGGCATCCACTTCGCCGACGTCCCGCCCGGCCAGGCCAAGTACGTGGCCTGCACCCGCGGCGCGGTGCTGGACGTCATCGTCGACCTGCGGGTCGGCTCGCCGAACTTCGGCAAGTGGGAGTTCGTCCGGCTGGACGACACCGAGCGCAAGGCCGTCTACATCCCGGAGGGCCTCGGCCACGGCTTCTGCGCCCTCACCGACGACGCCACGCTGACCTACCTCTGCTCGGCGACGTACAACCCGACCGGCGAGCACGGCGTGCACCCGCTGGACCCGGATCTCGGCATCGAGTGGCCGACCGACGCCCCGCAGCTCTCGGCCCGCGACGCGGTGGCGCCCTCCCTCGCGGAGGCGCTCGCCGACGGCCTGCTGCCGGACTACCAGGCCTGCAAGGCCTACACGGACTCGCTGAAGCAGCAGTAGCGCAGCCCGGCCCACACGGAGGGGGCGCGTGCCACGGCACGCGCCCCCTCCGTCGTCGTCTCCCCCGCGCCGGCTCAGGGCGTCCGGAAGACCCACACCTTGGCCAGCACGAACCGGACCACCGTGGCGAGGCCGTTGGCCACCACCAGCCCGGCCACCTCGACCGTCCGGGAGGCGTGCGGCACCGCCACGTCCAGCAGCGCCAGGGCGCCGCTGGACAGGCCCAGCCCGATCAGGAACGCGACCGCGCCCTGCAGTTGGTGGCGCACCGCGCCGTCCGAGCCGGTGATGCCGAAGGTGAAGCGGCGGTTGGCCGCGGTGTTGGCCACCGCGCTGACCGCCAGCGCGATCAGGTTGGCCACCTGCGGCGAGGTCACCAGCCGCAGCAGCACGAACAGCGCCAGGCAGAAGACGGTGCTCAGCACCCCGATCACCAGGAAGGACGGCAGCAGCCGGCGGACCGGCCGGGGTGCCTCGGCGGGCTCCTCGCGCTCGTCCCGGGCCGTGGGGAGGCTCTCGTTCACGCGCCCGCACCGTACCGGTCCGGCTCCTCGGCCGAGTCGTAGCCGACGAAGTACGCGGGCCGCGCCTGGACCGCCGAGTAGATCCGGCCGACGTACTCGCCCAGCAGGCCGACGCAGACCAGCTGCACGGCGCCGATGAAGAGCATCCCTATGAACAGCGAGGACCAGCCGGGCACGGTGGAGCCGACGGCGTACGCGACCGTGGTGTAGAGCGCCAGCAGGATGCAGACCAGGAAGCTGAACAGCCCGAGCCAGGTGGCCAGCCGCAGCGGGGCGGCGGAGAAGTTGGTGACGCTGTCGAACGCGAGCCGGACCATCTTGGACAGCGGGTAGTGACTGGTCCCCGCGATCCGCTCCTCGCGCACGTAGACCACCTCGCCGCTGGGGAAGCCCAGCCAGGGCACCAGCAGCCGGTAGACCGGCTGGTGCTCGGGCATCGCCTTGAGCGCGTCCACGGCCGCCCGGCTCAGCAGCCGGAAGTCGCCGGCCTGGCTGGGCATCCGCTTGCCGACCAGTCGGCGCATCAGCCGGTAGTACCCGCCGGCGGTGTGCCGCTTGAAGAAGGTGTCGGTGCCGCGGTCGCCGCGCACCCCGTAGACGATGTCCAGGTTCTGCTCGCGGGCGAGCGCCAGCATCTCGGGGATCTTCTCCGGCGGGTCCTGGAGGTCGGCGTCGATGGAGACCACGTAGTCGCCGAAGGCGCGGTGGAGGCCGGCGGTGAGGGCGGCCTGGTGCCCGGAGTTGCGGGCGAAGCGGACGATGCGGAACTCCGGCCAGTCCTGGCGGATCTTCTGCATCAGCACCGGGGTGACATCGGTGCTGCCGTCGTCGACGCCGACCACCTCGTAGCTCACGTCGAGCCCGTCGAGGATCGGCCGCAGCCGTTCGACGGTCAGCGGGAGCGCCTCCTGCTCGTTGTAGATAGGCATCACGACCGACAACAGCGGTGCCGTTGACATGCGTTGGTCCCACTTTCCACGACGGCCGGGCTGGATGTCGCCCGACCATAACAGTCTGCGATGAGCGGCCGCTGAAAGGAGGCGCGCTCCGGTGAACCGCTGATGAGACGCCGAAGGGCCCCGCGCACCGTGCGGTGCGCGGGGCCCTTCGGACTGAGCCTGTACGAGGCAGGCAGGTCAGACCGTCAGACTACTTGATGATCTTGGTGACCTGGCCGGCGCCGACGGTGCGGCCACCCTCACGGATGGCGAACTTCAGGCCCTCCTCCATGGCGATCGGCTGGATCAGCGCGACGGTCATGGCGGTGTTGTCGCCCGGCATGACCATCTCGGTGCCCTCGGGGAGGGTCACGACGCCGGTCACGTCCGTGGTACGGAAGTAGAACTGCGGGCGGTAGTTGTTGAAGAACGGGGTGTGGCGGCCACCCTCGTCCTTCGACAGGATGTAGGACTGGGCCTCGAAGTCGGTGTGCGGGGTAACCGAACCCGGCTTGATGATGACCTGGCCGCGCTCGACGTCCTCGCGCTTGATGCCACGGAGCAGCAGACCGACGTTCTCACCGGCCTGGCCCTCGTCGAGCAGCTTGCGGAACATCTCGATGCCGGTGACCGTGGTGGTGGTCTTGGTCTCCTTGATGCCGATGATGTCGACAGTCTCGTTGACCTTGAGGATGCCACGCTCGATACGACCGGTGACGACGGTGCCACGACCGGTGATCGTGAAGACGTCCTCGATCGGCATCAGGAACGGCTGGTCCACGGCGCGGGCCGGGGTCGGGATGGCCTCGTCGACCGCGTGCATCAGGCCGAGGAGCTTCTCGCCCCACTCCTTGTCGCCCTCCAGCGCCTTCAGCGCGGAGACGCGGACGACCGGCAGGTCGTCGCCCGGGAACTCGTACTCGGAGAGCAGCTCGCGGACCTCGAGCTCGACGAGCTCCAGGATCTCCTCGTCGTCCACCATGTCGGCCTTGTTCAGGGCGACGACGATGTACGGAACGCCGACCTGGCGGGCCAGGAGGACGTGCTCCTTGGTCTGCGGCATCGGGCCGTCGGTGGCGGCGACCACGAGGATGGCGCCGTCCATCTGGGCAGCACCGGTGATCATGTTCTTGATGTAGTCGGCGTGACCCGGGCAGTCGACGTGGGCGTAGTGGCGCGCCTCGGTCTGGTACTCGACGTGCGCGATGGAGATGGTGATACCGCGCTGCCGCTCCTCCGGCGCCTTGTCGATCTGGTCGAACGGCGTGAAGGGGTTGATCTCCGGGTACGCGTCGTGCAGCACCTTGGTGATGGCCGCGGTCAGCGTGGTCTTACCGTGGTCGATGTGACCGATGGTGCCGATGTTGACGTGGGGCTTCGTCCGCTCGAACTTCGCCTTCGCCACTGAGTCCTCCTGAGGACAGTTCCTGTACGCCGTGCTGACGCCAGTTGGTCTTTGATCGGTTTTGGTGCGGGTTGTCCGGAGGACATCCCGTGCCGTCCCGCTGGTGGGGGGCCGGAGGCTCCCGGGAGGATCCGACCGGATCCTCCCGGGTTGCCTCCGAATAGCCTAAGGCTTCGCTATCGTCCCGATTATCGGGACGTCACTCGCCCTTGGCCTTGGCGATGATGTCGTCCGCCACGTTCTTCGGAACCTCGGCGTACGAGTCGAACTGCATCGAGTAGCTCGCGCGACCAGAGGTCTTGCTGCGCAGGTCACCGACGTAGCCGAACATCTCGGAGAGGGGCACCAGCGCCGTGACGACGCGGGCACCGTGACGCTCGTCCATGGACCGGATCTGGCCACGGCGAGAGTTGATGTCGCCGATCACGTCGCCCATGTAGTCCTCGGGCGTGGTGACCTCGACGGCCATCATCGGCTCGAGGAGGACCGGCTTGGCCTTCCGCGCGCCTTCCTTGAACGCCATCGAACCGGCGATCTTGAACGCGAGCTCGGAGGAGTCGACGTCGTGCGCCTGACCGTCGAGCAGGCTCACGCGGACACCCTGCAGCGGGTAGCCCGCGAGGATGCCGAACTCCATGGCCTCCTGGCAGCCGGCGTCGACCGACGGGATGTACTCGCGCGGAACGCGGCCACCGGTGACCTTGTTGACGAACTCGTAGCCCTCGGCCTGCTCGAGCGGCTCGATCGCGATCTGCACCTTGGCGAACTGACCGGAACCACCGGTCTGCTTCTTGTGGGTGTAGTCGATGCGCTCGACCGCCTGGCGGATGGTCTCGCGGTACGCGACCTGCGGCTTGCCGACGTTGGCCTCGACCTTGAACTCACGGCGCATACGGTCGACCAGCACCTCGAGGTGCAGCTCGCCCATACCCGCGATGATGGTCTGGCCGGTCTCCTCGTCCGTGTTGACCTGGAAGGACGGGTCCTCCTCGGCGAGACGCTGGATGGCAACACCCAGCTTCTCCTGGTCACCCTTGGACTTGGGCTCGATCGCGACGCGGATGACCGGGGCCGGGAAGTCCATGGACTCCAGGATGACCGGGTTCTTCTCGTCGGACAGCGTCTCACCGGTGGTGGTCTGCTTCAGGCCCATGACGGCGATGATGTCGCCGGCGCCCACCGAGTCGATCTCCTCACGCTTGTTCGCGTGCATGCGGTAGATCTTGCCGATGCGCTCCTTCTTGCCCTTGACGGCGTTCAGCACCGAGGTGCCGGACTCCAGGCGGCCCGAGTAGACCCGGACGAAGGTGAGCTTGCCGAGGTGCGGGTCCGACATGATCTTGAACGCGAGCGCGGCGAGCGGCTCGTCGTCCGAGGCCTTGCGGGAGATCTTGACCGTGTCGTCGCCGGGCTTGGTGCCCTCGATGGACTCGATGTCCAGCGGCGACGGCAGGTACTTGACGACCGCGTCGAGCAGGGGCTGAACGCCCTTGTTCTTGAAGGCGGTACCACAGAAGATCGGGGTGAAGTCCGAGTTCAGGGTGCCCTTGCGGATCGCGTCCTGCAGCAGCTCGACCGGGATCTCCTCGCCCTCCAGGGCGAGCTCCATGATCTCGTCGCTGACGTTCGAGACCGTGTCGATGAGCGCCTCGCGGTACTCCTCGGCCTGCTCCTGCAGGTCGGCCGGGATGTCGACGACGTCGTACATCTCGCCCTTGGCGGCCTCGGCGGACCAGACCAGCGCCTTCATGCGGACCAGGTCGACAACGCCCTGGAAGTCCGACTCGGCACCGATCGGCAGCTGCATGACCAGCGGGGTGGCGCCGAGGCGGTCCACGATGGTCTTGACGCAGAAGAAGAAGTTCGCGCCCGTGCGGTCCAGCTTGTTGATGAAGCAGATGCGCGGGACGCCGTAGCGGTCAGCCTGCCGCCACACGGTCTCGGACTGGGGCTCGACACCGGCGACACCGTCGAACACCGTCACGGCACCGTCGAGGACGCGCAGCGAACGCTCCACCTCGACGGTGAAGTCGACGTGGCCCGGGGTGTCGATGATGTTGATGGTGTTGTCGACGTCGTCAACGGTCCAGTGACAGGTCGTCGCGGCCGACGTGATCGTGATGCCGCGCTCCTGCTCCTGCTCCATCCAGTCCATGGTGGCAGCGCCATCGTGGACCTCACCGATCTTGTACGAGACACCGGTGTAGAACAGGATCCGCTCGGTGGTGGTGGTCTTGCCCGCGTCGATGTGCGCCATGATCCCGATGTTGCGGACCCTGGCGAGGTCAAGGGAGGTTGCAGCCATGGTGGCTCGTTCTCTCTCTGTCTAGTGACGGGGTAGGGACTACCAGCGGTAGTGCGCGAAGGCCTTGTTGGACTCGGCCATCTTGTGGGTGTCCTCACGACGCTTCACGGAAGCGCCCAGGCCGTTGCTGGCGTCGAGGATCTCGTTCATCAGGCGCTCGGTCATGGTCTTCTCGCGACGGGCGCGGGAGTAACCGACCATCCAGCGCAGCGCCAGGGTGCTGGCGCGGCCCGGACGGACCTCGACCGGAACCTGGTAGGTCGCGCCACCGACACGGCGGGACTTGACCTCGAGGGCCGGCTTGACGTTCTCCAGCGCACGCTTCAGCGTGACGACCGGGTCCGAGCCGGTCTTCTCACGGACGCCCTCGAGGGCGCCGTAGACGATCCGCTCGGCGGTGGAGCGCTTGCCGTGCAGCAGGATCTTGTTGACCAGCTGGGTGACGACCGGGGAGCCGTAAACCGGGTCGATGATGACCGGGCGCTTCGGGGCGGGGCCCTTACGAGGCATTCTTACTTCTCCTTCTTGGCGCCGTAGCGGCTGCGGGCCTGCTTGCGGTTCTTGACACCCTGGGTGTCGAGCGAACCGCGGATGATCTTGTAGCGGACACCAGGAAGGTCCTTCACACGACCACCGCGCACCAGCACGATGGAGTGCTCCTGCAGGTTGTGGCCCTCGCCCGGGATGTAAGCGGTGACCTCGATCCCGCTGGTGAGGCGCACACGGGCGACCTTGCGGAGAGCCGAGTTCGGCTTCTTCGGGGTGGTCGTGTACACACGCGTGCAGACCCCACGGCGCTGCGGGGAACCCTTCAGCGCGGGAGTCTTGTTCTTCTCGACCTTGTCCTGCCGGCCCTTTCGGACCAGCTGCTGGATCGTAGGCACCGTTTCTCCGTTTTCTGTGTGCCAAGGCTTGGTGGAACTAACCTGCGATGTCTCCCTCGCACACGGCCCCGTGGTCGACCCACGCGGTCGGGTGTGTTGGGCTTGTTACGACACGGAATCCCATGGCTGCTGTACAGCGACGGCGCTCTACGCGCGGCGCGCTGGGAAGCGCTCCGGCTCGGCGCGGCGACCGGTGTGCATGCACGCACAAGGACCCGGGGACACCCCAGGCACAAGGTCAGAGCGTACCTAGCGCATCGGGCTCGGTCAAAACAAATGCAACGCCGCAGGTCGCGGGGCTTGCACCGAAAGCGGGCCGGGAACCGGGCCGGGGCGGGGCTCCCTACCACAACCGGGCAGCCCCCGCACCGCGACCCTACGCCTCCGCGTGGGCCCCGGCGAGCCGGGGCGGGTCCTGGCTGGCGCTGCCGCCGGCCGCCCCGGCCGACTGCGGCAGTGGGCGCTCCCGGTTGTCCGACACCGCCGTGAACAGCCCCAGCGCGAGCGCGGCCAGCGTGTACACGGCCAGCCAGAGCATCCAGGTGCCGGGCGGGGACCAGTGGGCCGGGTTGATCAGCAGCGGGCCGGTGCTGCCGACGGTGTTGCGGCGCAGCGCCCAGAGGAAGGCCGCGGCGTTGACCAGGGACAGCGAGAAGCCGGCGATCACCAGCAGCCGGCGCCAGGCGAAGCCGCCCCAGGGCAGCCGCTCGTGGCAGATCGCGGCGCACAGGATCGGCAGTCCGACGGCGAACGGCAGCAGGTAGCGGCCCTGCCAGATCATGCCCAGCTGGCGCGCCTGCATGGCCTGTGCCGCTATCGGTATCACCACGATGCCGGCCATCACGCCGACGATCGCCAGGGCGTCGCGGAACCGGGCGTAGCAGAGCGCGAACATCGCCAGCGCGAGCGCCACACCGCACCAGACCAGCAGCGTCGCGGCCGGCGCCTCGGCGTCCAGCCAGCCGAAGTAGCCGATCATCTGCTTCATGTAGAGCAGGCCGAAGTCGAAGGTCTTCCGGGCCGCGGCGAGCGGGGTGAGGTCGCTCGGGGTGTTGATGATCGAGTTGTCCGGGTGGCTCGACGACCAGGCCAGGGCCGCGAGGGCCCCCGCCGCCGCCAGGCCGCCCCAGAGCCAGGTCACCTTGCGGCGGAGCACCTCGCGCACCGCCCCCTTCTGGCCCAGCAGCAGCGCGAAGAACAGGGCCCCGGCGAACCAGATCAGGCCCAGCGGGCGGATGCTGATCAGCACCAGCGCGCCGATGCCCAGCCGCGCCAGCCGGCGGTTCAGCAGGAGCGGGTCCGGGCTCATCAGCATCGGCAGCCCGGCGCTCCAGACCAGGATGCCCGCCGCGATCTCCGGACCGCTCGGGTTGACCACGCCGAACAGGAACAGCGCCATCGGCGTGGCCGCGGTGATCACGCCGAGCAGGGTGAAGGAGCGCCGCCGCCACTCCGCCGCCGAGACCACCGCGCTCGCCACCAGGGCGGAGCAGATCAGCGCCGACATCAGGCGCATCAGGTAGAAGGCCTTGGCCCCGTGGACCAGGAGGCTGGGCCAGCCCACCGCGAAGTAGTACGCCGGGTGGTAGCGGCCCGCCGCGGTGGTCACCAGGGTCTCCCCCGGCCGGTCCACGAGCCGGGGCGCGCAGGAGGCCGGCTGCTCGGGCTTGAAGACGTAGCAGCTGTTGACGTCCTTGAGGTCCTGGTAGATGCGCGGGAGCTCGACCCCTGTCTCGGCGAACTGGCCCTCGATGCCGCCCACCAGGTGCGGGACCATGACCTCCCGTCCCTCGACCTGGCCCCGGGCGACGGCCGCCGCCCGGATCAGGTGTGCGTGCTCGTCCGGCGAGGCGCCGGTCGGCGAAGCGAACGCCCAGGCCCCACTCAGTGCGAACAGGATCGCGAACGCCACGACCCACAGACGCCTCGGTGAGGAGACGAGCCGGTCGGCGAGGCTCTTGACGGCGGTGATCATCATCAGGATTGGGCCTTCGGGGTCAGTTCGGGCTCATGGGCGGGAACTGGTTACTTGATCATGCTGAGCCATGACTGGTCACCGGTCTTGGAGCACTGCCCACCCGGCGCGAACTTCGGGCAAGTGCCGTCGAGGTTCTGCATGGTGTGCGACACCCACGGCAGGATGCGGTAGGTGTCCTCCTTCGCCGGCATGTAGCGGTCCGCCATCGACGAGGAGACCGTACCGAACAGGAAGAGAAGAGCGAACAGCGTACCGATCACGGCCGCCTGCGGACCCGGCAGGGCCGTTCCGGCGGTTCCGGCCGTCCCGGCAGCCTCCGCGGCCTCCGCGGCCCGGCGGCGCTCGGCCAGCCGGAGCGAGACCAGGTGGGCGAGCAGGGCGCAGAGCAGCAGGCCGCAGTAGAGCAGCTGGTTGTTGGTCCGGGTGTAGAGCTGGACCGTCTGCGTCTCGTACATGTGCGAGGCGATGAACATCCGCATCACCCAGGCGCTCGCGAACATGCAGCTGATGGTGACGATCACCGGCTTGCGGATGCCCAGCCAGAGGGCGGCGCCCAGTGCGACGAACATCACCACCGCGAACAGGTCCATGCCGCCGAACTCGCCGGGGATCGGCCAGTCCCCCACCTTGCCCGGCATGTCCGTACGCCACATCAGGAAGTACGCCGGGTCGGTGAAGTTGTCGAAGCGGAAGTTGGAGTCCTTGGTGTCCGGGGCCTCCGTCAGCATGGTCACCAGGTAGCTGCCGCAGACCAGCAGGAAGGCGACCCCGGTGGTGCCGAGGTACGCCAGGCCCTTGCGCCGGTCTTCGTGCCAGGGGAAGTACATCAGCGCCGCGACCAGCACGCCGAGGGCGCTCCACAGGAACCAGCCGGAGTACGTGAGGAACATCAGGCCCAGCAACGCCCCGAAGGCGCCCGCCTTCAGCAGCAGCAGCCGCCAGCCGTCCGTCCCGCTCCGGCGCAGGTGCACCACCACGGCGACCAGCACGGGCACCAGGACCACCAGCACGGTCTGGCTGTACGGCTTGTAGGCGTCGATCAGGGCGAAGGCCGGCAGCACGCCGAAGGCCAGTGCGCGGACCGGGCTGAGCAGCATGCGCCACGAGAGGTAGACCAGCGGGCCGAACGCGGCGGCGCCGAAGATCTGCAGGTCCTTGAAGGCGTACGCGGTGTTGCCGCCGCGGAACAGCTCCGCGTAGAAGCCCAGGGTGTAGAGCGGCGCCGGCGGGTAGACCGGCGAGCCCGAGGGCTGACCGTTCACCACCGCGTGGGCCCACTCGACGATGCGCTGGCTGTCACCGTTCATGCCGAACATCGGCCAGGGCGTGCCGAGCAGCGCGATGACCGCGCCGGCCGCCACGAAGCCGCTGGCGAGACCGGCGATGGCGGCCGAGGAGAAACGCGACGCCAGGCCGAAGTGCCGGCCCGAGCGGAAGCGCATCGCGAGCACGACCGCGCCGAGCAGGAGGAAGCCGATGACCGCGAACCGCAGCTGCACCGCGGCGAGACCGCTCACCTGGGCGATCCGGTTCAGCGGGTCCATCTGGAAGCCGCGCGCCATCAGCGGGAGCACCAGGGCGGCCAGGAAGGAGACCGCGGCCTCGCCCGCGAGCAGTGCCGGAGCCGACGTCCGGAGCCGGGCCACGGAGCGGCCCGCGGATCCCCGGATCAGCGAACGTCCTCCGATCGGCGGGATCCTGGAGGCCTCTTGGGCACTGACTGTCACTGGCACGGTCCTCAGCTCGTGGTCGCTCGCTCGGCCCGCCCGGCCCTTCGGCGTCGGCCGGTGACGGAGAACGTACTGCGTCCGGGTGCGCGGCGGCAGCCCCGGGCATCATAGGTCCTCCGCCTGAGGAAGGCCCCATCGGGAAGAACGGCCGACCGCCGTGGGATCACCCGACCGGGTGGGCCTCAGGCGAAGCCGACGAGGATCATCAGGGTCCAGAACGCGCACCCCAGGTAGCCGATGACCAGGCCGAGGACGGCCGCCCAGTCGCCGTCCATGTTGCGGCGGCGGATCTCCGAACGGGCGATGTGGCCGGTGATCACGGCGGGCGCGGAGAGGCCGACCAGACTGGCCACCAGGGAGACCACGGCGAGCACGTTGGTGGGGCGGGCCTGCACCGGCGGCGGGACGGCCATGAAGGTGGCCGGAACCGGCGGGCCGGCGGCGGCCGGCGGCGCCGTCATCGGCCCGGAGGGCAGGTCGGCCACCAGCACGGCCAGCTGACCGTAGGTCTGCGCCGCGGCCACGGCCTCGTGGCGCTGCTCGTACTCCTGGACGGAGAGCCGCCCCTCGGCGAACGCGGCCTTGAGCACGTCGAGCGTCCGGTCCCGGTCCGCGTGGCCCGCCCGCATCGCCGCCTGCGACGACACCGCGGGCGCGGGCACCGGCTGCCAGCCGCCCGCCGACTGCTTGCCGGGCGGATAGCCGGAACCGGGCTCGCCCCATGGTTGTACGGACATCCGCCACCTCCCGGTAGCGCGGCACCCCCGCGCACGTCACTGCTTCCTCATAGTGCAGGACGAACAGCCGAACTGAGTAGTTGCCAAATCGGCCCAGTAGCCGCCGAGAAGAGGATATTGGTCGGCGTGCCTCACCCGTTCGGCGGATGTGCTCAGGGGATGCTCAACTCGGGCGACAGCCTGTTCGAGCAGTGACAGGCTGAGCCGCGAGAGCTTCCACCAGCACGATGCCCACCACTCCACCTCCACGAGCAGAGAAGGCCGCCATGCAGGCGTCAGCGCCGCCGTCCTCCGACCTCCCCGGGCCGGGAACCCCGTCCGCCGTCAGCATCCAGGGGCTCTGGAAGCACTTCGGCACCCAGGCCGCAGTGGCCGGGCTGAGCCTGGAGCTGCCGGCCGGGGCGTTCATCGGCCTGGTCGGGCCGAACGGTGCCGGCAAGACCACCACGCTGTCGATGGTCACCGGGCTGCTCCGGCCCGACCAGGGCACCGTCCTGGTGCACGGCACCGACGTGTGGGCGGACCCGGTCACGGTCAAGGCGCGGATCGGCATCCTGCCCGAGGGCCTGCGGATGTTCGAGCGGCTCAGCGGGCGCGAGCTGCTCCAGTACACCGGGCGGCTGCGCGGCCTGCCCGGCGCCGAGGTGGACCGGCGGGCCGAGGAGCTGCTGGCCGTCCTGGACCTCGGCCGGGACTCCGACAAGCTGGTCGCCGACTACTCCACCGGCATGCGCAAGAAGATCGGCCTGGCCGCGGCGCTGCTGCACAACCCGGACGTGCTGTTCCTGGACGAGCCCTTCGAGGGCGTCGACCCGGTCTCCGCCCAGACCATCCGCGGCGTGCTCAAGCGGTACGCGGCGGCCGGCTCCACGGTGGTCTTCTCCAGCCACGTGATGGAGCTGGTCGAACAGCTCTGCGACTGGGTCGCCGTGGTCAACGCCGGCCAGGTGATCGCCCAGGGGCCGCTGGACACCGTACGGGGCGGGCGCAGCCTGCACGAGGCCTTCCTGGACCTGATAGGCGTGCGCGAGGACGACGGGCAGGCGCTCGGCTGGCTCGGCGGCGGGCAGCCCGGGGGTGCCCTGTGACCGAGCCGAGCGGGGCCACGCGCACGGCCTCGGTGCCCGACGGGCGGACGGTGGTGCGCGCCCTGGTCGCACTCAAGCTGCGGCTGCTGCGCAACGGGCTGCGGCGCAGCCCCGGCCGGACCACCGTCTACGTGATCGGCGGCGTCCTGGGCCTGGCCCTCGCGGCCGGCGTCGCCGTCGCCATGAGCGCGCTGAACGGGCGCTACGCGGGCTCCGGGGACGCCGGGGTGATGCTGCTCGGCGTGCTGGCCCTGGGCTGGGCCGCCCTGCCGCTGTTCCTCTTCTCCAGCGACGAGAGCGCCGACCCGACCCGGCTGACCATGCTGCCGCTGCGGCCCGGCCCGCTGCTGCGCGGCTCGCTGCTGGCCGCGCTGATCGGACCGGGGCCGCTGATCAGCCTGGTGCTGGTGACCGGCGCGGTGCTGGCCGGCGCGGCCGGCGGCGCCTCGGCCGCGGTCGCGGTGCCCGCCGTACCGCTCGCGGTGCTCTGCCTGGTCACGCTCTCCCGGGCGGTCGCGGCGGGCAACGCCCGGATGCTCTCCAGCCGGCGCGGCAAGGACTTCGCGATCTTCGGCGGGCTGGCCTTCGCGCTGCTGGTGCAGGTCGCCAACGTCGGCTCGCAGAGCATCCTCGGCCGTCGGGGCGGACCGATCGACCTGACCCCGCTGAAGCCGATCGCCTCGGTGCTGCGCTGGATCCCGCCGATCAGCGCGGCGGACGCGCCGCGCACCGCGGGCGAGGGCCGGTACGGGCTCGCGCTGCTCCAGCTCGCCGCGGCCGCCGCGCTGCTGGCGCTGCTGCTGCGCTGGTGGCGGCGGAGCCTGCAGGAGCTGATGGTCACCGCCGACTCCTCCACCCTGGAGGTGGCCCGGGGGGTGCAGAACTCGCGCGGCTGGCGCTTCCTGCCCCAGGGCCGCACCGGCGCGGTGATGCAGCGCCATCTGCGGTACGCCTGGCGCGAGCCGCGGGCCAAGGCCGCGTTGTTCACCAGCATCGGGATGACGCTGGTGATCTGCGTGCTGTCGATGGTCCAGGGCTGGGCGAGCGTCTACCTGCTGGCGATGACCGGGGTGTTCCTCGGACTGCAGATGCTCAACCTGTTCGGCATGGACGGCTCGGCGTTCTGGATGGTCGCCGCCACCCTGCGCACCCCGGCCGACGCCCGGTCCGAGCTGCGCGGCCGGGCGTACGCGGTGCTGTCGTACGCCGTCCCGGTGACGGTGGTGCTGGGGCTGGTGCTGGCGGCCGTCACCGGCCGGTGGGGCGAGCTGCCGTCCGCGCTCGGCCTGGCGCTGACCCTGCTCGGCTGCGGGATCGCGCTGGGCTCGATGTTCAGCGTGCTGGCGCCCTACACCATGCCGGCCGACAGCAACCCGATGCGCAACGCCGCCCCCGGACAGGGCGGGCTGATCCTGCTCAACCAGTTCGGCTCGATGCTCGGCGTCACGGTGCTGGCACTGCCGGTCGGCGGCTACCTCGCCTGGGCGCTGGTCTCGGACGGGCCGAGCTGGCCGGTGCTGCTGATCGGCCCGCTGTACGGCGCCCTGGTCGCGACGCTCGGTGTGCGGACGGCCGCGGGCCGGCTGCTGGAGCGCACGCCGGAGATCCTGGCCAAGGCCATCGAGCGCTGAGCCGCGGGCCCCGCCGGCCCGAGCGCCGGACGGTCTTCGCCGCGGCTCCGGCATCATGGGCAGGAGGCCGGACCGTCGAGGAGAGCAGGGACACACCGTGGGCGAGCGCGCGCAGCAGGCCGGGACCGCCGGGCCGCTGCTGGAGCAGGCGGTGCGGTCGGTGCTGACGGCACCGGAGGACGCACTGGACCTCGCCCTGGACACCGGGGCCTCGCTGCTGGCCGCCTCGGCCGGGCAGTGGCCCGAGGTGAGCCGGGCGGTGCTCGGCCACGCGGACACCGCCGTCGGCCGCTGCTGGTCCGCCGGATGGCGGCCGGCCGACCTGGCCCGGGTGGTGCGGCGCGAGCTGCAGCCCGTCCACCTGGCCCTCGCCGTGGACCTGATCGCCGCCGAGGACCGCCGCCACCCCGCGGCCGGCCTGGACCGGCGCTGGCGGGAGCAGCTGCGCGAACTGGAGGCCGAGGTGTGGTGGTCCGGCGACGAGGAGTACCTCGGCGCCTTCGCCCACCGGCACCGGCTGGACCGCTTCGCGCTCGCCACCGCCGTCCTGGAGCTGCTGCGCACCTGGGGCCGGCTGCCGCCGATCGCCCCGGTGGGGCCCGCCCCCGGGCAGGCCGTCCGGGGGCGGCACTCGGCGCCGGTGACCGGCGAGCCGCGGATGCTGGCGCGGATCCGGGCGCTGCTGGCCAAGGCCGAGTCGACCGAGTACCCGGAGGAGGCCGAGGCGCTGACCGCCAAGGCCCAGCAGCTGATGGCCCAGCACAGCATCGACGACGCGCTGCTGGCCGCGGCCGGCGCCGACCGCGACACCCCGGCGGCGCTGCGGATCGGGGTGGACAACCCGTACGAGGGTCCCAAGACGATGCTGCTGGACGCCGTCGCGGCGGCCAACCGGTGCCGGGTGGTGTGGGCGAAGGAGTTCGGCTTCTGCACCGTGGTCGGCTTCGACGGCGACCTGGACGGCGTCGAGCTGCTCTACACCTCGCTGCTGGTGCAGGCCACCCACGCGCTCAACAAGGCCGGCTCCCGCAAGGACTCGCGCAGCAAGGCGTTCCGGCAGTCCTTCCTGGTCGCGTACGCGGCGCGGATCCGCGAGCGGCTGACCGCCGCGACCGAGCGCGCCACCAGCGCCGCCGCGGCCGGCCGGCACCTGCGCGAGGACGGCACCGAGGAGCAGCTGCTGCCGGACGAGCGGCTGCTGCCCGCGCTCGCCGCCCGCTCCGAGGCGGTGGACGAGCAGGTCGACCGGCTGTTCCCGAAGCTGGTCTCGCAGCGGGTGCGGGTCAGCGACGGCGTGGGCTGGGCCGCCGGACGCGCCGCCGCCGACCGGGCCGCGCTGCACGGGCGCGCCGGTGCGATCCGCCGGTAGGGCCCGTCCCGCCGATCATTCCCCGGGGACCTGATAGAACGTAGTCCGCCACGAACGAAGGGGGACGCGACGTGACGGATCCGGCGGCGGAGTCGGGGTACCGGGACCGGGTGCGCGGAGCGCTGCTCGGCGGAGCGATCGGCGATGCGCTGGGCTGGCCGGTGGAGTTCCAGCAACTCCACCAGATCCAGGACCGGTTCGGGCCGCAGGGCGTGACCACGCTGCCGGCCGGGCCCGGGCCGGTCGAGGTCACCGACGACACCCAGATGACGCTGTTCACCGCCGAGGGCCTGATCCGCGGCTTCGTCCGCGGCTGGACGGGCGGCGGCGGCTCGGTGCCGGAGGCCGTCCACGGCGCCTACCGGCGCTGGCTGCGGACCCAGTACCAGGGCGCGCCGGACACCGAGCCGCAGCCCCGCCCGTACGACGGCTGGCTGCTGAGCCGGCCCTTCCTGTACGCGCGGCGGGCGCCCGGCAACGCCTGCCTGAGCGGGGTGACCGAGCATCCGGTGTTCGAGGCGCCGTCCGCGATCGGGCTGCTGGGGCCGATCAACCCGGGTTCCAAGGGCTGCGGCACGGTGATGCGCTCGGCGCCGTTCGGGCTGGCCCGGCTCGGTGTCGAGCAGTCCTTCGGACTGGCGGTGCAGTGCGCCCAGCTCACCCACGGACACCCGACCGGCTACCTCGCGGCCGGCGCCTTCGCGGCCCTGGTCGAGCGGCTCGCGGACGGCACCGAGCCGTGGGCGGCGGTCGGCGAGACGGTGGAGCAGATCCGCGAGCTGCCGAGTTCCAAGGAGACCGTCCAGGCGCTGGCCCGGGCGGTGCGGCTGGCCCAGGAGGCCGAGCCGGCCGCGGAGACGGTGGAGCGGGTCGGGCTCGGCTGGATCGCCGAGGAGTGCCTGGCCATCGCGGTGTACTCGCTGCTGGCGGCCACCCTGGACCCCGACCCGGTGCGCACCGCGCTGCTGCTGTCGGTGAACCACTCGGGGGACAGCGACTCGACCGGCGCGGTCTGCGGCAACCTGGTCGGGGCCGCGTACGGCGCCGCGGCGCTGCCCCCCGAGTGGGCCGGGGCGGTCGAGGGCCGGTCCGAGCTGCGGCAGGTCGCCGACGACCTGCTGGTGCTGTTCGGCAGCCGCGACCCGCTGCACCCCGGGCTCGGCGGGCGCTACCCCGCCTGGTGACCACCCGGCCCGGTGACTACCCCGCCCGCGGGTCGGTGACCTGGCCGAGGAACAGCGGCGCGCCGCCCCGGGCGTCCCGGATCAGGAACAGGAACGGCCGGTCGACGTACAGCTGGACCGGCCGTTCGGCGTTCGGCACCGCCATCACCTCCATCCCGACACCGCTGCCGGCCGCCGCGACCGTGCCGTCCTCGCCGACCTCGATCGTGGCCTTCTGCACCACCGTGCCGACGGCCAGCGGGTCCTTGGCGATGCCGCCGAAGTCGGCCGCGTCGAAGGCCGCCCGCACGCCGAGCGAGCGCAGCGCGGGGGTGAGCTCCTTCGAGGTGCCGAAGTGGAAGCGCGGCAGCCGGAGGTCGACCGGCCGCTCGGCGAGGGCCCCGAGGATGCGGTCGAGCTGGGGCTGGTCCAGGCCCTTGGCGAACGCGGCGAAGCCGCCCTGCGCGGGGACGATCACGTCCATCACCAGCCCGCCCTCCGCGTAGGGCAGCTCGACGGCCTGCCAGGGCTCGCCGACGATCCCGCCGGAGCCGTCGGCGTACTTGAACTCCCCGGTCTGCCCCATCGTGGGGACGGCCGGGGCGGAGCCGTCGAGCTTGCGGAACGGGCGGTCGGCGGTGTGCGAGGGCTTGAAGGCGGAGGCCCACTTCGCCTTGAGGTACAGCGCGTCGGTGAGCACCAGCCGGGTGCTCGACGTGATCCCGTTCGAGCCGAACAGGTCCTTGATCCGGCCGTCGGTGGCCTTCTCCACGGTCGCGTTGACGGTCTTGCGGGCCCCGTCCGGGTCCTTGGCGAAGTCGGCCTGGTGGACCCCGGCGTCGAAGGCGGCGGCGAGGGTGGCGAGGTAGTCCGGTTCGACGGCCAGGCCCTGCTGGGTCCAGACGTCGTCGCTGCGGCGCAGGGTCAGCCTGTCGGTGGCCGGGACCGGCCGGTTCAGCGCGCCGGTGGCGAGCGCGTACTGCCGCGGGTCGAGCCCGGTGTGCAGGGCCGCGGCCAGTTCCCCGGCGGTGGCGCCGCGGGCTCCGGGCAGCAGCATGGCGAGCAGGGTGGCCAGGCCGGACGGGGAGACCACGAGGTTGCTCCCGGCGGCGTCCGGCTCGCCGGTCAGGGCGTGCAGGAGGTCCAGGCCGAAGGCGTCGGTGGCGGTCGCGGTGGCGGCCACCTGGGCCGGGTCGACGGCCGGCCGGCTCGCGGCCGCGGACGCCCGGAGCTCCACGGGCGCGGCGGCCCCGGTGCTGCCGCAGCCGGAGAGCAGCGGCGTGGCGAGCGCGGCCGCGAGGAGCAGCGCCGCCGGGCGGCGGAGGGTGCGACGGGTTGCGGTGCTGCGGTTCGTCATGGCCCTTCGACGTGCCGCCCCGCCCACCGGTTCCGCCCGGCCGGCGCGCCCCGGATCAGTCCCAGAGCGCTCCGAACTCCAGCAGTTCGTCCCGGTGCTCGATCCGCTCCACCCAGTCGGCCGGCCAGGCCGCCTCGCCGTGATGGGCGCCGGCGAAGGCACCGGTCAGGCAGGCCAGCGAGTCGGAGTCGCCGCTGGAGCAGGCGGCCCGGCGGACGGCCGCCACCGGGTCGTCGGGCAGCAGCAGGAAGCAGAGCAGGCCGGTGCCGAAGGCCTCCTCGGCGACCCAGCCCTCTCCGGTGGCCAGGCACGGGTCGGCCTCGACGTCGGGGGCGGCGAGCGCCGCGTCCAGCCGGTCGAGCACCCGGAGGCAGTCGTCCCAGCCGCGGGCGATGACGGCCTGCGGGGAGGCGCCGTGCCAGTGGTCGGCGAGGTCGCCGAGCCAGAACGCGTCGTACCGCTCGCGGTTCGCCAGCGCGTACGCCCGCAGCACCGCGGGCAGTGCGGCGGGCGGAACGCCCTCGGCGAGCCTGCGCACGGCGTACGCGGTGAGGTCGCTGGCGGCGAGCGCGGTCGGGTGGCCGTGGGTGAGCGCGGACTGCAGCTGGGCGGCGCCGGAGAGCTGCCGGGCGTCCAGGTCGCGGATCAGCCCGACCGGGGCGACCCGCATGTTGGCGCCGCAGCCCTTGGAGCCGACGTCGCTGGCCTGCTGCCAGCGGTACTCGTCGTGGCTGAGCCGCTGGCAGGCGCGCAGGCAGGTCATGCCGGGGGCGCGGTTGTTCTGCGGGGAGCGCCACCAGTCGACGAACTCCTCGCGGACCGGCCGTTCCAGCCGCAGGGG
This sequence comes from Kitasatospora sp. NPDC058048, assembly GCF_042885555.1. NCBI lineage: Bacteria > Bacillati > Actinomycetota > Actinomycetes > Kitasatosporales > Streptomycetaceae > Kitasatospora > Kitasatospora sp. NPDC058048. The sequence continues at coordinate 225,309 of NZ_JBHVRT010000004.1, read as the reverse complement.
CGTCAGGGTCCCGCGCGCCAGGGCGGTGCGCAGGCCGCGGGCGAGGGCGAGCGTCATCTGGGTGTCGTCGGTGACCAGCGCCTTCTTCGGCAGCGGGAGCCGCCGCCAGTCAGGGTGGTCGGCGGCGATCCGCTCGATGTCCTGGAACTCGGTCGGCCGGCCCATCGCGTCGCCGATCGCCAGCCCCAGCAGTGCCCCCGTCGCCTTGCCCACAGCAGCTCCCCCTCTTCCCGTCACACCTCGACCAACAGCTCCTTGAGCCCGCGGATCACGTAGCCCGGGTTCCACTCGGGCTCGCGGACCAGCCGCAGGCCCGGGGCCCGGCGCAGCAGCGTGCCGTAGGACTCGGTGAGCTCCAGTCTGGCGAGCGGAGCACCCAGACAGAAGTGGATTCCGGCGCCGAAGGTGATGTGCGGGTTGTCGGTGCGGCCGAGGTCGAGGCGGTCCGGGTCGGCGAAGCGCTCGGGGTCGCGGTTGGCGGAGCCGAAGAGCAGGGCGATCTCGGCGCCGCGCGGGATGGTGACGCCGCGGACCTCGATGTCCTCCAGCACCCAGCGCTCGAACATCTGCAGCGGGGTGTCCCAGCGCATCAGCTCCTCGATCGCGGTGGGCAGCAGTGCGTCCACCGAGCCGCGCAGCCGGGCGAGCTCCCCGGGGTTGCGGAACAGCGCCCACCAGCCGTTGCCGGTGGTGTTGACGGTGGCCTCGTGGCCGGCGTTGAGCAGCAGCACGCAGGTGGAGATCATCTCCTGCTCGCTGAGCGCGTCGGAGCCCTCCTGGGCCTGGATGAGTGCGCTGATCAGGTCCGTCCCGGGGTTGCCCCGGCGTTCGCGGATCAGGGTGCGCAGGTAGTCGGAGAACTCGATGCTCGCGGTGACGGCCCGGCGGGCGGTCTCCTCGGTGGGGTTGAGCTCGAACATCCCGGTGATGTCGGCGGACCAGGGCCGCAGCAGGTGGCGGTCGGCCTCCGGCACGCCGAGCATCTCGGCGATCACGGCGACCGGCAGCGGCTCGGCGACGGCGGAGATCAGGTCGCCGCCGCCGGCCGCGAGCAGCCCGTCGACCAGTTCGCCGGCCAGCCGCTGCACGGTGGGGCGCAGGCCCTCGACCATGCGCGGGGTGAAGGCCTTGGAGACCAGCCGGCGCAGCCGGGTGTGGTCGGGCGCCTCCAGGTCGAGCAGCCCGTGGTCGTTGAGGGTGTGGAAGGGCTCGTGCGCCGGGTCGGGCTCGGGGCGGCCGAACTCCTGGTGGCTGAAGCGGTGGGTGTAGGTGCGGCCGAGCCGCCGGTCGCGCAGCAGGGCGCTGACGTCCTCGTGGCGCGAGACGAGCCACTGGTTCGTGGGCTCGAAGTACGTCACCGGCGCGTGCTCGCGCAGTTCGGCGTACGCGTCGTACGGGTGGGCCACGAAGGCCGCCGACCAGGGGTCGAACTTCGCCGTCGTCGTCATCGGTCGATCACTCCAGGCCAGGAGGGGGGAAGCCGGAAAGATCATCGTACGCACGCGGTGCATCCGGGAACATGACCCTTCCGGCGCCCGCTCAGGCCCGTTCCAGGACAAGTCGGCGCACCAGCTTCGGCAGCGCCTGCGAGATCGGCTCCCGGATCACCTCGGCCGCGGCCTCGTCGTAGGGCGTCGGCTCGCCGTTCACGATGATCAGCTTCGCCCCGGTCCGCACCGCGTTGTACGGCAGCCCCGCCACCGGGAACACCTGGAGGCTGGTGCCGACCGCGATGAAGACGTCGCAGGCCCGGGCGACCGCGTCGGCCTGCCCGAGCACCTCCGGGTCCAGGTTCTCGCCGAACATCACGATGCGCGGCTTGAGGATCCCCCCGCACTCCCGGCACGCCGGGTCCGGCTCGCCCGCCCCGACCCGCTCCAGCGCGTCCGCCATCGACCCGACCACCCGGCAGCGCAGGCACTGCGTCTCCCGCACGTTGCCGTGCAGTTCGAGCACCTTGCGGGCGGTCAGCCCGGACCTCTGGTGCAGCCCGTCGATGTTCTGGGTGAGCACCCGCAGCGGCAGCCCGGAGCGCTCCAGGTCGACCAGCGCCCGGTGCCCGGCGTTCGGCTCGGCGCCCAGCGCGCCGGTCTCCAGCCGCATCCGCCAGGCCCGCCGCCGGACCTCCGGGTCCTCCAGGTACGGCCCGATGGTGACCAGCTCCTGCGCCGACGGGTCCTTCTGCCACAGCCCCTGCGGGCCGCGGTAGTCGGGGATGCCGGAGTCCGTCGAGATGCCCGCGCCGGTGAGCACGGCGATCAGGGGGCGCTTCGCGTTCATACCCCGGACCGTACGGCTCGCGGCCCACGACCGGCCACCGAAAATCCGGGGGCCGCCGGGCCGGGGCCCGCTTCGGGCCAGGACGCGCGTTTCAGGCCAGAGCGGCGCGCGGCGCGGCGGCCGGGCGGGCCAGCGGGGCGAGCGCGAGCAGGTAGCAGGCGGCGGCGAGCGGGACGAGGGCCAGGTCGACGCCCGAGGCCAGGGTGCCGAGCAGCGCCAGCACCGGGCTCCACCAGCGCAGCGCCCGGGAGCGGCCCGCCGCGGCGGCGGTCAGCAGCGCCAGCAGGCCGACGTAGAAGAGCAGCGGGCCGACCTGGTAGACGACCGGCAGCACGCCCGGGACGTCCTGGACCCGGTCGAAGAGCCGCGACTGCTCGGCCTTGTCCGCCGCCGCCAGCCCCACCACCAGGTCGATGCCGATCTGCGCCAGCGAGCAGAGCAGCCCCGCGAGGGCCGTCCCCAGCGCCGCCCCGGCCGCGGTCCGCCCGGCCGTGCCGCGCGGGGCGAGCCGCCGGTGCAGGGCGAGGAGGACGGGGGCGAACAACAGCAGCCCGGCGAGCATCGCGGTGTGCCCCGCCGTCCAGCCGGGGCCGGGCGCCCGGGAGCCCGGCACCAGGCGGATGCCGCCGTAGAGGGCCATCAGGGCGGGGGCGCCGACGACGGCGTACGGCGTGAGGCCGCCGAGGCGAGTGGGGCGGTTGGTGCGAGTGGGGCGGGTGTTCCGGGCATCCAGGGCGGCGTTCATCCGATGGTCTCCAGCGGTGTGGTCCGTTCCGACACCGCAGAGCCTCCCGCCCGGGGCCCTCGTCCCGGATCACCCGCACCGGCGAACCGGCCGCCTCCCCCGCACGGGGGAGCCCGTCAGGACTCCCCCGCCACCACCGCCCCGGCCTCGTACGCGAACACCACCGCGTGCACCCGGTCCCGCAGCCCGAGCTTGCTCAGCACATTGCTGACGTGCGTCTTCACCGTGTGCTCGCTGACCACCAGCTCGGCCGCGATCTCGGCGTTGGACAGCCCGCGCGCGATCAGCCGCAGCGTCTCCCGCTCCCGCAGGGTCAGCTGCTCCAGCAGCCGCGACGGCGGTCGCACCGCCCGCTCCGGCGCCCCCGGCCGACGGGCCGCGAACTCGCCGATCAGCCGCCTGGTCACCGACGGCGCGAGCAGCGCCTCCCCCGAGGCGACCATCCGCACCCCGTGCGCCAGGTCGTCCCGCCGGACGTCCTTGAGCAGGAAGCCGCTGGCGCCCGCGTACAGCGCGTCGAAGACGTAGTCGTCGATGTCGAAGGTGGTCAGCATGATCACCTTGGTCGACGGGAACTCGGCGCACACCCGGCGGGCCGCCTCCAGCCCGTCCATCACCGGCATCCGGACGTCCAGCAGCAGCACGTCCGGGCCGTGCGCGCGCACCGCCTCGATCGCCTCGGCCCCGTCGCACGCCTCGGCCACCACCTCGATGTCCGGCTGCGCGTCCAGGATCATCCCGAACCCGGCCCGCACCAGCTCCTGGTCGTCCGCGACGACCACCCGGATCGGCGTCATTCGTCCACCCTCTCCACCACCCCGCCCGTGCCCAGCGGCAGCCGGGCCCTCACCAGGAAACCCCTGCCCTCCGGCCCCGGCCCGGCCTCGGCCCGCCCGCCGCAGGCCGCCGCCCGCTCCCGGATGCCGACCAGCCCGCGGCCGCCGGACCAGCCGACCACCGCACGGCCGGCCGCGGCCGGCACCCCGCGTCCGTTGTCCGAGACCACCACCTCCAGCACGTCCCCGGTCCGCCGCACCCGGACCGCGACCCGGTCCGCCCCGGCGTGCTTGACCGTGTTGGTCAGCGCCTCCTGCACGATCCGGTACGCCGCCGTCTCCACATCGGCCGGCAGCGGACCCTCTTGCCCCGGAAGTTCGAGATCCACCCGCAGCCCCGCCGCGCGCACCCGGTCGGCCACCGCGGCGAGTTCCGCCAGCCGGGGCTGCGGCGCCAGCTGCCGGCCCGCCTCCGGATCCTTCAGCACCCCCAGCACCCGCCGCAGCTGGACCATCGCGTCCCGACCCGCGTCGGCGATGGTGTCGAACGCGCGGACCGCCCGATCGGGATCACTGCGCACCACCACCGGCCCGGCCTCGGCCTGGATCACCATCAGCGAGACGGCGTGGGCCAGGATGTCGTGCATCTCCCGGGCGATCCGGGCCCGCTCCTCCGCCACCGCCCGGGCCGCGTCGCTCGCCGCCCGTTCGCCGGCCTCCCGGGCCCGCTCCGCCTGCACCCGGGCCAGCTGCCGCTGGGCGCGCACCAGCGAGCCGAACACGAAGGTGCCGACGGAGGTGACCAGGCTGAACAGCGCGCCGTTCGGCGAGTGGGTGCCCAGCACGTTGCCGACCACCACCACCGCCAGCACGCTCCACCGCACCCGCTCCGAGGACCGTTCCGCCACCGTGTAGAGGGCGACCACCCCGGACAGCGGCACCTGGGGGTTGGCCGAGTGCGCCACCACCGAGATCACCAGCGACGGCGCCGTCGCCAGCACCAGCACCGTCAGCGGCCTCAGGCGCCGCCAGGGCAGCGGCAGCGCGGTCGCCACCGCGAGCAGGTGGATCCACCACGGGCGCACCGTGGTGTCCTGGGACACCGCCCAGAGCGCGACCCCGGCCGCCGCCACCGCCAGCAGCGAGTCCGGCAGGTACGGGCCGAACCCGTCCAGCCGGCCGCGCAGGCGCACCGCACGCTCCACCCCGGTCCCTCCCCCGTAGCCGGGGACGCCGCCCCCGCGCAGGAGATCATGCCCTACCGGCAGCGCCTGCGGAACGCCCAGGTCAGACACCGCTGACCGTCACACCGCCGGTCTCCGCCCGGGCGCTGATGCTGCGCGCCGCGCCCGGCTGCGAGGGAATGCCCACGTCCACCGCGCCGGCCGAGGCCCTGGCGTCCACCGCGTACGCCTCCCCGGCCGGCACCCGCAGCCGCACCCCGCCGTTGGTGGTGCTCGCCTCGACCTTCGACGGCGCCGCGGCGAAGTCGGCCCGCACCCCGCCGTTCACCGTGGTCAGCCGCACCCGCGGGGCCCGCAGCCCGTCGGCCTCGACCCCGCCGTTGGTCACCTCGGCGTCCACCTCGCCGGCCAGCCCGGACAGCTTGACGCCGCCGTTGCCCTCCTTCACCCGCACCCTGGTCCCGGCGGGCACCTGCACGGTGTACCCGATCCCGCAGGAGCCGCAGTCGTACGTCAGCCTCAGCACGCCGTCCGTCACCTCGTGGGTGCTCTTCGGCGGGTCCCCCCGGTAGTCCTGGTTCTCGACCACGTGCACGGCGTCACCGCCCCCGTTCACCACCACCCCGCCGTCGGCCCCCTCCACGACGAGCTCCCGGACCGGCCCCGCCACCCCGTAGCTCACCGTCCGGTGCTCCGCGTCGTCCCCGAACGGCAGGCAGGCCGACATCCCGACCAGTACCCCCGCCGTGATCGCCACCGCGCCCAGCACCCGCTTCATCCCCGGCTCCTTCGAAAGCCCGTCGACCGACACCGGGAACCCTCCCTCGGCGGCCGCCCCGACCGCCTCCCCCGCCGGAGCGGTTCCCGCCCCTCCCCCGTACGACGGAGCCCTCCGGCCCCGGGAACGCCGAAGGGCCCGGAGGCTTGATGCCTCCGGGCCCTTCTCTTTGTAGCGGGGACAGGATTTGAACCTGCGACCTCTGGGTTATGAGCCCAGCGAGCTACCGAGCTGCTCCACCCCGCGTCGGTAAACATGACTCTACGCGACTTCGGCCGAATGACCTAATCGGCTTCCGTCCGCGCCCCGGGCGGCCCCGCCGGCCGGGCCTCCCCCACGCCCCCGGCGGCCCCTGACGGCCCCCGGCGCCCCCTGGCGGCCCCCGGGAACGCCGCAGGGCGGCCACCCCGTGGGGTGACCGCCCTGCGATCGGTGCTGCGCGACTCAGCCGGTGTACGGGCCGTAGTCGTAGTCGTCCAGCGGAACCGCCTGGCCGGAGCCGGCGCCGAAGGGCGACAGGTCGTAGTCGTCGTAGCCGACGGCCGAGTACATCGCGGCCTTGGCCTCCTCGGTCGGCTCGACCCGGATGTTGCGGTAACGGGGCAGGCCCGTACCGGCCGGGATGAGCTTACCCAGGATGACGTTCTCCTTGAGGCCCAGCAGCGGGTCCGACTTGGCGTGGATCGCCGCGTCGGTGAGGACCCGGGTCGTCTCCTGGAAGGAGGCGGCCGACAGCCAGGACTCGGTGGCCAGCGAGGCCTTGGTGATACCCATCAGCTGCGGACGGCCGGAGGCGGGGTGACCGCCCTCGGCGACGACGCGGCGGTTCTCCTGCTCGAAGCGGCCGCGCTCGACCAGCTCGCCGGGCAGCAGCTCGGCGTCGCCCGACTCGATGATCGTCACGCGGCGGAGCATCTGCCGGATGATGATCTCGATGTGCTTGTCGTGGATCGACACACCCTGCGAGTTGTAGACCTTCTGGACCTCGGCGACCAGGTGGACCTGGACGGCACGCTGGCCCATGATGCGCAGGACGTCGTGCGGGTTGGTGGCACCCATGGTCAGCTTCTGGCCGACCTCGACCGCCTCGCCCTCGCTGACGAGCAGCTTCACACGCTTCGAGACCGGGTAGGCGATCTCGTCGGTGCCGTCGTCCGGCGTGACGACCAGCTTGCGGGTCTTCTCGGTGTCCTCGATGCGGACCCGGCCCTGCGCCTCCGAGATCGGGGCCACACCCTTGGGGGTACGGGCCTCGAAGAGCTCGACGACACGCGGCAGACCCTGGGTGATGTCGTCACCGGCCACACCACCGGTGTGGAAGGTACGCATGGTCAGCTGGGTACCGGGCTCACCGATGGACTGGGCGGCGATGATGCCGACCGCCTCACCGATGTCGACCAGCTTGCCGGTGGCCAGCGAGCGCCCGTAGCACATGGCACAGGTGCCGACGGCCGACTCACAGGTCAGGATCGAGCGGGTCTTGACCTCGCCGATGCCGTGGCGGATCAGCTCGTCGATCAGGACGTCGCCGAGGTCGGTGTTGGCGGTGGCAAGGAGCTTGCCGTCCACCGTGATGTCCTCGGCGAGCATGCGGGCGTAGACGCTGGTCTCGACGTCGTCGGCCTTGCGCAGCACACCGTCCGCGCCCACGGAGCCGATCGCCAGCTTCAGGCCGCGCTCGGTGCCGCAGTCCTCCTCGCGAATGATGACGTCCTGGGAGACGTCGACCAGACGACGGGTGAGGTAACCGGAGTCGGCGGTACGGAGGGCGGTGTCGGCCAGACCCTTACGGGCACCGTGGGTGGAGATGAAGTACTCCAGCACGGACAGACCCTCACGGAACGACGCCTTGATGGGTCGCGGGATGGTCTCGTTCTTGGCGTTCGACACCAGACCACGCATACCGGCGATCTGGCGCATCTGCATCATGTTTCCACGAGCACCCGAGTCGACCATCATGAAGATGGGGTTCGTCTTCGGGAAGTTCTCGTTCATGGCCTCGGCGACCTCGTTGGTCGCCTGGGTCCAGATGCCGATGAGCTCCTGCTTGCGCTCGTCGTTGGTGATCAGGCCGCGCTCGTACTGACGCTGGACCTTCTCCGCCTTCGCCTCGTAGCCCTCGAGGATCTGGGGCTTGTTCGGCGGGACGACGACGTCGGAGATCGAGACGGTGACACCCGAGCGGGTCGACCAGTGGAAGCCGGACGCCTTCAGGTTGTCCAGGGTCGCCGCGACGACGACCTTGGGGTAGCGCTCCGCCAGGTCGTTGACGATCGCGGAGAGCTGCTTCTTGCCCACCTCGTAGTCGACGAACGGGTAGTCCTCGGGCAGCAGCTCGTTGAAGAGCGCGCGGCCCAGGGTGGTGGTCAGGCGGAAGGGCTCGCCGTCGAACCAGCTCGACTGGCCGTCCTCGTCCACCGGGGCGGTCCAGCCGCGCGGCGGGACGGTGCCGGCCGGCAGGCGCAGCTCGATCGGGGCCTGGACGTCCAGGTCGCGGGCGTCGAAGGCCATGATCGCCTCGGCGGTCGACGAGAAGGTGCGGCCGGCGCCCTTCACGTTGTCGCGGTCCGAGGTCAGGAAGAACAGACCGAGCACCATGTCCTGGGTCGGCATGGTGACGGGGCGACCGTCGGCCGGCTTCAGGATGTTGTTCGAGGACAGCATCAGGATGCGGGCCTCGGCCTGCGCCTCCGCGGAGAGCGGCAGGTGGACGGCCATCTGGTCACCGTCGAAGTCCGCGTTGAACGCGGTGCAGACGAGCGGGTGGATCTGGATGGCCTTGCCCTCGACCAGCTGCGGCTCGAAGGCCTGGATGCCGAGGCGGTGCAGGGTGGGCGCACGGTTCAGCAGGACCGGGTGCTCGGCGATGACCTCTTCGAGCACGTCCCACACGACCGGACGGGCACGCTCGACCATGCGCTTGGCCGACTTGATGTTCTGCGCGTGGTTCAGGTCGACCAGGCGCTTCATCACGAACGGCTTGAAGAGCTCCAGCGCCATGGCCTTGGGCAGACCGCACTGGTGCAGCTTGAGCTGCGGGCCGACGACGATGACCGAACGGGCCGAGTAGTCGACTCGCTTGCCGAGCAGGTTCTGACGGAAACGACCCTGCTTGCCCTTCAGCATGTCGCTGAGGGACTTCAGCGGGCGGTTGCCGGGGCCCGTGACCGGGCGACCACGACGGCCGTTGTCGAACAGCGCGTCGACGGCCTCCTGGAGCATGCGCTTCTCGTTGTTCACGATGATCTCGGGGGCACCGAGGTCGAGAAGGCGCTTCAGGCGGTTGTTGCGGTTGATCACGCGGCGGTACAGGTCGTTCAGGTCGGAGGTCGCGAAGCGGCCACCGTCCAGCTGCACCATCGGACGCAGGTCCGGCGGGATGACCGGGACGCAGTCCAGCACCATGCCGTTGGGCTTGTTGGTGGTCTGCAGGAACGCGGAGACGACCTTGAGGCGCTTGAGCGCGCGGGTCTTCTTCTGGCCCTTGCCGGTGCGGATGATCTCGCGCAGGCGCTCGGACTCCTCCGCCAGGTCGAAGGTCTCCAGGCGGTCCTTGAGGGCCGCCGCGCCCATCGAGCCGGAGAAGTAGGTGCCGAAGCGGTCGCGCAGCTCGCGGTAGAGCAGCTCGTCGCCCTCGAGGTCCTGGACCTTGAGGTTCTTGAAGCGGGCCCACACCTCGTCGAGGCGGTCGAGCTCGCGCTGCGCGCGGTCGCGCAGCTGCTTCATCTCGCGCTCGGCGCCCTCGCGCACCTTGCGGCGCACGTCGGCCTTGGCGCCCTCGGCCTCCAGCTCGGCCAGGTCGGTCTCGGCCTTCTTGGCGCGGGCCTCGAGGTCCGAGTCGCGGCGGTTCTCGATCTGCTGGCGCTCGACCGAGACGTGCGCCTCCAGGGACGGCAGGTCGCGCTGGCGGCGCTCGTCGTCGACCCAGGTGATCATGTAGGCGGCGAAGTAGATGACCTTCTCGAGGTCCTTCGGCGCCAGGTCCAGCAGGTAGCCCAGGCGGGACGGCACGCCCTTGAAGTACCAGATGTGGGTGACCGGGGCGGCCAGCTCGATGTGGCCCATCCGCTCGCGGCGCACCTTGGCGCGGGTCACCTCGACGCCGCAGCGCTCGCAGATGATGCCCTTGAAGCGGACGCGCTTGTACTTACCGCAGTAGCACTCCCAGTCCCGGGTGGGGCCGAAGATCTTCTCGCAGAAGAGCCCGTCCTTTTCCGGCTTCAGGGTGCGGTAGTTGATGGTCTCCGGCTTCTTGACCTCGCCGTGCGACCACTGGCGGATGTCGTCGGCGGTGGCCAGGCCGATGCGGAGCTCGTCGAAGAAGTTGACGTCAAGCACTGGTCGTCAAGCCCTCTTTCGTAAGTCGAGAGTCGTTCATGTGGTCTGAGGGGGGCCTGGGGGCGGGCCGGCCGCTGCTGCGGCCGGCCCGGCCTCCGTCAGACCTCTTCGACGCTGCTCGGCTCGCGCCGGGACAGGTCGATGCCGAGCTCCTCGGCGGCGCGGAACACGTCCTCGTCGGAGTCCCGCATCTCGATGGACTGGCCGTCCGAGGACAGCACCTCCACGTTGAGGCAGAGCGACTGCATTTCCTTGATGAGAACCTTGAAGGACTCGGGAATGCCGGGCTCGGGGATGTTCTCGCCCTTGACGATGGCCTCGTAGACCTTGACTCGGCCGAGGACGTCGTCGGACTTGATGGTGAGGAGCTCCTGGAGCGCGTAGGCCGCGCCGTACGCCTCGAGGGCCCACACCTCCATCTCACCGAAGCGCTGACCACCGAACTGCGCCTTACCACCGAGCGGCTGCTGGGTGATCATCGAGTACGGACCGGTCGAACGGGCGTGCAGCTTGTCGTCGACCAGGTGGTGCAGCTTGAGGATGTACATGTAGCCGACCGAGACCGGCATCGGGAACGGCTCGCCGGAGCGGCCGTCGAACAGTCGGGCCTTGCCGGTGGAGTTCACCAGGCGCTCACCGTCACGGGTGAGGGTGGTGTTGTCCAGCAGGCCGGTGATCTCGTCCTCGCGGGCGCCGTCGAAGACCGGGGTGGCGAGGTTGGTGCCGCCCTCGACCGTGTCGGCGCCGATCGCCTGCAGGCGCTGGGCCCACTCGTCGGCCAGCCCGGAGACGTCCCAGCCCTGCTTGGCGAGCCACCCGAGGTGGATCTCCAGGACCTGTCCCGGGTTCATTCGGGACGGGACACCCAGCGGGTTGAGGATGATGTCGACCGGGGTGCCGTCCTCCAGGAACGGCATGTCCTCGACCGGCAGGATCTTCGAGATGACGCCCTTGTTGCCGTGACGGCCGGCGAGCTTGTCACCGTTGGTGATCTTGCGCTTCTGGGCCACGTAGACGCGGACCAGCTGGTTGACGCCCGGGGGCAGCTCGTCGCCCTCTTCGCGGTCGAAGACGCGGACGCCGATGACCTTGCCGGACTCACCGTGCGGAACCTTCAGCGAGGTGTCGCGGACCTCACGGGCCTTCTCACCGAAGATCGCGCGGAGCAGGCGCTCCTCCGGGGTCAGCTCGGTCTCGCCCTTGGGCGTGACCTTGCCGACCAGGATGTCGCCGGTGACGACGTCGGCGCCGATGCGGATGATGCCGCGCTCGTCGAGGTCCGCGAGGACCTCCTCGGAGACGTTCGGGATGTCCCGGGTGATCTCCTCGGGGCCGAGCTTGGTGTCACGGGCGTCGACCTCGTGCTCCTCGATGTGGATCGAGGAGAGGACGTCGTCCTGCACGAGGCGCTGCGACAGGATGATCGCGTCCTCGTAGTTGTGACCCTCCCACGACATGAACGCCACGAGCAGGTTCTTGCCGAGGGCCATCTCGCCCTCGTCGGTGCACGGGCCGTCGGCCAGCACCTGGTTGACCTCGACCCGGGCGCCCTCGTCCACGAGCACCTTCTGGTTGAAGGCGGTGCCCTGGTTCGAGCGGGTGAACTTGGCGGCGCGGTACGTGGTGTACGTGCCGTCGTCGTTGGCCACGGTGACGTAGTCGGCCGAGACCTCCTGGACGACACCGGCCTTCTCGGCGGTGATGACGTCCGCGGCGTCGACGGCGCAGCGGTACTCCATGCCGGTACCGACCAGCGGAGCCTCGCTCTTCAGCAGCGGCACCGCCTGGCGCATCATGTTCGAGCCCATGAGCGCGCGGTTGGCGTCGTCGTGCTCGAGGAACGGGATCATGGCGGTCGCGACCGACACCATCTGGCGCGGCGAGACGTCCATGTAGTCGATCTCGGTGCCCGGGATGTAGTCGATCTCGCCGCCACGGCGGCGGACCAGGACACGCGGCTCGGCGAAGTGCAGGTCCGCGGTCAGCGGCGCGTTCGCCTGGGCGATGACGTAGCGGTCCTCCTCGTCGGCGGTCAGGTAGTCGACCTTCTCCGTGACGACACCCTCGATGACCTTGCGGTACGGGGTCTCGATGAAGCCGAACGCGTTGACCCGGCCGTAGGAGGCGAGCGAGCCGATCAGACCGATGTTCGGGCCTTCGGGGGTCTCGATCGGACACATGCGGCCGTAGTGCGAGGGGTGCACGTCACGGACCTCGAAGCCGGCCCGCTCACGGGACAGACCACCGGGGCCCAGCGCGGACAGACGACGCTTGTGGGTCAGGCCCGACAGCGGGTTCGTCTGGTCCATGAACTGCGACAGCTGGCTGGTGCCGAAGAACTCCTTGATGGAGGCGACGACCGGCCGGATGTTGATCAGGGTCTGCGGCGTGATCGCCTCGACGTCCTGGGTGGTCATGCGCTCGCGCACGACGCGCTCCATACGGGCGAGACCCGTACGGACCTGGTTCTGGATGAGCTCGCCGACGTTGCGCAGGCGACGGTTGCCGAAGTGGTCGATGTCGTCGACCTCGACCACGATGTCGCGGCCTTCGTCGTCACGCCACTCGGTCTCGCCCGCGTGCAGCTTCACCAGGTACTTGATCGCACCGATGATGTCGGGCTCGGTGAGCACGCCGGAGTCCAGCGACTCGGCGTTGCCCAGCTTGCGGTTGACCTTGTAACGGCCGACCTTCGCGAGGTCGTAGCGCTTCGGGTTGAAGTACAGGTTCTCCAGAAGCGTCTGCGCGGCCTCGCGCGTGGGCGGCTCGCCCGGACGCAGCTTGCGGTAGATGTCCAGCAGCGCGTCGTCCTGGCCCTGGGTGTGGTCCTTCTCCAGGGTGGCGCGCATCGACTCGTACTCGCCGAACTCCTCGAGAATCATCTCGTTGGTCCAGCCGAGCGCCTTGAGCAGCACGGTGACGGACTGCTTGCGCTTGCGGTCGATGCGGACGCCGACCATGTCGCGCTTGTCGATCTCCATCTCCAGCCAGGCACCACGCGAGGGGATGACCTTGCAGGAGTAGATGTCCTTGTCGGACACCTTGTCCAGGGTGGAGTCGAAGTACACACCCGGGGAGCGGACGAGCTGCGACACGACGACACGCTCGGTGCCGTTGATCACGAACGTGCCCTTGTGGGTCATGAGCGGGAAATCGCCCATGAAGACCGTCTGAGACTTGATCTCACCGGTCTCGTTGTTGGTGAACTCGGCCGTGACGAAGAGCGGGGCCGCGAACGTGAAGTCGCGGTCCTTGCACTCGTCAATGGAGTTCTTCGGCGGCTCGAAACGGTGGTCGCGGAAGGTCAGCGACATCGACCCGCTGAAGTCCTCGATCGGGGAGATCTCCTCGAAGATCTCCTCCAGACCGGACTTCGTGGGGACGTCCTGACCACTCTCCAGGGCCGCCTCGACCCGGGACTTCCAGGCCGCGTTGCCGAGCAGCCAGTCAAAGCTCTCGGTCTGCAGGGCCAGGAGGTTCGGGACCTCGAGGGGCTCCTTGATCTTCGCGAACGAGACGCGGAGCGGGGCGGTGGATGCGGCGGAATTGTTCGAGGCGTTGCGCGGCGCGGCCAAGAGGGGGGTCCTTCCGAGGGCTCGGAGCTCACTACGCGCGTACCAGCCGGGCCTGCTTGGGCTTGGTGCCGCCTCCCTCGCCACTGGCCTCCGCCGGGGTCGAAACCCCAGGTCAGAGCCGCTTTGCGGAGGCGGTGCCAGACCCCATCAGGGCAACGCAAACTCCGGGCGACGAGTCACGGAGAAGCTAACAGGCAGCGCAAAGGGACAGTGTAGCCAATGGCGACACTGCTGTCCAGCTCTGATTCGGAGACCGAATCGGAGACTCCTCCCGGTAGCCGGCGGGCGCGGGCGCCCACCGGGTACTGCTCTAACTCACGTGGAGTCATTTCCCGCCGGAGCCACTGGTTATGCATCCAGTGGCGAACCAACCGGGCGGACTCGCGCCTTGAGAATCGCGCGCCGCGCCAGGTTCGTCAAGGGCCCGCCGGCGGCGCGGGCCTCGACCTGTCTATCGATCCGGAGCCCCCCGGCGTTACAGAAGCCGTGGTGGCGCCGCCCTCGACGACGGTGATCACCATACCCCCCGGCACCGACGGTGCCGAGTGGGCCGTCGGCCACGCCGGCGGGCCGTACCGGCCGGTCGGGGGAACGGGACCGGGGGCGGCCCCGGCGGGGCCCGGACCCGGCCCGGAAACGCGAAAAAGCCGGGCCGACCACCCGCAAGGGTGATCGGCCCGGCCCTACGCCCCCTCAGAGGGGGCGCGAGATCACTTGACGGTGACCTTGGCGCCGGCGCCCTCGAGGGCAGCCTTGGCCTTCTCGGCAACGTCCTTGGCAACCTTCTCCAGGACCTTGGCACCAGCGGTGTCAACGAGGTCCTTGGCCTCCTTCAGGCCGAGGGAGGTCAGGGTGCGCACCTCCTTGATGACCTGGATCTTCTTGTCGCCGGCGCCATCGAGGATGACGTCGAACTCGTCCTGCTCCTCAGCGGCCTCGGCGGCCGGGCCGGCAACGCCGGCGGCGGCAACGGCGACCGGGGCGGCGGCGGTGACGTCGAACTTCTCCTCGAAGGCCTTCACGAAGGCGGCCAGCTCGATGAGGGTGAGCTCCTCGAACTGCGCGAGCAGCTCGTCCTGGGACAGCTTCGCCATGATGGCGTCCTTCCACTAAATCGGCAGGTTGGTGCCGGATGTACGGGTGGGGCGGGCGTACGGGCCCGCAGCGAGGCGTGAGCCTGCCGAATTACTCGGCGGCGGCGTCCTCGGCGGCGGGAGCCGGCGTACCGGCACCGCCCTGCTCGACCTTGTCGCGCAGCGCGTCCACAGTGCGGACGAGCTTCGACGGCAGGGCCTGGAAGAGCGCGGCAGCCTGGGACTGCTTGGCCTTCAGGGCACCCGCCAGCTTGGCGAGCAGCACCTCGCGGGACTCGAGGTCCGCGAGCTTCTTGATCTCATCGGCGGACAGCGCCTTACCGTCAAGGACACCGCCCTTGATGATGAGAGCGGGGTTCTCCTTGGCGAAGTCACGCAGAGCCTTCGCCGACTCCACCGGGTCACCGGTGACGAAGGCGACAGCCGTCGGACCGTTGAACAGGTCGTCGAGCTCCGTGATCCCGACCTCATTGGCCGCGATCTTGGTCAGCGTGTTCTTCACCACGGCGTACTCGGCGTTGTCGCCGAGCGAGCGACGCAGGGTCTTGACCTGCTTCACCGAGAGACCGCGGTACTCGGTCAGCAGCGCCGCGGAGGAGCCACGGAACTTGTCCGTGATCTCGGCGACGGCGGCAGCCTTGTCGGGCCTGGCCATAGGCTTACGCCTCCTTCCGTGATGTCGAATTCGGGCCGACCGCGAAAGTCGACCTAGGTCGCCGTGGACCGACCGGACGGAAGGAAAGCCCTTGCAGAAATGCAATGAGCCCCGGTGCACAGGGGCACGGGGCTCGGAACGACCTCGACGGACCTCCACGCGAACGCGGGACCCGGAAGTCGAAGCTCCAGACGCACCTGCGCGGGCTGCCTGCGACGAAGCGCAGATCCTTCGGTCACCTGCTCCCTGACGGGCGCGGCGACAACCAGCGGTCTTTGGCTTCGGCCAGCGTAGCCGGAGCCCTCCGCGAGGTGCAAATCGCCCCCGGACGGGGTGGGCCCGGGCCGTCCCGGAGCATCCCGGGTGCCCGCTCAGCGGGCCAGCGGGGAGACCGTCCGGACACCGGTGTCCGCGGTGTCCGTCTCGGCCGGCGCCTGCGCCGAGAGCAGCGCGCCGGCGAGGTCGGTGTAGAGGACCGAGTCGTCCGCCCGCCCGCTGTCCCCGCTGCCGGTGCGCTGGAGCCGGACCAGCTGGTCCTTGTCGTTGAGCCAGAGGTCCAGGGTGAGGGAGATCGAGCCGCCGGGCGCGAGCGCGGCCCGCAGGCCGTCCCGGCGGGACTGGGTCAGCTGGGTCTGGGCGGCGGCGTACTTCTCGGCGGTGGTGGTGACCCGGTAGTGCTCGACGGTGGAGTCCTCGAACTTCTCCTCGCCGACGAAGACCGGGTCCGTCCCCTCGGCGTTGGCCGCGGTCAGCGCCTCGACCGGGTTCAGCAGGTCGATCAGCCCGGCGTACGGGATCTCCTTGTGGCCGTCCGCGTCCGGCGGGACGGTGAAGCGCTCCCAGTGGCGGCCGCCCTGCCGGGCAGCGGTGGCGGCGTCCCCGCCCTGGTAGGCGACGGTGTCCACGACGATCAGCTGCTCGGCCTCGGCCGGGGTGGAGCGCTTGATCTGGAGCGCGGTCTTGGGCTGCCAGAACAACGGGCCGGACCCGGCGTCCGAACCGAGCCGGTAGCTGACCTTGGCCCGGCGGGCGGTCTGCATGGCCAGCTGGGCCGAGAGCAGCACCCCGTGCGGCGAGCGGTCGGTGGGCTTGGCCTGCGCGCTCGGGGAGGCGGTGGAGAGCGGGGCGCCGACCGGGCTCGGGCTGCCGGGCGTCGCGGCGGGCGCGCCGCCGTCCCCGCCGCACCCGCTCAGCCCGCTCGCCAGCAGGGCGACGGCGGCCACTGCCGCCAACCGCTGCCGTGCCGCCATCGCCCGTTCCCCTCTCGCCCGGCCCCGTCCTGCGGCGGCCCCGTCCCGGCCACCTTGCCACCCGTCCCCGGTCCGCCCGGTGGCGGCCCCCTCCGCCGGGCGGATCCACCGGGTCGGCCCAGCCGGGCCCGGGGCCGGGGAGGCGGGGACCGGCTTCCGGCGCCCCGCCTCCCCGGCCGCGCGGATCAGCTGCCGGCCGCGGCCTTCTGCAGGTCGGCGAGGTCGATGAAGTCCGCCGGGGTGGAGGCGATCACCGGGGTGCCGTAGTCCGAGTAGCTGACGGTGACGTTCAGCGCGCCGGCCTTGGTGTCGGCCACCTCGCTCCGCTTGACCACGAGCTTGTCGGCGTCGACCCAGACGTCGATCTGGTCGGTGGTGATGCCGGCCGTGTCCAGGTTCTGCTTGATCTTGTCGACCTGCGCCTGGGTCATGCCCTGGCTGGTGGCCTTGAGCACGTCGGCCGCGCTGAGCACACCGGAGTAGTGGGTGGTGGCCTTGCCGTTCACCGTCTCCTGGCCGACCTCGGTGACCTTGCCGCTGGCGATCAGCGTCCGGACGCCCTGCACCGGGTCCGCACTCTGCAGCTGGTCGGTCGTGCCACCGGACGCCTTGGCCATGTCGGCCTTGCTGTAGCGCACCCACTTCGGGCTGCCGCTCTCCAGCAGCTGCCCGCCCAGGCCCATGTACATGGCGTCCTTGGCGTACAGGTAGTGCACCTTCGGCCCGCCGGTCAGCGGCTCCAGGAGCTTGGCCATCGGGGAGCCCGACAGGTCCATCGTGAGGTCGGCCTCCAGGCCGTCGGCCCAGGACACCGCCCCCTGGCCCTTCATGACGACCTGGCCGACCTGGATCACCTCGTCGACCTTCGCCGACTTGGCCGCGCCGGTCTTCTGGGTGACCTGCTCCAGGAAGACCGCCGGGCTGACCTTCTCCGGCTTCGCGGCGGTGGTCGGGGCGGCCGCCGACGGGGTGGCCGAGGTGGCGGCCGTGGTCGGCGCGGCCGGGGCGGCGCTCTTGTCGTTGTTGTTGCACGCGGTCGCGGTCAGCGCCAGGGCGGCGAGGACGACGGCGACGGCGGTCTTGCGGGTTCCAGCCATGATTCCCCCCTTGAGGACCCCCGGGCGCGTCGTGCGCCCGGGGTGGTAGCCGGTTGTTGCGGGTGGGCCCGGTGCCCGGTCCGGCCGGATCAGCCGAGCAGCTTGAGCACGTCGGCCTCGTTGCCGAGGTCGGCGGCGGCCGGCGCCGCGATCGCGGCGGCCTTGCCGAGGTTGGAGTACTTGATCGTGACGGCCTGCTTCTCGCCGTTGGTGTCGCCGTACTCCTTGTACTGGACGAGCTCCTGGTTGCCGTTCAGCCAGAAGTCGATGGTGAGGGTCTTGCCGTCCTCCTCCAGCGTCTTCTGGACGGCCGTGCGCTGGCCCGCCGAGAGCGCCGTCATCCCGGCCACCAGCGCGGCGGTGTCCTGCTCCGCCCGCAGGTGGGTGGTCTGGACGCCGTCCACGGCCTCCTGGCCGACCTTGGAGAGCTTGCCGCTCTGGGCCGCGACGGTGAGCAGGACGACCGGGTTCGTCATCTGGCCGACCGCCCGGAAGCTGTCGCCCGTCGCGTCGGCGGGCATCTTGACCCAGTGCTTGCCGCCCAGGGCCGGCGCGACGTCGTCGCCGCCGCCGAGGTAGGCGTCCGTTCCGAGCACCCGGATCCGGAGCTTCTTGCCCTCGATGTCGCTGGCCAGGTCCACGGCCGCCTTGGCCGGGTCCTTCCAGTCCGCGTCGCCGGTGCCGGCGGGGTCGGCGGGATCGGCCGGGATCATGGTGACCTTGCCGTTGCCGGCCTTCTGCATCACCACGGCGGACGCGGCCAGCGCGGCCTTCGGGTCCGCGGCCAGGGCCGCCGCGAGCGGGTCGGCGCCCTTGGCGTCGGCGCTCTTGGTGTCACCGGGCTTGGCCTCACCGGTCTTGGTGCCGCCCTTGGCGTCGCCGGTCTTGGCGTCACTGCCGCAGGCGGTCGCGGCACCGAGCAGGACGGCCGCCGTCGCGACGGCCGAGGCGAGGCGCAGAGCGCGCATGGAGATACCCCCGTGAGATCCAGATCCCCATGGAAGAACCGATCGTCAGCTCTTCTCATGTTCTTTTCATGCGGACTCTAACGGATCGTCGATGTCCCCACGCACCGGATATCCGCCTCCCCGTCACCCGTCCGCGGCAGGCGTCGCGTCCGCCGCCCCGGGAGCAGAGACATCGGTCGTCGTCACCGTGGTTCCCGCGTCCCCCCGGACCGTCTCGCGCAGCCTCAGCAGCTGCATGCCGGGCCCGACCCAGATGTCGTAGCCGATCGCCGTCACCCCGTGCTGCCGGTACCAGTCCAGCGTGGCGGCGCGCCGTTGCGGGCTCAACTCTTCGTCCTTGCCGAACAGTTCGGCCACCGGCGCGGAGCCCTGGTAGTGCGCCACGGTCACCCCGGCCAGCTGCTCGCCGCCGAGCGAGGTGAGCTTGACGCCCTGGGCGACCTCGTACGCCCGGCCGCCCGGGCTGGAGATCAGCGCCGTCGTCCAGCCGCCCGCGAAGCCCTCCGGGTCGGGGCCCGCCCCGGGGTCGACCGACTCGGCGGTGCTCCGCTCCGCGTGCCTGGCCGCGCCGTCCTGGTAGACGAGGTCGAGGGCGCCGTCCTTCACGGTCAGCCGGCCGCTGCCGCGTTCGTCGGTGACGGTCAGTCGGGCCTCGTCCGAGGCGCCCCAGACCAGGGAGCCGCTCGCGGTGCGCCGGCCGCCCGGGCCCTCCCGCACCACGTCGATCCGGGCGCTGCCGGCGTCGTCCAGCGCCTGCGCGGCGGTGAGCACCACCTGCTTGGGCGGCACCGGCGCGGGACCCCCGGGGGTGCCGGTGGTCGGAGCGGCCAGCAGGCTGCACCCGGTGGTGGTGGCGAGCAGCAGGGCCGCTGCGAGAACGGTGGGGCGAGGGGCGGGCGGCACGGCACACTCCGGCGGTCACAGGTGCTCCATGTGGTCTGACCGGCAGAGCGTACGACGGTTCGGCCCGCCGTTCCCATCCGCGGGTGTCCCGGTCCGGCAGCCCGCCCGGCCCTCCGGCCCGCACCGGCCCCGCCCCCGGGAACGACGGCGGGCCCGCACCCCCGGTGAAGGGGGTGCGGGCCCGCCGTACGGACTGCTCTAGAGCGCTGAGGCTCAGACCGCGGCCGGGTCCTCCTCGACGAGGAGGTTACGGGTGCGGTTCGGGTCCACCTGGATGCCGGGGCCCATGGTGGTCGAGATCGCGGTCTTCTTGATGTAGCGGCCCTTGGCGGCGGACGGCTTGGCGCGGAGCACCTCGTCCAGCGCGGCGGCGTAGTTCTCGACCAGCTGCTCGTCGGTGAAGGAGGCCTTACCGATGATGAAGTGCAGGTTCGAGTGCTTGTCGACGCGGAACTCGATCTTGCCGCCCTTGATCTCGTTGACCGCCTTGGCGACGTCCGGAGTCACGGTGCCGGTCTTCGGGTTCGGCATCAGGCCACGGGGGCCGAGCACGCGGCCGAGGCGGCCGACCTTGCCCATGAGGTCCGGGGTGGCGACGACGGCGTCGAAGTCGAGGCGGCCCTTGGCGACCTCGTCGATGAGCTCGTCGGAGCCGACGATGTCGGCACCCGCAGCACGCGCGGCCTCGGCACGCTCGCCGGTCGCGAAGACCAGGACCCGAGCGGTCTTACCGGTGCCGTGCGGGAGGATCACGGTGCTGCGGACCATCTGGTCGGCCTTGCGCGGGTCGACACCCAGACGCATGGCGATCTCGACGGTGCCGTCGAACTTGGTGGTGCTGGTCGCCTTGGCGAGGCGGACGGCCTCGAGGGGGGCGTAAAGGCGCTCGCGGTCGACCTGGGCGTCCGCGGCCTTCAGGGCCTTGCTGCGCTTCATGGCTGCTCCTGAATGGTGAATGGAGGTGTGGTGTCACGGGCCTGCGCGGGCCCTACCACAAGAACGGCTGAATCAACTTTTCCCTGGCGGGAAGGGAGATTCTCAGCCCTCGACGGTGATGCCCATCGACCGGGCGGTGCCGGCGATGATCTTCTCCGCGGCGTCCAGGTCGTTGGCGTTCAGGTCGGGCATCTTGGTGGTGGCGATCTCGCGGACCTGGGCGCTGGTGAGCTTGGCGACCTTGGTCTTGTGCGGCTCGCTGGAGCCCTTGTCCACACCGGCGGCCTTCAGGATGAGGCGCGCGGCCGGCGGCGTCTTCGTGATGAAGGTGAAGGAACGGTCCTCGTAGACCGTGATCTCCACCGGCACGATCATGCCGCGCTGCGACTCGGTCGCGGCGTTGTAGGCCTTGCAGAACTCCATGATGTTGACGCCGTGCTGACCCAGCGCGGGGCCGACCGGCGGCGCCGGGTTGGCCGCACCGGCGTTGATCTGGAGCTTGATAAGCCCCGTGATCTTCTTCTTCTTGGGAGGCATGTCTCTCCGGGTCCTTCCGAGAGGTGATTGCTGGTGCGTGCGGAACCGGGGCGACACCCGGCCGCCAGCACACACATCGGACCAGGCTAACGCGTCGGCGCCGCTGGACCAAAACGGATCCGGGGCAGGGCCCTCGGCCCCGCCCCGGATCCGAAGACCGTGGGACTAGTTCTTCTGGATCTGGTCGAAGGAGAGCTCGACCGGGGTCTCCCGGCCGAAGATCTCGACCAGGCCCTTGACCTTCTTCGAGTCCGGGTTGATCTCGTTGATGGTCGCCTGGAGGGTCGCGAACGGACCGTCGGTGACGGTGACCGAGTCGCCGACCTCGAAGTCCAGCACCTGGATCTCGCTCGGCTTGATCGGCGACGGCTTGCCCGCCTCCTTGGCGGCCTGGCGCTCGACGTCGGGGGCGAGCATCTTGACGACCTCGTCCAGGGTCAGCGGGTACGGGTCGTAGGCGTTGCCGACGAAGCCGGTGACACCCGGGGTGTTGCGCACGACGCCCCAGGACTCCGGGGTGAGGTCCATGCGCACCAGGACGTAGCCGGGGAGCTTGTTCTGGCGGATGGTCTTGCGGTCGCCGTTCTTGATCTGGACGACCTCCTCCTGCGGCACCTCGGCCTGGAAGATGTACTCCTCGACGTTCAGCGAGACGGCGCGCTGCTCCAGGTTCTGCTTCACCCGGTTCTCGTAGCCGGCGTAGGTGTGGATCACGTACCACTCGCCCGGCATGAAGCGCAGGTCCTCGCGGAACTTGGCGACCGGGTCGACCTCCTCGGCCGGCTCCTCCTCGACGGTCTCCCCGTCGGCGAGCTCGGCGTCGAGTTCGGCCTCGCCCTCCACGTGCAGCGCGGCCTCCTCGGCGGGCTCGCCGGCCTCGGCCTCGTCGTACGCCTCGACCTCGTCCTCGTCGCTGTCCGCGGCGTCCACGATCTGCTCGGCGGACTCGACGTCGTCAGCCAGCTCGGTCGCGTCCGGCGCGGCGGCGACATCCGCATCCGCCTCGCGGACGGTCTCGTCGGCGTCGTACAGGGGGGACTCAGACACGGTGGCGGCTTCTTTCCTGGAGATGGTGAAGGTGGCGCGCTCCTCGACCGGTCCGGCGTACGGCCGCTCGCGCGGGCGCCAGGCGAGGTCTCGGAGACTTCAACAGTACCGAGTCCACGGTAACCGCGCGTACGTCCGGCACCGACAGCTCGACCCGGGCCGAGGATTCGGCCCGGGTCGGGAAGCTGTTCGAAAGGTGAGGCGGCCGGTCAGCCGAAGACCAGGAGGCTCAGCTTGGAGAAGCCATAGTCCAGGCCGGCCACGAAGGCCATCACGACCACGACGAAGGTGACCACGACGGCGGTGTAGCTGGTGAGCTCGCCGCGGGTGGGCCAGACGACCTTGCGCAGCTCGGCGATGATCTGGCGGTAGAACAGACCCATCCTGGCGAACAGGCCCTTCTTGCCCCGCTTGCCGGACTTCTTCTGCTTGCCGGACTTGCTCTCGCCCTCGGCCGTGTTCTCGGCAACGCCATCGGCACCCTCGGGGTTGCCGCTCTCAGGCGTTGCGGTGGAGCCCGTGGTCTCCGTCACTCGTCCTCACCTGAATCCGGGTCCTGCCGAGCTTCGCCGCGCTCCCGGTGGGGCACGGCCAGTCGGCCAGCGGTGCTGATCGGTGCCATCTCCGCATCAAGCCCGCTCACTCCTGTGGAGCGAACGGGCTGAAAACGGATCTAGCAGCAGGGCAAGAGGGACTCGAACCCCCAACCGCCGGTTTTGGAGACCGGTGCTCTACCAATTGAGCTATTGCCCTACGGTGCCTCGCGGCTCCGGTGGCGACCAACCTACCGCATCTCCCCCCGCTGTCTGTACAGGCGGTGAAAGCTCCGGTTTTTCTCGGCGGGCCGTCGAGCAGCGAGTGTACGTGGTCGAGGGGTGTTTGGTCGAACCTCTTCTTCCGGACCGGCCGGCCACCCGGCGGATGTCCGGTCCGGCGGGGCGCCCGCCGACGGATCGCCGGGGCCGCGATTCGGACGGGAACGTACGGATGCCGATACCCCGATGCCCGGTAGGTCCGGGTTCTGCGACGATGCAGGCATGAGCGCTTCCACCCCTCAGCCCGACCAGTCCATCCGCCCCGCCGACCGCCGGGTCTCCGCCCGGATCGGTGCGATCGCCGAGTCCGCGACCCTCGCCGTGGACGCCAAGGCCAAGGCCCTCAAGGCCGCCGGCCGCCCGGTCATCGGCTTCGGCGCCGGTGAGCCCGACTTCCCCACCCCGGACTACATCGTCGAGGCGGCCGTCGAGGCCTGCCGCGACCCGAAGAACCACCGGTACACCCCGGCGGGTGGCCTGCCCGAGCTGAAGACCGCGATCGCCGCCAAGACGCTGCGCGACTCCGGCTACCAGGTGGACGCCTCCCAGGTGCTGGTCACCAACGGTGGCAAGCAGGCGATCTACGAGGCCTTCGCGGCGATCCTGGACCCGGGCGACGAGGTCATCATCCCGGCCCCGTACTGGACCACCTACCCGGAGTCGGTGCAGCTGGCCGGCGGTGTCCCGGTGGAGGTCGTCTCCGACGAGACCACCGGCTACAAGGTCTCGGTCGAGCAGCTGGAGGCCGCGCGCACCGAGAACACCAAGGTCGTGCTGTTCGTCTCGCCGTCCAACCCGACCGGCGCGGTGTACACCGAGGCCGAGGCCGAGGCGATCGGCCGCTGGGCGCTGGAGCACGGCCTGTGGGTGCTCACCGACGAGATCTACGAGCACCTGGTGTACGGCGACGCCACCTTCACCTCGCTGCCGGCCCTGCTGCCCGAGCTGGCCGACAAGTGCGTCGTGGTCAACGGTGTCGCCAAGACCTACGCGATGACCGGCTGGCGGGTGGGCTGGGTGATCGGCCCCAAGGACGTCATCAAGGCCGCGACCAACCTCCAGTCGCACGCCACCTCGAACGTCTCCAACGTCGCCCAGCGCGCCGCCCTGGCCGCCGTGGCCGGCGACCTGGACGCGGTCTCCGAGATGCGCGAGGCCTTCGACCGCCGCCGCAAGACCATCGTGCGGATGCTCAACGAGATCGACGGCGTGTTCTGCCCCGAGCCCGAGGGCGCCTTCTACGCCTACCCGTCGGTGAAGGGCCTGCTGGGCAAGGAGATCCGCGGCAAGCGCCCGCAGACCTCCGGCGAGCTGGCCACCCTGATCCTGGACGAGGCCGAGGTCGCGGTCGTCCCGGGCGAGGCCTTCGGCACCCCCGGCTACCTGCGGCTCTCCTACGCGCTCGGCGACGCCGACCTGGTCGAGGGCGTCAGCCGGGTGCAGAAGCTGCTCGGCGAGGCCCGCGACTGACCCGGTTCGAGAACTGACGTCAATCCGACATACGGGATTCACCCGGCACGCCGCCTCCTTTCACCCCTTCGGGGGATGGAAAGGAGGCGGTTCCCGTTCGGGGGCCGCATACGGCAGTATCGGTGAATGGAACGCCTGTTGAACCCGCGAGACGTCAGGGGCCTCCCGAAGGCCCACCTGCACCTGCACTTCACCGGCTCGATGCGGCCCGCCACCCTCCTGGAGCTGGCCGACAAGCACGGCGTCCGGCTGCCGGAGGCGCTCAGCTCCGGCGAGCCGCCCCGACTGCGGGCCACCGACGAGCGGGGCTGGTTCCGCTTCCAGCGGCTGTACGACACCGCCCGCTCGGTGCTGCGGGACGAGGAGGACATCCGCCGGCTGGTCCTGGAGACCGCCGAGGACGAGCGGCGGGACGGCTCCCGCTGGCTGGAGATCCAGGTCGACCCGACCTCGTACGCGCCCCGGCTGGGCGGTCTGATCCCCGCGCTGGAGCTGATCCTGGACGCGGTGGAGCACGCCGCCGCGGCGACCGGCGTGGGCATCCGGGTCCTGGTCGCGGCCAACCGGATGAAGTCCCCGATGGACGCCCGGACGCTGGCCCGGCTGGCCGTCCGCTACGCCGACCACGGGGTGGTCGGCTTCGGCCTCTCCAACGACGAGCGCCGAGGCCTGGCCCGGGACTTCGACCGGGCCTTCGCGATCGCCCGCAACGGCGGGCTGCTGGCGGCCCCGCACGGCGGCGAGCTCTCCGGCCCGGAGTCCGTCCGGGACTGCCTGGACGACCTGGGCGCCGGCCGGATCGGCCACGGCGTGCGCGCCGCCGAGGACCCGAGGCTGATGGAGCGGCTGGCGGACCGGCAGGTCACCTGCGAGGTCTGCCCGTCCTCCAACGTCTCGCTCGGCGTCTACGAGCACCCCGAGGAGGTCCCGCTGCGCCGGCTCTTCGACGCCGGGGTGCCGCTCGCGCTGGGCGCCGACGACCCGCTGCTGTTCGGCAGCCGGCTGGCCGCCCAGTACGAGCTGGTCCGGGACGTGCTGGGCTTCTCCGACGCCGAACTCGCCGAGCTGGCACGGCAGTCGGTGCGCGGTTCGGTCGCGCCGGAGGCCGTCCGCAAGGAGCTGCTGGCGGACATCGACGCCTGGCTGGTGGGCGGCCGCGCCCCCGCGGAGCCGGCCGCCGTACCCGCCTGACGAGGCGCCGCCTCAGAGCTCGACGCCCACCATCACCGGCTCGTTCACCAGTTCCACCCCGAAGGCCTCGCGGACCCCGTCCCGGATCTCCCGGGCCAGCGCCAGCAGGTCCTCGGCGGTGGCCGAGCCGCGGTTGGTGAGCGCCAGGGTGTGCTTGGTGGAGAGCGTCGCCGGGCCGCTGCCGTAGCCCTTGCCGAAGCCGGACCGGTCGATCAGCCAGGCCGCCGAAGTCTTGGTGCGGCCCTCCGGGGCCGGGTAGGCGGGGGCGTCCTCGGCACCCGGGCGGGTGCGGAAGGAGTCGTACTGCGCGGCCGTGAGCACCGGGTTGGTGAAGAAGGAGCCGGCCGACCAGGTGTCGTGGTCCGCCGGGTCCAGCACCATGCCCTTGCCGGCGCGCAGCAGCAGCACCGCGTTCCAGGCGGTGCCGACCGCCACCCGCTCGCCCTGCTCGACGCCCAGGTGCCGGGCGGTCTCGGCGTAGCGGACGGGGGTGGAGAGGCCGCCGTTGTCCTCCAGGCGGAACCGCACCCGCAGCACCACGTAGCGCTCCGGCTCGGCCTTGAAGCGGCTGTGCCGGTAGGAGAACGCGCACTCGGCGTTCGAGAGCACGACCACCTCGTCGGCGGCGCGGTCGTACGCGACCACCTCGGTGACCGACTGAGCGACCTCCTGGCCGTAGGCGCCCACGTTCTGTACCGGGGTGGCACCCGCCGAACCGGGGATGCCGGCCAGGAACTCGATGCCCGCCAGCCCGTGGTCCACGACGGTCCGGCGGACCACCTCGGACCAGGTCTCGCCGGCCGCGACCTCCAGCGCGGTGCCGTCCAGGGCGAAGCCCTCGGTGGCGATCCGCAGCACGGTGCCGGGGAAGCCGGCGTCGCCGATCACCAGGTTGGAGCCGCCGCCGAGGACCAGCAGCGGCTCGCCGGCCGCGTCGGCCTCGCGGACGGCGGCGATCACCTCGTCATCGGTGTGGGCGGTCACCAGGCGGCGGGCCGGGCCGCCGAGCCGGAGCGTGGTCAGCGGGGCGAGGGGGGCGTCGTTTTCTACCAGCACGCCCACCAGCGTACGGGTGGCGGGGGTGCCCCCCGGCACGCCCGCCACCCGTGCTCCCGCCGCCCGTACGCCGGTCGCCCGCACACCGGTCGCCCGGGCCGGCGCCTCAGACCCCCGCGGGCACGGCCGGCTCCCCGGCCCGCTCCTCCCGCGCCCCCGCGGCCGCCGCCGCGCGCCGCCGGGGGATGAACACCGCGGCGAGCGCGCCGAGCCCGACGGCGGCCCCGCCGACGTAGAGCGCGGGCACCAGCCCGTCCGTGAAGGCCTGCGCCGACTGGTAGCCGCCCCGCGCCGAGAACACCGCTGCGAGCACGGCGACCCCGAGCGCCCCGCCGACCTCGCGCAGCGCGTTGTTGGCGCCGGAGGCGATCCCCTGCTCCTGCGGCCGGACGCTGGCCATCACCAGCTGGGCGGTCGGGCCGAAGTACAGCGACATACCGATCCCGCAGATCACGATGGCCGGGATCTGGGCGGGGTAGTCGAGCCCGGTGCTCCCGTCGGCGACCAGGCCGAACAGCACCAGGCCCACGGCCTGCAGGGCCAGCCCGGCGACCACGATCGGGCGGCCGCCGATCCGGTCGGAGACGATGCCCGCGACCGGGGAGACCAGCAGCGGCATCGCCGTCCACGGCAGCATCCGGATGCCCGACTCCTGCGGGCTGAAGCCGCCGACGCCCTGGAGGTACTGGCTGATCAGGAAGATCGAGCCGAACATCCCCAGGTACATCAGCAGGCTGGCCGCGTTGACGGCGGAGAAGGCCCGGTTGCGGAACAGCCGCATCGGCAGCATCGGATGGGCGGCCACCCGCTGCTCGTACCGGACGAAGGCGGCCAGCAGCAGGACGCCGGCGACCAGGGCGCCGAGGACCAGCGGGCTGGTCCAGCCGTCCGGGTTGCCGCGGATCAGGCCGAGGACGACCCCGAACATCCCCAGGCTGACCAGCAGGGTTCCGGGCACGTCCAGGGCCCGGCCCGCGCCCCGGCTCTCGCCGAGCCGCAGGTAGGCCAGCGGCAGCAGGACGAGGCCGACCGGGACGTTCACCCAGAAGATCCACTGCCAGGAGAAGTGCTCGGTCAGCGAGCCGCCGATCAGCGGCCCGGCGGCGACGGCGAGGCCGCTGACGCCCGACCAGATGCCGAAGGCCATCCCCCGCCTGGCCGCGGGCACGGCGGTGGTGAGCAGGGTCAGGGTGAGCGGCATCATCACCGCGGCCCCGACGCCCTGGACGGCCCGGGCGGCGATCAGGTCGCCGATGCCCGGGGACATCGCCGCCGCGGCGGAGCCGGCGGTGAAGACCGTCAGGCCGACCAGGAAGATCCGTCGGCGGCCGAAGCGGTCGCCGAGCGCGGCGCCGAACATCAGCAGCACGGCGAAGCTCAGGGTGTAGGCGCTGACCGTCCACTCGAGGTCGGACAGCCCGCCGCCGAGTTCCTCGCGGATCGACGGCAGTGCGGTGGTGACCACCAGGTTGTCCAGGGCGGCCATGAAACTGGCCGCGCTGACGATCACCAGCGTCCAGACCGCGGTTCTGCCCATGGTCGGTTTCTCCGTCATGACGTCCCCCAGGTTCCTCTAGGTAGTTATTGCTCAATAACTTTCGTGGACCGAAAAAAGGCCGCACGGACCCCGCCGCGCGGCCCGGCTACTCGGGCCCCTCTGGCTCCTCGGGCTCCTCGCCCCCGTCGAAGCCGCTCCACATCCGGTGGTCCGGCGGATAGCCCAGCGCCACCATGGTGTTGATCAGCATCCCGTACGCGAAGAACTGCGTGGCGCCCTTCATGTCGCCGCCGATCCGGATCCTGACCCGGTCGAACAGGTCCTCCCACAGCCGTCGGGCGGTCTCGCCGACCTCCTCCTCGCCGGCCGCCCGGGCCGCGAAGACCGAGACGTAGAGCTGCATCTGCATCATGAGCTGGTCACGGTCCTCGACCAGGCTCATGTACGCGGCGGACATCGCGTCGGCGGCCTCCTCGCCGGACAGCCCGGCCGAGGCCTCGTCGAACACCCGCCAGGTCTCCTCGACGCAGCGCTCGGCAGCCGCGGCGAAGATCGCCTGCTTGCCCGGGAACAGCCGGAACAGGTACGGCTGCGAGACGCCCACCCGGCGGGCGATCGCCTCGGTGGAGGTGCCGTGGTACCCACCCCGGGCGAACTCGATCAGGGCGGCCCGGGCGACGCTCTCGCGCCGCTCCTCCGCGCTCATCCGGATGCTCGACTTCGCCATGACTTCCAAGTTAGTGGCCAATCACTATCAAGGCAAGGCCCGCGGCCGCGGCCGGGATCCCGTGAGTACGGGGCTCCGGCCGCGGCCGCCGTCGCGAGGGGCGGCTCAGCCGAGCCGGACCACGGCCCGGGACATCCCGAGCACCTTCTGACCGCCCGCGGTGGCCAGCAGGTCGACCTGCACCCTGCGGTCGTCCAGCTTCTTGGCGACCTTGGCCGACACCTCGACCACCGCACCGACCCCGTCGTTCGGCACCGGCACCGGGCGGGTGAAGCGCACGCCGTACTCGACCACCGCGGCCGGGTCGCCGACCCAGTCGGTGACCACCCGGATCGCCTCGGCCATGGTGAACATGCCGTGCGCGATGACGTCCGGCAGGCCGACCTCCAGGGCGAACCTCTCGTTCCAGTGGATCGGGTTGAAATCGCCCGAGGCGCCCGCGTACCGCACCAATGTGTCGCGGGTCACCGGGAAGGACTGCGCCGGCAGCTCGGTGCCGACCTCGACCTCGTCGTAGCTGATCGCCATCGTGCTCACTCCCCCGCCTCGTCGGCGGCCCGGGCCACCAGGGTCATGACCGACGTCACAACGTGCTCGCCGGTCGCGTCCGTCACCTCGCCGCGCACGGTGAGCACGTCGTTGCCCGCCAGCGACTTGATGTTGTCGATGGTCACCACGACCGACAGCCGGTCACCGGCCCGCACCGGGCGGGTGTAGGCGAACTTCTGGTCGCCGTGCACCACCCGGCTGAAGTCCAGGCCCAGCTCCGGGTCCTCGACCACCTGGCCGGCCGCTCGGTAGGTGATCACGAACGGGAAGGTCGGCGGGGCGATCACGTCGGGGTGGCCCAGCGCCTTCGCCGCCTCCGGGTCGGTGTACGCCGGGTTGGCGTCGCCGACCGCGGTCGCGAACTCGCGGATCTTCTCCCGGCCGACCTCGTACGGCTCGGTGGGCGGGTAACTACGCCCGATGAAGGAGGGGTCGAGCGCCATGGCAGCTCCTCGGAACGCGGGTGGATACGAAAAAACTCCGGGCCGCACCCCCTGTGAGGGATGCGGCCCGGAGCAGAAGACCTGAGTTCACACAGGCCCGTCGCCCTACTTCAGGGTCAGCGGGTCTCGCGGTGCGCGGTGTGCGAGTTGCAGCGGGGGCAGTGCTTCTTCATCTCAAGACGGTCCGGGTCGTTACGCCGGTTCTTCTTGGTGATGTAGTTCCGCTCCTTGCACTCCACGCAGGCCAGCGTGATCTTCGGGCGGACGTCGGTGGCAGCCACGGGAGTGCCTTCCTTGGACAACGAATAAGAACACAACAAGAGTAGCCGACCGGGAGTGCGATCTCCCGACCGACTACGCGGGGTAGCGGTGACCGGACTTGAACCGGTGACACAGCGATTATGAGCCGCTTGCTCTACCAACTGAGCTACACCGCCACAGTGATCCACAGCACAGCCGAGGCTGACTGCTTCTCACCGAGCCCCCATGCGGAATCGAACCGCAGACCTTCTCCTTACCATGGAGACGCTCTACCGACTGAGCTATAGGGGCGAACGAGGAAGAGATTACACGTTTCGCGCCCGGAGGTGAAATCCGTATCCCGCGGCGAAGACCGCAGGTGGGTGAGGGGTACGGGCGGACGATCCAAGGCCGGGCGTTCGATCGGGCCGCGAGCGCCGCGGCCCGACCCGATACGACTATTGCCCGCCTCCCGGCGCCCCGCCCCCCGGGCCCATAGGCTCGACGCTCATTGATCGGGAGGACCGCCCGGCGGTACGGGCCGGCGGTCCGGGGCCGACCGCACGGGCCGACGCGAGAAGGAGCCGGCGATGGACAGCGCAGCCGCCGACGGGCCGCACTCCGGACCCGGCCCGGCGGCCAACCCGCTCGGGCACGGCCCGGTCCTGCTCCTCACCGGCGCCCGGCTGGCCGACGGGCGGGTGGTGGACGTCCGGATCAGCGGCGACCGGATCCAGGCGGTCGGCACCGTCGGCAGCCTCGGCCCACTGCCCGCCCTGCCCGGCGCGCCCACCGTCACCACCGGCGCCCGGATCGACCTGCGCGGCTACCTGCTGCTCCCGGCCCCCGCCGAGGCGCACGCCCACTACGACACCGCGTTCTCCGCCGCGCTGGCCGCCCCGCCGCCGGACACCCCGGCCGACCTCACCCGCCGGGTCACCGAGGCCGCGCTGACCTCGCTCGGCTACGGCGCCACCGCCCAGCGCACCCACGTCCGGATCGGCGACGTGCACGGACTGCGCCGGCTGGAGGCGGTGCTCACCGCCCGGCAGGCGCTGCGCGGGCTGGCCGAGCTCCAGGCGGTGGCGATGCCCCGGCTGCTCACCGGGCGGGCCGGCGCGGACGGCCGGGCGCAGCTGCGCGAGGCGCTCAAGCTGGGCGCCACCGCGGCCGGCGGCTGCCCGGACCTGGATCCGGACCCGGCCGGGTACGTGCAGCTGCTGCTGGAGGCCGCCCGGGAGGCGGACTGTCCGGTGGACCTGCACACCGGCGCCGCCGACGCCGCCCAACTCGCCCGGCTGGCGGGCGCGTTGGCGCCGCTACGGCCGCGGGTGACGCTCGGCCCGTGCGGGGCACTGGCCCGGGGCGGGTCGACGGTGCTGGCGACCAGCGGGATCCGGGTCGTCTGCCTGCCGCAGAACGGCGGCTGCACCGGGCTGGAGGGCCGGACGACGGGCCTGCGACCGGGCCTGGTACGGGAGTTGGCCGCCGCCCGGGTGCCGCTGGCGGCGGGCAGCGGGGCGCTGCGCGACCCGTCCAACCCGGTCGGCCGGGCGGATCCGCTGGAGTCGGCGTACCTGCTGTCGGCCGGTGGGGAGCTGGACCCGGCGGCGGCGTACGACGCGGTGGCGAACCAGGCCCGGGCGGCGCTCGGACTGGCCCCGGTCCGGGTGGACGCCGGGTTCCCGGCGGAGCTGCTGGCGGTGCGCGGGGACAGCCTGGCCGGGGCGCTCGCGGGCGGGCACAGCCGGCTGGTGGTGCACAGCGGCCGGGTGGTCAGCCGGACCAGCGCGGTCCGGGAGTTCGCGGACACGGTGGCGCTGGCGCTGCCCCGGCAGTCCGGGGCCGCGGACGGCTGATCCGGGGGACGGACCCGGCTCCGACGACAGATGGGGGCGGGGGCCGGGTGTCGCGCGCCCCCCCCCCCCCACAAGGCCCCCCCCCGACCCGGCGCCCGGCGCCCCCCCGCCCACCCCCCCCCCCCCGCGCCCCC